>JBARCH010000397.1:0-1884 GCA_049793875.1 Pseudolabrys sp. | reverse complement strand
GGTTAGAGCCGACCGTGCCGTAATAGTTGAACCCGTAGGAAAGCTGGGCGTAGCCGCCAACCATGTGAGTAGGCTTCAATAGCGTGCGCGTGACGGAATTGTGGATGCCGCCGCGCTGTCCGGTAATCTGCGAGCCTGGCACGTTCACGATCTTTTCCTGCGCATGATACATCAGGCACATACCCTCATGGACGCGCTGGCTGACGACGGCGCGTGCCGCAATCGCGCCGTTGAGGTTGAAGAGCTCTATCCAGTCGTTGTCGACAATGTCGGCTTTCTTCGCATCGGTCTCCGAAATCCACACGATTGGACCGCCGCGTGATAAGGTCAGCATCAGCAGATTGTCGGTGTAGGTCGAATGGATGCCCCATTTCTGGTGCGGCGTGATGAAGTTGAGCACGAGCTCCTTCTCACCGTTGGAGCGCTTGCCGAGCATGTCATTGACGGTGCGGGTATCGACCGGCGGCCGGTAGAGCGCGAAGGCCTCGCCGAAATCGCGCATCCACTGGTGGTCCTGGTAAAATTGCTGCCGCCCCGATAGCGTCCGCCACGGGATCAGTTCGGTAACGTTCAGGTAGCCGGCATTGTAGGTCTGCTCCTCGCTTTGGATGCCCGACCAGGTGTGCGAGGTGATGACCTTGCGCGGCTGGGCAACGATATCGCGAAAGCGTATCTTTTCGCCCTCGCGCGGCTTCGCCAGATGCGTGTGGTCGCGCCCGGTCTTTTCACCGAGGGCCTCCCACCCTTTGACAGCGACCTCGCCATTGGTTTCCGGCGCCAAATAGAGGATCACTTCCGCGGCGTCGATATCGGTTTCGATCCGCGGCCGGCCTTTTGTCGGCCCGTCTTCGGTCACCACGTAGTTCAGTTCGCATAGGCCCGCGACCTCGGCCGCCGCTTCCCATTCAGTGCCCTTGTCCTCGTTGCCGAGCTTCTCGACGAGCGGCCCGAGCGCGGTGAAGCGCCGATACGTATTGGGATAGTCACGCTCCACGACCGTCACCTGCGGCGCGGTAACGCCCGGTATGAGTTCGCACTCGCCCTTCTTCCAGTCCTTCACGCCGAAGGGCTGCGCCAGTTCGCCTGGCGTGTCGTGCTGGATCGGGGTGAGTACCACGTCGCGCTCGACGCCGAGATGGTCCTTTGCCAGTTCCGAGAACCGCTTGGCGATGGTCTTGTAGGTCTCCCAATCGCTCTTCGATTCCCACACCGGATCGACCGCCGCTGACAGCGGATGGATGAAGGTGTGCATGTCGGTGGTGTTGAGGTCGTTCTTCTCGTACCAGGATGCGGTGGGCAGCACGATGTCGGAATAGAGACAACTCGTCGACATGCGGAAGTCGAGTGTGACGACGAGATCGAGCTTGCCTTCCGGCGCCGGATCGCGCCATGCGACCTCACGCGGTTTCTCGCGGTCTTCCTCGCCGAGGTCCTTGCCCTGCAGTCCGTGGCGTGTACCGAGGAAATGCTTGAGGAAATATTCGTGCCCCTTGCCCGAGGAGCCGAAGAGGTTCGAGCGCCAGATGAACAGATTGCGCGGGAAGTTGACCGGATTGTCCGGATCCTCGCAGGCCATCGCCAGTTTGCCGGATTTCAGGCCGGCCGCGATATGATCCTTGACCTCGACGCCCGCCTTTTCCGCCTCGGCCGCGAGCGTGAGCGGGTTGACATTGAGTTGCGGCGCCGACGGCAGCCAGCCCATGCGCTCGGCCTTGACGTTTAGGTCGATGAAGCTGCCCTTGTAGGCCGCCGGATCGGCAAGCGGTGAAAGCAGCCCCGATACGTCGAGTTTCTCATAGCGCAATTGATCGGAGTGGGCGTAGAAGAACGATGTGCCGTTCATCTGGCGCGGTGGCCTGACCCAGTCGCGCGCGAAGGTCAGCA
>JBARCH010000396.1:0-4444 GCA_049793875.1 Pseudolabrys sp. | reverse complement strand
ACAACGTGCGTGGCGCCGGTTTGCGGATCTATTTCCACTTCCGCGACGTGACAGCCGTTGGGAAATGTTCCCGGGACCGCGTCGGTCACATGGGTGACATCGAGCGTTGCGGGCACGCCGTCGGGCAACGTCAGCCTGCCGCGCAGACGGTCGGCCAATTCCATGATCCCGATCGCGCGGTCGGTGCCGGCGATGACGAAGCGGCCATTGCCGTATTCGATGTCGCCCGCGGACGCTTCCAGCACATGCGCGGCGATCTGCTTGCCTTGCTCGATCACTTTGGCGGCGGCGCCGGCGATGGCCGTTCCGCTCAGCATGGTCGAGCGCGAACCGCCGGTTCCGCCGCCATGCACGAGTCTGTCGCTGTCGCCCTGGACAAGCCGGATGCGTTCGAACGGAATGCCGAGATTCGACACCAGCACCTGCGCGAAGGTTGACGCGTGACCCTGGCCGTAATCGAGCGTGCCGGTGATTATGGTTACGGTGCCATCCGCCTCGAAATGGATGCCGCCCATCTCCTGCGTTCCCGCCGCCGTCGTTTCCAGATAGCAGCCGACGCCGAGCCCGCGCAGCAGCCCGCGCTTCCTGCTCTCGCGCTTGCGGCGCGCAAAACCCTTGACGTCGGCAAGCGTCATGGCGTGCTTGAACACGCCGGGGAAATCGCCGCTGTCATAGGTCATGCCGGAGGCCGCCTTGAATGGCATTTCCCTGGCGCGAATGAAGTTGCGCTGGCGTAATTCGAAACGGTCGATGCCCATCTCGGCAGCCGCAAAATCGAGCGTGCGCTCCATGTCGAAATTGCCTTCGGGCCGTCCGGCGCCCCGATAGGCGGACACGATTGTCGTGTTGGTGAACACGCACTTGGTCGCGACTTCGAGCAACGGGGTGCGGTACACGCTGTTGATGTTTTTGGTCACGTTCGCCGTCGGCAGAAGCGGCCCGAACTGCGCGCAGTAGCCGCCCAGATTGCCGTAGCCGGAAAGCCGAAGCGCCAAAATCAGTCCGTCCTTGTCGAACGCGACCTCGACCAGCATGTCGAAGTCGCGCCCGTGGTGATCGGAAACGAAACTGCCGGAGCGCTCGTCGGTCCATTTGACCGGCCGGCCGAGCGCGCGCGCGGCATGCAGGATGCAGACATATTCGGGATAGACGGACGCCTTCATGCCGAACGAGCCGCCGACATTGCCGGTAAGGACACGCACTTTGTCCGCGGGCGCGTTGAGAATGTCCTTCAGCGAATTTCTCAGCCCGAACACGCCCTGGCTGCACGAATGCAGCGTCCACTTTTCCGACGCCGCTTCATACTCGCCAATCGCCGAGCGCGGTTCGATCGAATTGACGACGAGTCGCTGGTTGACGAGCGGCAGCCGTGTGACATGAGCGGCCTGGGCAAACGCGGCTTTGACCTTGTCTGCGTCGCCATAGTGGTAATCGAGCGCGATGTTGTTCGGCACTTCATCATAGAGAACAGGTGCGCCGGGCTGCGCGGCATCGCGCGCGCTCACCACTGCCGGCAACGGATCGATATCGGCCGTTATGGCTTCAGCCGCATCCTTGGCCTGATCTGCCGTCTCCGCGACGACGCAGGCGAAAGGATCGCCGACGAATCGAACCTTGTCGGTCGGCAGCGCCGGCCGCGGCCTGTAGCGAATAGGCGAGCCGTCGCGGCTTTTCAGCGGCAGGGGACATTTGAGGCCGCCATAGCCGGCCAGATCTTTGCCCGTGAGCACGGCCAGCACGCCCGGCATCGCTCTGGCTGTGGCCGTGTCGATGTCGCGGATGACACCATGCGGCACGCGGCTGCGCACCATCGCGGCATAAGCCTGGCCGGGCACATTCAGGTCGTCGGTGTAGCGGCCCCGGCCGGTGACCAGCTTGGGGTCTTCGGTGCGCGTAACCGGTTGGCCGATGCCAAATTTGGTCGTCGCGAGCGCAGTCTCGTTGGGTCTGTCATCCATGCGGCGGGTGAGGGCGGGTTGTGGCTGGGATTAGTCAGATAGAGCAGCAGTGCCGGGTTCACAAGAACGGTTCCGCGTGGTTCTGAGTTGCAAGGGTTGCGTGCTTGGCGGGCGCTGTTACACTTTTCTGGACTGTTGGGACATCACCGCGGCCGTGGAACAACCACATTCTCGGGCGGCAGGAAGGCATTGAGGGATGAGCGACGAGGTCCGGGACCCGCCCGGCCTCGACTCTTTCGCCGAGCGGGCGCCACATCGGCGACCTCGGCGGGGTCGGCGGTCGCATGGAAGGTCGGATGGTGCCTGGGGCCACGACCACGGTGGCGCGACCTATGCCGCTCTCGATCTTGGCACCAATAATTGCCGTCTGCTGGTCGCGCGCCCAACCGGCGACGGCTTCCGGGTCGTCGACGCCTTTTCCCGCATTATTCGCCTTGGCGAAGGGATTTCAGCGTCCGGCAGGATAAGCGAGGCTGCGATTGGGCGCGCCGTCGGCGCGCTTTCCATCTGTCGTGACAAGATGAAAAACAAGGGCGCCACCCGCGCCCGGCTGATCGCGACCGAAGCGTGCCGCGCAGCGGAAAACGGCGCCGACTTTTGCGCGCGTGTTGCCGAGAAGGTCGGATTGACGCTCGAGATCATCGACCGCGAGACCGAAGCCTCGCTCGCCGCCACGGGTTGCACGCCGCTGATCGACGTGCAGGCCGAAGGCGTCGTGCTGTTCGACATCGGCGGCGGCTCGTCCGAACTGGTGCGGCTCAACCGATCGCACGCAACGCGCCGGGGGCCGCCGCTGCCGCAAATTCGCGGCTGGATATCCTTGCCGCATGGCGTCGTCACGCTCGCGGAGCGGCATGGCGGCACGACGGTCACGCAAGAGATTTACGAGGCGATGGTGGCCGAAGTCGCCGCGTTGATCGCGCCGTTCGCGGCCAAGCACGGCGACGATCTGCGGGGAATGCATTTGCTCGGCACGTCAGGAACGGTCACAACCATCGCCGGCGTGCATCTCGACCTCAAACGGTATGACCGTAACCGCGTCGACGGCTGTTGGATGAATGCCGATGAAATTGGCACTGTCGTCAACAGATTGCTTGCCATGACCTATGAGGATCGCGTTGCCAGTCCATGCATCGGCGCCGAGCGCGCGGATCTCGTGCTTGCCGGTTGTGCCATTCTCGAAGCGATCCGTCGCGCCTTTCCATGTTCGCGGCTGCGCGTCGCCGATCGCGGCTTGCGCGAGGGAATGCTGGTGCAAATGATGCGTGAGGACGGCGTCTGGGAGCGCGACAACCACGCGACGGCATCGTGATAGAGCGGCGTAAAAGCGGGCGTGACGCGAGCGGCCGTCCGCTCAAGGTGCGGGTCAAAACCGGCAAGGGCCGTTCACTGTCGTCCAAGCTGTGGCTCGAACGTCAACTCAACGATCCTTACGTCGCGCGTGCGCGGCAGGAAGGTTACCGCTCGCGCGCGGCTTTCAAGCTCGTCGAGATTGACGACAAGCAGCACGTGCTGAAAAAAGGCGCGCGCGTCGTCGATCTCGGCGCGGCTCCCGGTGGCTGGAGTCAGGTCGCGGCAAAACGTGTCGGCGCGCCCAACCAGGGGAAGGTTATCGCCATCGATGTCCTGGATATGGACATTGTCCCCGGCGTCGATTTCCTGCGGCTTGATTTTCTCGACGCCGATGCGCCGGAGAAACTCAAAGCGATGATCGGCGGACCCGCTAACGTGGTGCTGTCCGACATGGCGGCAAATGCAACCGGCCACGCCCGAACCGATCATCTGAAAATAATGGCGCTGGTCGAAGCCGCCGCGGAGTTTGCTGGCGACGTACTGGCGCCGGGCGGCGCGTTTCTGGCGAAAGTGCTGCAGGGCGGCACGGAAAGCGCGCTGCTCGCCACCCTCAAGCGTGACTTCGCAAAGGTGCAGCACCTCAAGCCGGCGGCCAGTCGTGCGGATTCGGCCGAGCTTTATCTGCTGGCGACAGGATTTCGCGGCTAGACGGTTCGCGGCGGCTAGCGCCGGCGGTCGTTCCAGATATCGGTGAAACGCGTATCGGTGCGCGACGCCTCATGCGTTCCCGCCCGATGCATTCTTATGGCTTCGACGGGCGCCGGACGGAGCTGGACACGGGCGGCAGGCTTGCACTGTTCGACGTGGCGCGCGGTCCTTGACGGTTCAATACGGCGTGCAGCGGTTTTCGGTGCGTCGCGTCGCGGGTCGCGCGTGGCGAGCCTGCTTGCGTTGCGTTCATTCCGAACCGGCTTGCCCTGCGGCGGGCGCATTGCGATGGCGCGCTTGGCGTTTTCGTGGGGCTTCGTCTTTGTGGCGACGCTGCGGTTGTCGCGCGCGTTCAAATTGCGTTCTGTCGCCTTTTTTGGACGGGCTTGCGGCGCGGTTCTTTCGATTTTGTTTCTTGATGCCTTCTGTTGCGCGGCGCTCGTTGCCTGCGGAGCATTCGTCTCGGCCGGTATCGAGGCTACCAC
>JBARCH010000395.1:0-9205 GCA_049793875.1 Pseudolabrys sp. | reverse complement strand
GCTGCGCGTGGATTCCGCATCCGCCGCGCGCGTCCCAGAAGAACGTCGCCCCGATTGCGGTTGTTCCTTTTCATTGGAAGAATTAACGGGTTGATCGGTGTCCGCCACGTTTCAAAATCGCGGCCGTTTGAAGTGGAACCCTCGGTCGGCGTGGAACGGAATTTTGTTCCGGTGATCGCGCGTGATGATTTAGTGGCTCAGGCAATCGCTGCCGGTCAAATGAACATCGGAACCCTGCACATGCATCGCCGGCATATTCCGCTCGGCGGCTCGCGCGCTAACCCTGCGGCTGGACCTCCCGCCCGTAATTTATTGCGCGATGTTCGCCTGAAGCTGCTTGCGCATGTCGGCAACCTGCGAGGCTGAAACGGCCGGCGCGGAATTACCCCAACTGTTGCGCACGTAGTTAGCGACAGAGGCGGTCTGATCGTCGGAAAGCTTCCAGTTGAATGCCGGCATCGAGGATGGGGTCGGCCGCGCATCGGTCGGCACCGTCTGGGCGCCGTCGAGGATGACGCGGATTACCGAACTTGGGTCGGACGATTGGACGTTGGCATTATGCACGAGTGGCGGGAACATGTGCGGGACGCCTTGTCCATCCGTCTGATGGCAGGCGCTACAGCTATCGTCGAAGATCGCCTTGCCGGCGGCCATGACTTTCTGATCCGGCTTCGAGCCTGCGTCGGCGGCTGCGCCGGGTACATCCTTGAGATAGGTAGCGATGTCATGCAGGTCGTTGTCGGATAACTTCGAGGTCGAGTTGGTGACGACTTCCGCCATCATTCCTGTTGCACCGCTGTGCTTGTTTCGTCCGGTCTTCAGATATTCGACGATGTCGTTTGCGCTCCATGAGCCGATTCCGGCGCGCATGTCGCCGGCGATCTGCGGCGCAAACCAGTTCTGGATATTACCGCCTTGCAGCACATGACTGGTCTCGTCGCCGCCGAGCTTGTTCTTCGGCGTATGGCAGGCGCCGCAGTGCGCCGCTCCTTCGACGAGATAGGCGCCACGATTCCATTCCTCGCTCTTTTGCTTGTTCGGATGGAATTCTCCAGGCTCGAAGAACGCCATGTTCCAGCCGCGCATGAAGATGCGGTGATTGAGCGGCCACGTCAGGTCGTTCATGCGGTTCGGGTTGTTGGCCGATACCGCCTGCGAACTTTTTGCCGGTGGAAGCGTGTTGAGGTATTCACGCATGAACTTGACGTCCTGCCGCGTAATTCTCGTGAAATACGGATAGGGGAACGCCGGATAGAGGCGCTCGCCTTTCGGGTCCACGCCGGAATGCATCGCATTGTAGAAGGCGTCGTCGGACCATGCGCCGATGCCGGTTTCGGGGTCGGGCGTGATGTTGGGCGAATAGATGATGCCGAACGGCGTTTCGATGGGGCGGCCGCCGGCGAACGGCGTTCCGCCCTTGACGGTGTGGCAGGAGACGCAATCGCCAGCGTTCACCAGCATTTTGCCACGCTCAAGCTCGTGGAACGAGGTGTCGGCCGCATAAGCGGCGCTGGTGAGGGCCGTCAGCGCGGTTGCGGCCAAAGCGGCATAGCGGAATATTTTCATGACCATGCCTCGCTCAAGCCTGCACCAGCGGGCCTTGCTTCTTCAGGTATTGGTTCTTGATGGCGTCGGCGGCCCAATAGGTGAGGGCGCCGACTGTGCCGGTCGGGTTGTAGCCGGGGTTCTGCGGAAACACGCAAGCGCCCATCACGAACAGATTGTGCAGATCCCAGCTTTGCAGATAGCGATTGACCACACTTGATTTCGGATCGGTGCCCATAATGGCGCCGCCGGTGTTGTGCGTGGTCTGGTAGGGAACGATCGAATAATGCCCGGTGCGCTTCTTGGCGTAAATGTCGCGCGCGTTCATCGCCTTGGCGATCTCTTCGGCGCGGTCGGTGAGGTAATCCGACATTTTGTGTTCATTGTCGGTGTAGTCGAACGTCAGGCGCAGCAGCGGACGGCCGTGCGTGTCGTGATAGGTCGGATCGAGATCGAGATAGTTGTTGCGGTGGCTCATGACCGCGCCATGGGTCGAAATCGACAGCGATGTCAGATAGTTCTTTGCCACTGCCTTCTTCCACTTCGTACCCCACTTCGGCGTGCCTTTCGGCGTCGGGTGGTATTCGATCGGCCTTCCGTTGGTTTGCCAGCACGCCAGGTAGCCGCCGCCGATGAAGCCAAGGCCGCCGTGATCGAAATTGTCGCCGTTGTATTCGTCGATGCCGATGCCGAGAGCGCCGGCCCCGACGAACGGGTTCATGATCTTGTCGTCGAAGAAGACGTCGACCCCGCTGACGATCTGATACGCGTAATTCTTGCCGACGACGCCTTCGCCGCTTTGCACGTCGTAGCGTTTGCCGATGTCCGACAGCATCATCAGCCACGGGTTATGTTGTGCGAAGGCGCACAGGACGACGATTTCGGCCGGCTGTTCCCACTCCTCGCCCTGCGCATCCACATAGACGACGCCGGTTGCACGCTTGGCGACGTCGTCGTGGTTGACCCGCAGTACTTCGCATTGCGTGCGCAGCTCGAAATTCTTCTTGCGCATCAGCACTGGCAGGATCGTGGTCTGCGGGCTCGATTTGGAATAGTTGCCGCAGCCGAATTTCTCGCAGAAGCCGCAATAGGTGCAGGGGCCGAGCGTCACCCCGAGCGGATTGGTGTAAGGCCGTGACATGTTGGCGGCTGGGCAGGGGAACGGCTTGTGCCCGGTTTCCGCCGCGGCCTTCTCAAACAAGGTCGGTGCGTAGACCATGTCGAGCGGCGGGTTCGGATAGTCGCGTTTGCGCGCACCCTCGAACGGATTGCCGCCGTCCTGAATTTTTCCGTTCAGGTTGCCGGCCTTGCCGCTGATTCCGCAGAGATATTCGAACTTGTCGTAATACGGCTCGAGTTCGTCATAGGTAACGCCCCAATCCTGTATCGTCATGCCGTCCGCCAGCGCGCCGTAGCGCTGTGTGTTGTGGCTTTTCGCCACGAAATCGGACGGCAGGAAGCGCCACGTTTGTCCGTTCCAGTGGATGCCGGCGCCGCCCACGCCGGTCGCCGGCAGGAACGAGCCGAGATGGCGCATCGGCAGCGCGGATTCGCTCGGGCTATTACGGAACGTCAGCGTGTCGCGCGCAGGCTCCTGGAACAGGGCCTTTCGTTCCATGTAGCGCAATTCATCCTGCGCGAACGTGACGGCGAAATCGGTCGAGATGTCGCGCCAGCCGCCGCGCTCGAGCGCAAGCACGTTGAGGCCGGCGTCGGTCAACTCCTGGCCGAGGATCGCGGCGGTCCAACCAAACCCCACCAATACAACATCAACAGGCGGCAATTTTCGTACCACGGAAATTCTCCTTCAAGTATTCGAGTTCCAGCCGGGCCGGCCTGTGATGCCGACGGGCGGAAGATTCAATTTTTCGCCATGTTTCTTGACGTAAGGCCGGTAGTCGTAACGTGCGCCCGGAAAGCCGATCAGCTTCCAGCCGGCCATGTCGCGGTTGCCGCCGTAGAGCGGATCGGAGAAAAATCCCTCGACGGTGTTCTGCAAAAACATCGTGAAGAAAGATTTGGCGTCGGCGCCCTCGAGCTTGACGTCGCCCTTCTCGAGCCCGGACAGAACTTCGTCCTGCTGATCCGCGCTCAATTGCGAAAATTTCTTGTCGCCGAACTTGCCGCCGCAATACGCATCGACCGCCTTGATCGAGGCACGGTAAAGTTCAGCCGGCGACATCCGGCTTTGATAGCCTTGCGTCACTTCGCCCTTCTTCCAGGGCCCCTGCATGTACCAGCTTGAGCCTTTGCCGAACGCGCCGCCAAGCTGGCGGTCGAGAAATGTGGTGACGCCCGCTTCCTTCGCGCCGGGCCCGAGATCGTCGGCCGGAATCAGGCGCGAAACCGCGGCATCGAGAAACGCGACTTCATCTTGCGTCAGATATTGAAAGGGGCCGGGCTTGATCGGCGTCGGTGCGTTGGCCTCACCGGGCGTCCACGGAATTTCACCGGAGTAACTTCGTGCCTCGGCTGGTTGATTGCCGAGTGCGACGGTCGAGCCAATGACGACGCCTGCGGAAAGGAGGTCGCGTCGAGAAACCGGAGAGCCTGCCATGTTCGAAATCCCGGCTGCGATTGCGCGGGTCGCCCATGCAAGCAACGCATTCGGGAACCCGGGGTTCCATCGGTTTTTTGGTCGCTGGGCGCAGGCTGGCGTCGGTGGCGAACTATCGATTCAAAACATCGGGCCCACCCGAGCAAAGCTCGGCCAGGCGGGTTTGACATGACGTGTCAAAGTGCCCTTGCGGCTATTCCATTTTGCCTTTCATCGCCCGCACGCGCTCTTGCAGTTCAGCCTTGACCGCTTCGAGATTGAAGCTCGCGCCTTTCTGCATCGGGGGAACCCCACCGAGTTCGCCTGCTGCGCGCCAACTTGCCGCGACGATAGGGGAGGTGGTGCGTGCGTTTACAATTTTTACGCTTCGCTGCTTTTAATTACTTGGGGCGCGCCACCGGTGTCACTCGGTTTGAGTCTGTTACCGCCGCGTTGATGGCGTCGATCAACGTGGGGCCATGCAATGGCTTGGTCAGAAATGCCGCCGCGCCGGCAGTTTGGCAGCGTTCACGAATTTCCGGATCGTTAAATGCTGTAATGACGATCGTCGGAACTTTGATTCCAAGCCGTGCCAGGTAGCGTTGCAAGTCATGCCCGGAAAAGTCGGGCATATGGATATCAAGGACGAGACATTCGGGAACGTCGGTGCGAATCGAATTGATGAATTCGCGCGCCGCGCCGTAAGTTTTAACTTCAAATGACGATGCCGTCAGCAATCGCGCCAATGCTTTGCGAACCGGCGCCTCGTCGTCGACAATAGCGACCCGTATGGGTGAATGTTCCATCTGTCCATGTTGTCGGCCACGCGCATGCTCCCGTCGAGTTGACCGAAGGACCAACATCTTTTCCCGAACTAGGCCTGGGGCGTTATTCCTGCTCGTTCGGCGAGGCGAACAAGATCGGCGACGCAGCGAACACCCAGTTTTGTCATCATGCGGCCGCGATGAACCTTGATCGTTTTCTCGACGGTGCCGAGTGAGCCGGCGATCTGCTTGTTGAGGCGGCCGGCCACCACATAGCGGAGGACTTCGCTTTCACGCCGTGTCAGCAGCGAGAGCCGGTCATTGATCGATTGTAAACTGGCGCGTTCCTGCCGCATCTGCGCGTCCGCCTCGATAGCGCGTGTAAGCGCCGCGAGTAGATGGGACTGTCTGACGGGTTTGGTGAGAAAATCGATGGCGCCCGCCTTCATAGCCCTGACACTTGTGGGAATGTCTCCGTTGCCGGTCAGGAAAATCATTGGTCGTTCCACGTTTTCCCTGTGCAGGGCTTCCTGTAATTGCAGGCCGTCAATGTCGGGCATGGCGAGATCGACGATGGCACAGCCGGGAATTGATGAATCGTGTGCCGCAAGGAACGCGCGCGACGAATGGAATGGCATGACGCCATAACCCGACGCCCGCAGCAGTCGGCTCAGCGCCTTCAGGATTGCAGGATCATCGTCGATCAGGAAAGCTGTGAAATTGCCGTCATGCATAACACGCGCTCCATCACATTATTTTACAAGGCACTCGAAAGCTCGCGGTCGCGCCCTCGCTCTCATTATTTTGAATCGATAGCGATCCTCCATGTGACTTCATGATTGAAGAACAAATCGACAAGCCAAGACCAAGTCCGCGCTTTTTCGTGGTGTAGAACGGCTGAAATACATATTGCTTTTCCGCCGCCCGCAATCCGGTGCCGCGATCGCCGATGCGGACTTCGACCTCATCGTCACCAACATTGTTTGTGCTGACATTGATAATGCGGCGCGAAGGTGACATTTCTTCAACGGCATCCATCGCATTCATCAATAAATTGATCAGGATTTGCTGCAGTTGGATAGGGTCGCCGAGAGCAAGCCGTAAATCAGGTGTTAAATCAACGCTGGTCGCCACGCGCCGATTGATGAGCTCGCTGTGCAGCAGCCGAAGCGTCGTGTTGATCAAATCATTGAGATCGACCGTCTCATATTTCGCGTCACCCTTTTTCAGCAGTCTTCGCAACCGATGAATGACTTCGCCCGCGCGGGTATCCTCGGTGATAATGTCGTCAAGTACCTCGGATATTTCTCCGATATTTGGAGTTTCATGAGCCAACACCATCTTTCCAGCCTGCGCATTCGAGAGGATTGCCGTAAGAGGCTGTGTGAGCTCATGTGCAAGGCTGCCGGATAGTTCGCCAAGCATCGAAACGCGCATCAAATGAGTAATTTCCTGCCGTTGCAGCATGGCCTCGGCTTCTGCGGCTTTGCGCTGCGTTATGTCGGTGAAGGCGCCGGCTATGGCGACGAGCACGTTCCCGTCTTCAAATTCGGGACGCGCTCTCGCGGCAATCCAGCGGATGTCATCATTATTCGCGCCTATGCGGAATTCGATTTCAACCGGTGCCCCGTGCTGGATGGCGGATTTCATCGCGATGGATGCAAAGCGAAAATCGGCCGGATGGATACAGTTAAGTAAAGCTTCGAGGGTGGGGCGTGTGGTGACCGGCAGGCCGAACATGTCGAAACAATGCCGAGTTGCCCAGAAATGTTTGGTTGCGAGCTCTTGCCGCCAGAGGCCGAGATTGGAAGAAGCGGCAACGAAAGCCATGCGTTCTTCGCTCTCACGGGTCGTTTGCTCGGCGTGCCGGGTTTCCTCGATTGCGGCGCCGAGAAGAAGAATGGGTGTGGAAAGGCCGATCAGAAAAATCTGTAAGGCGAATACGTTCGTTTCGGCATCACCGACGACGAAAAGAGTTGGGCCGTTCAGTGTGCGCCAAATCAGAACGAAGCTCACCATAAGGATCGCGCCGCTGGCGCCCTTTACGCCAAATCGCACGGCGCACCAGAGAATGAGCGGTAATGGCAAATAAAGCAGAGTCGGAAGATATCCGCCGGCGGCGGTCGCCGCGCTGAGGTTGAATGCGACTGAGCAAATGGCAAACAGCATCAGCGCCACTGCGGCGGCTTCGGCATGACGGTAGGTGAGAGCGAAGGATGTCGGCCACCTGGTTTCCGTGAGACAGATCATTGCGACCGGCCCAAGCGTCAAGCTGCCCAAGGCATTTGAGGCATACCAGCGAGCCCAATAAAGCCCGTAATGCTCAAGGCCGCCGTTACCCATCGCTTGTACGAAGGCGCCTCCAAGCGCTGACAATGCCGGGCTCGCGATCGTCGTAATCAGAATGTAGATCGCTGTCCGCCGCAGTGTGTTGAAGCACCGGGCGCCCCCCAGGAATTTCTGTACGGCGAAGGCATTCATGCCGGCGACGAGACAATTGGTTGCAAAGGCGACCAGCAATTGCGGCATGGCCATTCCGACGCCCAGCTCCGCTGCAACGTGAGCAGGAAAGGCCGCCAGAAAGTAAATCCACCAACGCTGCGTAGGAGTCAGAAGCAACGCGCAAAACAAAATGATATTCGGCGGCCAGAACGGCGCAAAGATTTTGTCCGACAACGTGCCGACAAAAAATGCCATTTCGGCGCCGACGTAGTACGCGACAGCGACCGCTATGGGATTTTTGATGAAATTCCCGAGTTGGGAAGCTGGTGATCGTTCGATGGCTAAAGTGATGGAACTCACGACACATCTCCCGTGCGCGAGCGCGCCGCCAAATCGTGCGGCGCCATATCTGCTTTCCATTTATTGCAAATTTTCAGAAAGAATTCGGATTTGCGCGGAGCGTATCCGATCATGCACGCTGGCATGGCGTGCGGTCGCCAAAAGGGCAGAGCATCCTGCCTTGATCGCCGCATAGCACCACCTGGAACGACAAAACGGTTGATCGTCGACGTTCGGTAAGCTTGGTATCGGCGCGTGGGACTTCATATAGCACATGCACCAAAAGGCGTCGACCGCCAGGACTTAAAGCGAAGTTATTCGGAAAATTCGTATGAACGCCAATGACATTCGTCGTCCACGTCTGCGCTGATTGATCCGGATTGTAGGCGTATGACCGACGCGGGCGTGCCTGGCAGTTACGTTGGACCACGGTCCAATCGACACGGGGCACCATCGAGAACGACATTGGCACCACCAGAACGTCCCCTCTGGTTCCACGTGTGGACAAAGGTGCGCGAGGCAAACACCCCAGCTTCCCCCTGGCCGCTTCGCGCACCTTTCTCGATAAAGATAATGACCGCTGACGTTGGACCTCAGTCCAATCGAGCGCCGCGTGTTTTGTCATTAGCGTCCTTTTGATGAGCGCATCCCCCCAAACTGCAGACGCGCCTCCGTTGCCGGACAAGCCGACCGACGTGGAAATGATTTGGATTCCTGGCGGCACTTTCCGCATGGGGTCGGACCGTCACTACCCGGAGGAAGCGCCGGTGCATCGCGTAGCGGTTGACGGCTTTCAGATGGATCGCACACCCGTTACGAACGCGCAGTTTCGGAAGTTCGTTGAAACGACGGGATACGTCACCTTCGCAGAGATTCCGCCGGATCCGAAAGACTACCCGGGCGCGTTGCCGTCTATGCTCAAGGCGGGGTCGCTCGTCTTCAGTCCACCGGGCCATTTAGTCGATCTGAAGAAATGGCACGAATGGTGGGCGTTCAAGTTCGGTGCGAATTGGCGCAGGCCCTACGGGAAGGGAAGTTGGGTTCGCGCGCCGGACGACCATCCGGTTGTGCACATCGCCTATCGCGACGCGGAAGCTTACGCCGCGTGGGCCGGCAAGGATTTACCGACCGAGGCTGAATGGGAGTTCGCCGCGCGCGGCGGATTGGAAGGCGCCGAATACGCATGGGGAGACGAATTCACGCCGGGCGGGCGCCATATGGCGAACACCTGGCAGGGTGCGTTCCCGCTCGAAAACCTTGCCGCCGATGGCTACGAGCGCACGTCGCCTGTGACCGCGTTTCCATCGAACGGGTACGGCCTCTACGACATGATCGGCAATGTCTGGGAATGGACGGCCGACTGGTACGCCTCCAGGCACCAGGCGGACGCGCTGAAAGCGTGCTGCGTTCCGGAAAATCCGCGCGGCGGGCGGGAGGAGCAGAGCTATGACTCCTGCCAGCCGAAGGTCAAGATTCCGCGAAAAGTTCTGAAAGGCGGCTCTCACTTATGCGCGCCGAATTATTGCCGCCGTTACCGGCCGGCCGCGCGCCACGCCCAGCCGATCGATACATCCGCCAG
>JBARCH010000394.1:0-11774 GCA_049793875.1 Pseudolabrys sp. | reverse complement strand
TCATTGTCGAAATTCTGATCTCGACGTTAATGGCCCCTGTCTTCATGCTGTCGCATAGCTGGTTCGTCTTGACTATTTTATTGGGCCGCACCGCACGCTGGGGAGTCCAGCCTCGCGGCAGCAAGGGTACCGGATTAGGTCAAGCCATTGTCGCCTTCGCGCCGCACACGGCCATCGCGATCGCAGGCGGATTATTGGCCTGGTTTTGGACGCCGAAAGATTTTTGGTGGTACGTCCCGCTGCTGTCAGGCTTGGGGGTTGCCATTCTTTTCGGTTGGTTCAGCAGCCTCCCGAGCATCGGCGCCACCGCACGGCGATGGGGCCTGTTCCTCATTCCCAGCGAGGCCCTAGGCTTTGCGATTGTCGATCGGGTCGATGCGCTGGTTGCCGAACAAAATTTCAGCAACGGGCTGGCCGGCGAAGAAACAGATCGCGGACAAAACGAATTTCAGACAGCCTAGCGCTTCATTTTCACACAACGGCTTCGGCAAACGATGTCCGATTTTATCGACTCTCTCATGCGCCGGATGACCTTGGCCGAGAAAGTCGGGCAACTGAATTATCTCAGTTCCGCTGGCGAGGACACGACCGGCGCAGGCGACGCGGCATCCGATATTGAAGGCCGCATCCGGCGCGGCGAAGTCGGCAGCCTGCCGGCCGGCGTCGACCTCGCGACGCTCACACGGTGGCAAAAGGTGGCTGTGGAGGAGTCGGCGCAGAAAATCCCGCTGATCTTCACACTCGATGTCATCCACGGACACCGCACGATTTTCCCGCTTCCTCTTGCCCTCGCCTGCACATGGGAACCGTCACTGATACGCCGCACCGCCCGCGTCGCAGCAACCGAAGCGGCCGCTGCCGGCATCGCCGTTGCGTGGGCGCCGATGCTGGACATCTCGCGTGACGCGCGGTGGGGACGCTGCGCCGAAAGTCCGGGCGAAGACCCGGTGCTTGGCGCCACTTTCGGCGTGGCAATGGTCGAGGGATATCAGCAGGACGATCTGTCGCGCCACGACGTGGTCATGGCAACGGCCAAGCATTTCGCCGGCTACGGTTTTGCGGAGGGCGGACGCGACTACAACACGGCCGACATCAGCCCCTTCCGCATGCATAACGTCGTGCTGCCGCCCTTCAAGGCCGCGATCGACGCCGGCGCGGGCGCCGTTATGGTCGGCTTTCACGATCTCGCCGGCATTCCCTGCACAGCACACCGTGAACTGCTGCGCGACCTGCTGCGTAGGCGCTGGGGTTTCGACGGGCTTGTCGTGTCGGACTACACGGCCATTCTCGAGCTGATCAATCACGGCGTCGCCGCCGATCTGAAAGAAGCCGCGTATCTCGCATTCACAGCCGGCGTCGATATCGACATGATGAGCGGCGCCTTCTCCCGTCATCTGCCGGAATTGGTCGCGGAAGGACGCATCGGAGAAACCGACATCGACGCGGCCTGCCGCCGCGTTCTTTCCGCCAAGCAACAACTGGGATTGTTCGAGAACCCGTACGGGCGGATGGATGAACAGCGTCGGCAAGCGGTCACGCTCACGCCCGATAACCGGCGTCTCGCGCGCGAGGCGGCGGCGAAGTCTTGCGTCCTGCTGAAAAACAATGGCGCACTGCCCTTGGCCCGCAAAGGCGTCATCGCGCTGGTAGGGCCACTGGCGGACAGCCGCGCCAACATGCAAGGCACATGGGCCGTGGCCGCGCAGCCGCAGGACAGCGTCACGGTGTTGGAAGGCATGCGCAGCGCGGCAGGCGAGCGTGCGCGAATTCTCTATGCCAAAGGCGCCAACATCACCGACAACACCAATATCGCCGCGCGCCTGAATGTCTTCGGGGAGACGTTCGCCATTGATCCTCGGTCTCCCGACACGATGATCGAGGAAGCGGTAGCCCTGGCCGCGCAGGCCGACATCGTCGTTGCCTGCGTGGGCGAAGCAAAAGAGCATTCCGGCGAATCGTCAACGCGGACCGAGCTGGAACTTTCCGGCGGCCAACGGCGATTGCTGCGTGTGCTGCGTCAGACGGACAAGCCGCTGGTGCTGGTCACCATGAGCGGGCGGCCGCTGGCGCTCGAATGGGAGGATCGGCACGTCGACGCGATCCTGCACGCATGGTTTGGCGGCAGCGAAACCGGCAATGCGATTGCCGATGTGCTCTTTGGCGACGTCAATCCGTCCGGCAAATTGAGCATGAGCTTTCTGCGCACGTCCGGCCAGTGCCCGATCCACTATGCCGAAGCACCGACCGGACGGCCGATCGACAAGATCGGCATCGATGTTGCCGGCGATGAGCAAGTCGATGCCGAAGGCCGGCACGTGTTCCGCAAGTTCACGACAGCCTGCCGCGTCGAAGGGCCGCATAACGCCCTCTACCCGTTCGGTCATGGAACCGGCTACAGCGCCTTCGAATACGGGCCGTTAAGCCTCAGCAAAATCATGCTGCGCGGCGAGAGTGACAGACTCGGTGCAACAATTGCTGTGCGTAACGTCGGAAAAGTTGCTGGCGAGGAAATCGTTCAGCTTTATATCGGCGATCCGGTAGCGAGCCGTTCGCGTCCGGTGCGCGAGTTGAAGGGGTTCCAGAAGATTCTCCTTGAGCCCGGGGAAGAGCGGCAGGTCGTGTTCCAAATTACCGCTTCCGATCTGCGATTCTTTCGTTCCGAGCGGATTGCCGAGGCAGATCATATCTGGGAGCCCGGAACATTCCGCATTGAGGTCGGACCGAGTTCACGCATCCTTACGACGGCTCTTATCGAATGGCAGGCGGACAGTTAAACGCGAAAAGCCGACCGGAAAACTTGCCCGATCCGTCCGACGGCAGGCTGCTCGACCTGGTGCAGCGCCAAACGCTGGACTACTTCTGGGATTTCGGACATCCGGTCAGCGGGATGGCGCGCGAGCGCAGCAACCCGGTCGTCGGCTACGATTATCAGCACACGGTTTGCACCGGCGGCACCGGCTTCGGCATCATGGCTTTGCTGGCGGGGGCCGAACGCGGCTTTCTGCCGCGAGCGGCCGTACTGGATCGCATTCGGAAAATCATCGCATTCCTTGAGCGCGCCGAAAGCTTTCATGGCGCCTTTCCGCACTTCATGCACGGCGCCCTCGGCACGACGATTCCGTTTTCCGCGATGGACGATGGCGGCGATCTGGTCGAGACGTCTTACCTGATGGTCGGCTTGCTCTGCGCGCGCCAGTTTTTCTCCGGTGCTGCAAGGAACGAAGTAAATTTGCGTGACGCAATCGATCGGCTTTGGCACGCCGTCGAGTGGGACTGGTATACGCACGACGGCCGCGACGTCCTCTACTGGCACTGGAGTCCTCGCCACCAATGGCTGATGAACCATGCCATCACCGGCTGGAACGAATGCCTCGTTACCTACGTTCTTGCCGCCGCCTCACCGACCCATGCGATCGCACCGAGTGCGTACCATCAGGGTTGGACCGACAGCCCTGTTTTCCGTAACGGCCGCAGTTATTACGGAATCGAATTGCCGCTCGGCCCGGCCTGCGGCGGCCCGCTGTTCTTCTCCCAATACTCGTTTCTCGGCCTCGATCCGCGCGGGTTGCGCGACCGCTACGCCAACTATTGGCAACAGAATCTTTCGCACACGTTGATCAACCGTGCGCATTGTATTGCCAATCCCAACCGCTTTGCCGGCTACGGCGAGGACTGCTGGGGACTCACAGCGTGCGACGGCGATGCCGGCTACGGCGCTTTCTGCCCGACCAACGATCGCGGCGTCATTGCACCGACAGCCGCCCTTTCGTCGATGCCTTACACACCCGACGAGTCGATGCGCGTGCTTCAGTATATGTACAGAAACCTGGGCCCTTCAGCCGCCAGCGCCTATGGCTTTGTCGATGCGATGAACCTGTCGCGAAACTGGTTCGCCAAAAGCAACCTTGCCGTCGACCAGGGTCCGATTGTGGTTATGCTCGAAAACTACCGCTCGGGCCTGCTCTGGGACTTGTTCATGAGTTGCACCGAGGTGCTTTCCGGCCTCGGCCGCCTCGGCTTTGACAGGCTTGCCCCTGCCAATGACCGGCGAAACGCAATCGCCGGGATCATTCCCGTTCGTCAATGAGGGCGTGAAGAATCTTTACGAGCGTGAAGATCGGCTTCGCCACCCTTCACGCCCTAAAGCACTGTTCAATGGCGATGGGGCGGATCGCGCGTCAAATTTTTAGTGGCGAGTTCGTCGAGATAATCTTGCCAGTATTCGGCGCGCTTTTGCCCAAGCTCACGCAGATAGCGCCAATCGAAGATGCCGGTGGAATGCATGTCGTCGAAAACAAGACGCACCGCGTAATTGCCCACCGGCAAGACCTCGAGGATGGCGACGTTTTTCTTGCCGGGAACGGTCTGGCGTTGATCGGGTGAATGTCCCTGCACTTCGGCGCTTGGGCTTTTGACGCGCAGATATTCTGCTGGCAGGTCGAATGTTTCGCTGCTGTCGAAAGATACGGTTAGCGTCTTTCGATCCTTGTGCAGCCGCAGCTCGGTGGGCCAGGGTTGGTCTTGGTTAGACATGACGTTATGCAGCCTCGATTTCAGCAACCAGAGCGTCGCGGATAGAGACGCTATTCCGCACGGTTTTTCCCGCGCCGCCAGCCGTCGCGGGTCTGGCGACCGCGCACCTTCCTGCGCTTCGATCCTGGTGGCAAGGGGTCGCGAAAAGACCAGTGAGGCATTAGCAGCAGCACTTGGCTTGGGAAAATGGGCACAAGCCAACCGAGCCGCGCTGGCGCTACACCAACATGATCCTCATAATACGTAGCGGTTTATAATTATAGAGACTACGTAATACTGCGTAGAACAAGCATTACGCCGGCGACTTCCGTGGCGGCGGTTTGCGCAGCGGCGGATCGCGGCTCTCGGTGACGCGCGGTACATCGCGCTTCTTCCGCGTTGCTTCGATATCAATCGCCAGATCGTCGGTCAGCACAACGCCATAGTCGCGTTCGGCGGCCGCACGACTGACGTAACCGTCGATCACATCGTTGCGCACGCGCTCGGGATCGCGGTCGAGCGGATCGCCGTATCCGCCGCCGCCGTCCGCCAGATACGAGATGACATCGCCCGGTCCGAACTCGCCGCGGAACATGCCGCAATAGATCGCGTTCTCCGGCTTGTCGTCGTAGAGATAACTGTTGTCCGCGTACGAGATGATGTCGCGGTCGAAATGCTCTTTCCAGTCCGGACGCTCGGTGTTCGGAATGAGGATGCTGAGATTGAGCGGACCGGGCTTGCCGCCCGCCAATCCCCAACCCGGCGTGCGCGATTTCTTCAAGATCGTGAGCGCGCCGAACGGCGCAAGAAAACGATAGTCGCGCACCGAGCCGAGCCCGCCACGGAAGCGCCCCGGCCCGCCGGAATCCTGCCGGAATCCTGCACGGTCGACCATCACAGGCAAGCGCGACTCCACCACCTCGACCGGAATGTTTTTCACCGTGCACATCGAAACGTGCTGCGTGGTGTTGATGCCGTCGCGGTCGATGCGCGCGCCCCAGCCGACGCCGGCATTGGTCTGATGCCACACCTGCCGTCCGGTGTACGGCTCCTTGCCGTAGAAACCGGGATCGCCGAGATCGCCGCCGGTGCCCGCCCACATCTTTTCCGGCACGGCCTGCGCCAGCGCCTTGTAGATCGTCTCCACCGCGCTGACGCCGGCCCAGATCGTAAAGACCGGCGACGGATAAACCGCATTGAACAGATTGCCTTCCGGCGCCACCACCTTGAGCGGCCGGAATTGCCCGCCGTTCGACGGCTCGTTCGGCGTCGTCAGGCTCTTGAAGCAGATCCGCGCCGCCGAGCGCGCCATGCCGAGGCCAAGATTGATCGGCCCGTCGACTTTCTGACTCGACCCGGAGTAATCGACCGTCATCTCATCGCCCTTAATGGCGACACGAACATGCACGCGCACGAGGTCGTCGTTGACCCCGTCATTGTCCATCCAGTCTTCCGCTTCCCATTCGCCGTCCGGCATCGCGCGCACCGCGGCGCGCGCCTTCTCTTCACCCGCGGCAAGGATGCGCTCGATCGAGGCATCCACCGTCGCGGCGCCGTATTTCTGATAGAGCTCGTTCACGCGCTTGACGCCGACGCGCAGGCAGGCGACTTCGGCGTTGAAGTCGCCCATCACGGTTGCCGGCGCGCGCGAATTGGTGCGGATGATACGCAGCAATTCCTCGTTCGGTTCGCCCCGGCGAACGATCTTCTCGCCGGGAATCATGATTCCTTCTTGATGCACCGAGGTGGAATCGAGGATGTAACCGGGGTCCTTGCCACCCATGTCGGTCCAGTGCGCGCGCACAACCGTGTAGGCGGCGATGGCGCCGTCGACGAACACGGGCGCGACCAGAACGCCGTCATTGGTATGCGCGCCGCTCCAGTACGGCACGTTCATGTAGATGACGTCGCCGGGATCGAGCGGGCCGCATTGGCTGTTGGTGAGGGTCTGGCGGATTGCGTATTCGTTGGCGCCGAGGAACAGCGGCAGCCCGGTCGCATCGGCCAGCAAATTCAGGTTGCGGTCGAAGATCGACAAGCCGAAATCGTTGATCTCGTAGATGATTGTCGAATAGGCGCTGCGCACCAGTGTGCGTTCCATCTCGGTCGCAGCCGACGCGAGATAATGGCGGATGACTTCCGCGGTGGCCGGATCGGTTGCGTTGCGAACACTCATGACGCTTTCACCGTAATAAACAGATGACCGTATTCGTCCACGCGCGCCTCCTGATCGGAGAAATAGACCAGCGTCGTGGTCGCTTCTTCGACGATCGCGGGCCCGGCAACGACATCGCCGTCGTGCAAGGTGTCGCGGTCGTAGACTGAAAATTCGGCAACGGCCCGCCGTGCAAAGCAGAATGCCTTGCGTTTGGTGCGCGGCGTGGGCATCCCCTTGTCGCGGCGCGGGATCTTTTTCAATTCAGGACGCGGCGTGCGGCCTATGCCGCGCACACGCACATGCACGAGTTGCACGGGGTCGGTCATGGTGTGGCCAAACCGCTGCCTGTGCACGACGTCGAAGCGCTTGGCAAGACTTTCGAGATTGTCTCCCTCCTCGAGCGGCGTCTCCAGCGTGTGCTCCTGGCCGAAGTAGCGCAGCGCCGCCGCGTATTCGAACGCGCGATCTTTCGGCGCAAAGCCGCCGCGATCGAGGTCGGCGGTCGCCTGCGCTGCAAGCCGTTTGGTGATCTCGCGCAGGCGGTCGATACCGACGTGTTCGAGCAGGCCGACCGCCGTCTCGGAATATTCCTGCACCAGATCGGTCATCAGCATGCCCCATGCCGAAAAGCCGGCCGGCGCCTGCGGCACCACGACATCGCGCACGCCCATTTCGCGGCCGACCAGCGGCACGAACATCGGCCCCGCGCCGCCGTAAGCCAGCATGCTGAATTCGCGCGGGTCGAGGCCCTCTTCGACCGTGATCTCGCGGATGGCACTGACCGTGCGCGCCAGCAGCACGTCGAATACGCCGCGGCCGGCTTCGACATCGGTCAGCTTCAACGGATCGCCGACATGCTTCATCAAGCCGGCGCGCGCGCCGTCGGCATCGAGACGAACCTGGCCGCCGAGGAAATTGTCAGGATCGATGTAACCGAGCACGACCGCCGCATCCGTAAATGTCGGCAGCGTGCCGCCGCGCTTGTAGCTGATGGGACCGGGTTCCGCGCCGGCCGATTGCGGACCGACCTTGAGCAGACCGCCCTCGACGCGCGCGATGCTGCCGCCGCCGGCGCCGATGGTGGAGATATTGTAGGCGGGAATCATCAGCGGCAGTTTTTCGAGCTCGGCCTGATATTTCAGCGTCGGCGTGCCGTCGCGCACCACGCAGGCATCCGTGCTGGTGCCGCCGATATCGACCGCGATGAGGTTGGGGCGGCCGATGATTTCGCTCAGGCGCACAGTGCCGATCAGCCCGCCGGCCGGACCGGAAAAGATAGTGTGCACCGGCATCGCGATAGCGTCGCGCGCGAGCAGCGCTCCGCCACCAGAACGGGTGATGTAGAACGACCCGGCGAAGCCCTGTTCCTTCAGTCCGCCTTCGAGCGAGTCGATGTAATGGCGGAAGATCGGCTGGATATAGGCGTTGATGACCGTCGTGCTGGTCCGCTCGTATTCGCGGTACTCACGCACAATTTCACTTGAGATCGACACCGCGATGTCCGGCCACTCCTCGCGGATGATCTCCGCGGTGCGCTGCTCGTGCTTCGGATTGCGGTAGGCGTGCAGGTAACAGACCGCGATCGACTGCACCTTCCACATCTCGACCAGGGTGCGCGCCGCCTTGCGCACAGCCTCTTCGTCAAGCGGCTGCAATTCCTCGCCTTGCGCGTTCATGCGGCCGGGAACGCCGAGCCGCATGCGCTTGGGCACCAGCGGCGGACGCACATCGTATTCGAGCGAATACATCTGCGCGCGATCGCGGTTGTAGCGGCCCATCTCGAACACATCTTCAAATCCGGCATTGGTGATGATGCCGGTGACGACGCCTTTGTGCTCGAGGACGGTATTGAGGCCGAGCGTGGTGCCGTGAACGAAGGAGTCGAGCGCGCTGCCGTCAAGGCCGAGACGCTTGATCGCGGCATTGACGCCGGCCGCGGCATTGCCCGGCGTGGTGAAACTCTTTTCGAGCTTCCATGCGCCGCTTTTGACATCGAACATCACCGCGTCGACGAACGTGCCGCCAATATCGACCGCCAGCCGAAAACTCATTTTACCCTCATGCGTCGTAAAGCAGCCAGTCGCGCAGCAGAGCGGTCGTGGCTTGCGGCCGCTCCAGAACTGTCATGTGCCCGCACTGCTCGATGACGGACATGCGCCCGCGCGCCGCCAGCCCCGAAATCTCGACGTGTTCGGCAACCGAGATCATCGCGTCCTCGCGCCCGCAAATGGCGCGCACCGGCAGTTTGGCTGCGCGCAGCAATTCACGCGAGTCGGTCCGCGTCGCGATGGCACGATTGCGGCGCACGAATGTTTCCGCGCCGACCCGCGCGGCCATGTCCCGCACGACTTGCGCCAGCGGCGTCTGCTGCCGGTCCGGGTGCAGCAAAACCTGAATCATGTCGTCGATGACATTGCCGAATTCGCCGCGTTCGCAGGCGGCGATGGTCGCCCGCCGTGCAGTTTCCTTTTGCGGCGTGTCGGCGCGCGCCGTGGCGTCGAGCAATGCAAGCCGCGTGACGCGTTCAGGCGCCTGCCGCAATACCTCGAGCGCGACATAGCCGCCCATGGAAAAGCCGGCGAGCGCGAAGGTCGAGGGCGCGGCGTCGAGGACCGCCCGCGCCATATCGGCCATGGTTTCGCCCTCCGTCGCGGCCGGCACCGATACCTCGGCAACCTCGCGAAGATGCGCCGCCTGATGGCGCCAAACCGCGGCGTCGCAGACGAGGCCGGGAACCAAAACCAGATTTTGCCGATCGAGCATGCCATCCCGCCTCATGAACCAGGCGGACGTTACCGGCTAGATTGCTCTAACAAAAATCGATAGTATTGATATGAACGATATAATTTCGGCATACATAAAAAAGCCCGCACTCATGAACCTGCGCACTTTGTCCAACTTCCTGAGCGTCGCGGAGATCGGCAGCCTGAAGGGCGCCGCCGATGCCGTGAATATCGCGCAGCCGGCGCTGACGCGGCAAATCGCGCTGCTGGAGGAAGAGTTCGGCGCGCGGCTGTTCCTGCGCCATCACCGCGGCGTCACGCTGACGGAGGCCGGCGAGGAATTGCGCGCGCATGCCGAACGGATTCTGGCCGAGGTCGCGAAGGCGCGCCTCGCAATGTCGGCGGCGGCGGCAACGCCCGCCGGCGCGGTGTCGCTCGGCCTGCCGACCGCCATGCGTTACGTGCTGTCGAGCGCGGTCGTCACGGCCTATCACAAAACCTATCCCGGCGTGGCCCTCACGGTGCATGAAGCCTTCGTGCATGTGATCGAGGATCTGCTGCAAGCGCGGCAAGTCGACGTCGCGATCCTGCTGGCAGGCGCGCGCAATCTCGACAATTTCGACATCACGCCATTGGTGACGGAAGACGTTTATCTCGCCGGCCCGCGCAGCGCCGGACTTCGTCTCGACCGGCCGGTGCCGCTCAAGATGCTGGCGGAGCTTCCGGTCATTCTGTTTTCGAAACGAAACCAGCTTCGCGTGTCGGTCGAAAGCGCGCTGGCGCGCGACGGTCTGGTACTGCAACCTTACCTCGAAGTGGAAGGCCAGCCGCTGACGCTCGACCTCGTCAAGAACGGCGCCGGCTATACCATCATGCCCTATTGCGCGGTGCAGTCGGAGATCGCGGCGGGAGAGATCAGCGGCGCGCCGATCCGCGGGCTGCAGGCAACCTGGGCGCTAGCCGTCAACCGCACGCGTGCGCATGCACCGGCGTTGCGTGAATTGATTGCGCTTATCCGCAAGGCCGTCGATGAACATGCGGCCGGCGGGACATGGCGCGCGGCACACCCGGATGCAGAAAAAAGCCGCGCACGGGGAAAAGCTGCGCGGCGGAAACATGGTGCTACACGGCGCTGACGATTCCGTCATGCGCCCGTGCTTATCGTAAGTCTCAAGCGGCGGTGTCTCAGGCGGTGTAGCTCAAGGTTTCGATCTTCCTGTCCTTGACGAACTGGTCGAGACCCCAGCGGCCGACCTGATCGAACACTTCGTCGAAATCCTTCTGCGAGAGCGGCTTGCGCACGAATTTCTCGCCGCGGCCGAATTTTCTGTAGTCCCATTGACGGTCTGCGAACTCTGCCGGAATCGCCAGTTCCCACAACGGCAGATATTTCTCGAGATCGGCATCCAGGGCGTTCTCGGCGCGCTCGAGCGCGTTGATGTAACCGGTGACGACTTCCTGCGGTGCGGAGTCGGGCACCCACCACAACGTGCGGAAGCGATCCTCGATGATCTTGCGGAGACCGAGTTGCTCGGCCATCGCGATTTGCGGCGGCAGCAGGCTCGCCGCTTCCACCTCGCCATCGAGCAGCGCCTTCAGACGAGCGCCGAAGCCGCCGGTATTGACCGTCTTGATATGTTCGAGCGGCAGATATTTTTCCAGCCGGTACGGAACATTGAAGTGGCTGCCGGCACGCATGCCGACGGAGACCGGCACGTCTTTCAGGTCTTCCGGCTTGTGAATTCCTGAATCCGGCCGCACGTAAATCGCCCACGGCGAGTCACCGTGACAATCCGAAACGACGCGGCCCATCCCGGCGCTGGCGTTGCAGATCGTACCCCACACGCAGGCGCCCTGCACCACGTCCCCTTCGCCTTCGGTGTAAGGCGTGTCTTGCGGACGCTGGAAGTAATTGAGGTGCTTCCAGCTCGACTGCGTGCCGCGAAAAGTCTTCCAGTCGAAATCGACGTCAAGACCTTCGGCGGCGAAGAAGCCTTCCTTCATTGCGACGAAATCGTTGAGACCCATGCCTTTGGGCGCGACCTTGACCGGTTTGAGTTTGCTCATGCGAGACACTCCCTGCGGTTGCCGTTTCTGGGTTACGAAATGAATAACACATTTTTAGGCGGCTTTGTGCGGCAGTTTGACGGCAGCACTGAAGCGCGCAGCAGCGGCTGGATAAATTTGCCGACTTAAGCTCCGCGCCGCCTATGGCGCTATTTGCGCAGGTATCCGCAGCGGATCTGCGTGCCGTTGTTCCAGCAACCGCTGCGCAAGCACGCCGATTGCGACGTATGGCAATTCGTCACGCAGGTCGGGATGTAGGCCGGATTGGTGAGCTTGTGGCAAAAAGCGAGGCACGCGGTGTGCTGGTCGCCGCA
>JBARCH010000393.1:0-16895 GCA_049793875.1 Pseudolabrys sp. | reverse complement strand
CCCGTGCGGCGCCGATCCGCCACGCGACGGGCGGCGATCCGGCCGGGGAGGCAAGCCCAAAACTCAATTCGTTGCGTACGTTAACCACTCGCTAACCATACCATGGTGACCTGAAGGCTGCCGCAATCGCGCGGCCAACAGGGATGCGAAACGTGGCCACACTCGACAAGGTCTCGCTCGATATAACAGTCGTTCTCGGCACTACACATATGCCGGTCCATCAAGTGTTGCGACTCGGCCGCGGCGCCATCATCGAACTCGACGCCGGGGAAGAAGACGCCGTCCAGATCCTTGCCAACAATCTGCCGGTCGCCAAGGGCACGGTGGTCGTCAACGGCAACCGTATTCAGGTTGAGGTCGGGGAGTTGCTGGCGCGTCCGACGGACATGCGCTGACGGCACAAATCCGGCCGACAGGCGGCCGATTTTACCGGGCGCGCGCCTCTTGTCCCTGCGGACCCTATTTGTTACATGGTCCGCCATCTTTGGGACGAAAGGCCGATAAGCTTTGGCTTTTCAGGGACTTTTCGTCTTTCCCTATGCGGTCATGGCGGAATTGGTAGACGCACTAGCTTGAGGTGCTAGCGGGGCAACCCGTGGAGGTTCGAGTCCTCTTGACCGCACCAGCTTTAAAAATCTGAGATTGGTTTCATTGATCTTTTTCGCCGCGGCCCGCACCTGATGACAAGGTGCGGGAAAATGTGGCGGCCCGCCGTTGTCAAAATTCATGCATGCGTTCGATGGGGCCGGCCGGCGCTTTTGTGCGTTCCGAGCCCAGAGACGGGAAGGCGGGGACGAATGAAAGCCGCCGACGGCGCCTCAATCTGAATTGGGCCACTCGATCCAGGCCGATCTGTCAGAACTGCTCAAGCCGGATACATTGCCGGTTGACTGCTCACATTCAGGGCAATCGCGTTTGCCTCCGTGCGCATGCGCGCTGACGATGAACACTTTTCCGCAGATGGGACACGAGAAGGCTGCGTTGTCGCCCTCCCAGTCTTCATCGTGGGCTATATGTAGGGGATCAATAGATCGAACGGCCATAATCGTCTCCTGCGTGGAGGATTAATGCAGCGGTTCTCTGTTGGTCACACTCGTTCATAACGCAAGCCAGCATGACCGGCTACCTGGACCTGGACGGGTGCCGTGGAACCAACGGGCTCGATCGGCGTTAGGGCTGCGCAAGTTCCCGACCCACAGTGCGATGGAGAGACTAATGAAGCGCGTAATTCTCGCTTTGATGATCTCGTCGTTTGCGATCGGTTCGGCCATGGCGCAGTCCTGCGAAAGCAAGGCAGTTGGCAAAGACGGCAAGGCGCTGAGTGGTGCCGCCAAGGCCAGCTTTGTTAAGAAGTGCAAAGTGGATTCCTGTGCTGGCAAGGCCATGGGCAAGGACGGCAAGCCACTTGCCGGTGCCGCCAAGAACAGCTTCATGACGAAATGCGAAAAGGAATCCTAGTTCGTTACAAGCGAACGCTGGCATTCGCAACGCATTTATAAATTTTTTGACGCCACGCGGGTGTCGGCAATCACAGTGATTGTGGTGCGCGGCCGATGTTGTCTATTGGCGAAACACCGGAGTAGCAAAATGAAACCGTCCTTTGTAACGATTGCCTGTTCGACAATCCTGAGTGCGCTCGTTCTGTCGTCTCCAGCCTTCGCGCAGCAAAAAACAGTAAAGGCGTGTCAGGCGGAATGGCGCGCGGACAAGGCCGCGAACCAAGCCAAGGGCATTACCGAGAAAGCTTACGTCGCCCAATGCCGAACTGGCGCGAGTGCGGCACAACCAACGACCGCGCCCGCCGCAGCGCCGCCGCCGAAGGCAGCAACGTCGGCGCCGGCTGCGCCGACAAATCCTCCACCCGCCAGGTCCACAAGCCGTATGGCACCTGCGGCCACCGCTGCGCCCAGCGGGGCCAATCAGTATTCAACCGAGACCCAGGCGAAAGCGCGGTGTGGATCGGCCACGGTCGTTTGGGCCAATCTGAAGTCGAATATCTACCATTTCGCCGGACACAAGGATTACGGCCACACAAAATCCGGCGCGTATATGTGTGAACGGGATGCCACAAGCCAGGGTATGCGCGCTGCCAAAAATGAAAAGCATCCCTGAATCTGTAGTGAGGGTTGTGGGGCGACGCGACGACGACACTGTGAAGCACGTCTAACGCTGTGGAGGCTTGAATGGGACTGCTAGATCAATTTGGCGGGTCGCTTAAGGGCGTCCTTGGTTCAATGGCGGCTGCTGAAGGGCCGACACTGATTGCATCTGTCTTGGCCAAGACAAACATGGGTAACCTGCAAGGCGTTGTGGATCAGCTTCAGCAAGGTGGTCTGGGCGATCAGGTCAAGTCGTGGCTTGGTAACGGATCCAATATGGCCGTTACTCCCGACCAGATCAAAACCGCACTGGGAAACGATCAGGTAAAGAAGATCGCGGAGCATTTTGGTGTTCCCGTCGATGCGGCGCTAAAATTACTGGCGGAACATCTGCCTGCCGCTGTCGATCAGGCGAGTCCAAACGGAGAAGTACAAAATCCCTGAATGACGAAATCGCGCTTATCGGGGTGCAACGTCGATTCATTGAAATCCTTTTGCCGCGCATCGCATCGCATCGAGGCCCCATGCCGAGCCTTGGCTTTGCGAAATCGGCCGGACGATGAAATGTCCGAGGCAAGGTCAATCGCGGCTTAGGCTTGCAGCACAGTTACGTGCGTACCCACCGGGACGCGGTTGTAGAGATCGATGATGTCCTGGTTGAACAGGCGGATGCAGCCGCTCGATACGGCGTGACCAATGCTTTCGGGCTCGTTGGTGCCGTGCAGGCGGAAATAAGTGTCGTGGCCGTCGCGGTAGAGATAGAGCGCGCGAGCGCCGAGCGGATTGTCGAGTCCGCCGGCCATGCCGCCGGCATAAGACCTGTAGCGTGGCATCGCCGCCATCATGTTGGCAGTCGGCGTCCAGTGCGGCCACTTTTCCTTGCGTCCGATGATCGCGCTGCCGCGAAAATTCAAGCCCTCTGCGCGGCCGACGCCGACCGCGTAGCGGAGCGCGCGCTTGTCGCTTTGCACCAGGTAGAGCCGCCGTTCGGGCACATTGACGACAATTGTGCCTGACCGCTCGCGGCCGCGCCAAGCGACCTCCTGACGCAACAGACTTGAATCTATCGTGGTGAGATCAATCGGCGGGACCGTGAAGCCGCCGTCCTGAACGACGCCATAGTCGCCGCCGGAAAACGGGGAGAGGCCGCCGGAGCCGGCACAGCCGGCTACAAGGAGCGGCAGGCCAGCGATAAGGGAACGGCGGCTGAGGATATGACGGCGGAAGGGCAAGTCCTGGGTCTTCATGTCTTGCCTTATATCACCTCGGGTCGCCTCGGCGCACGAAGATCACGCAAGGTAAGGCCGTCGTGCCATTTGACCATGCGGCCGCGAGGAACGTGGAGAGCCGTTCGGCGATTACTGTGAAACGCTCGAGTCGGGGTGCGTACCGCCGGTAAATCCGAACAGGCTGAATGTCGGTTGCGACTGTTCGCCGGCGTCGGCAACGATCTTCTTCTTGCGATGGCGAAGCGCATGCAGCGCGGCCGTGCTGCTGCTTGAGCTTGACCGCAACACGCGCGGCCACGTTCCGTTGTCGGCGTTATGCGCCGTGACGATATCGGGCACCGACTTCGGATGCTCGCCGGCCGCGACGACCTGCACGACATGATAACCGCTCTCCTTGAGCCGCTGGAGCAGCACAGGCACGGCCATCGCGGTTGCCGGATGGATGTCGTGCAGCATGAGAATGCCGCGGCCGCGCGCGTCGAGACGCTTCATGGCTTTGCGCACGATGTCTTTCGCCGTTGCGCCCCTGAACCAGTCGTCAGCGACAACGTCGGCGCTCCACGTCACCAGGGATCGGGAGGCCAGGAAAGCTTCCACGGATTTCGTGCGGCCGAAGCCGGGGATGCGGAAGAACGGTGCGACGCCGCGCGGATCGCCAAGCGCTGCGTCGACCGATGCGATGCCGCCATCGACTTCCTGTTCGATCCGCTGGGCCGAAAGACGCTGAAAGGCGAACGGATGATCTTCGCTATGGGTGCCGATGGTGTGGCCGGCGTTGTAAATGCGGCGCACCATTTCCGGGTGGAGGTGCGCCATCTCGCCGACGAGGAAATAGGTCGCCTTCACGCATTGCGATGCGAGCGCCTCAAGTATGATGTTGGTGTATGGCGGTATCGGGCCGTCATCGAATGTGATGACGACTTCGTGGTCATTGAGCGGCAGTGTGTCCGGATATTGGATGCGGCCGAGGCGTGTGAACTCGCCGGGCGTCACCGTCAGCACGCGGCTGGTACCGAGCGCGTTAGGATTGCCGGGACAGTCGGCGGCTTTTGCCGGGGATTGCCAAGCGGCCGACGCGATGAAGCTGAAGGCAAAACAGCAGAAAGAGAGCGCAAAGCGGCGCATGAAGTCCCCCGGTACCCCCGCGCATTTTGTTTTTGGAGAATTCCCCGAACGGCGCGGTGATCGAACGCTACGAAGCCCCACATTAACGGAAGTTGACTGGAGGCGATTATCCACAAGAGCTTTTCCTGTAGAGGATTGCAGGGCCGAATGGGGACTAATTTTTCTAGTGCAAAAGTCTAATGCCGTTCGCGGGCACGGCCTGGACGATCCGGTACCCTCGCGTTTTCAGCGCGCGCAAGAACGCCGGCAACATGGCGGCCGTACGGGCTTTGGTGTCATGCAGCAGCACGATGCCGTGGTTCACTTTCTCGACACGGCGGAGGATTAACGCCAGTTCCTGATCGGGCGTCATCGGCAGCCAATCGCTGGCCCAGACGTCGGCGCCAAACACCACGATGTTTCGTTGCGCCAGACGCTCGAGCAAAGCGGGCGATGACGCGAAACCCGGAAAGCGGAAGAACGGCGTGGTGGGCTGGCTCCGGCGCAGGCCATAGAGAGCGAACTCGTCCTCTTCGATGCCGCGGTCGATCTGGGCCTCCGCCGCGGCGAGCGGCAGGCTGTTGAGCAGCCGATGGCTGTGGGTGTGATGCCCGACGGTATGGCCTTCCGCCAGTTCCCGGCGCGCCAGAGCCGGAAATTCGGCCGCCGACCTGCCGATCAGGAAGAACGTTGCGCGCACGCATTCGTGCTTCAGGGCATTGAGTATCCTGGTGGTCGTTGCAGGCCAGGGGCCGTCATCGAAGGTGAGCACCAATTCCTTGTCGTTCAGCGGCAGGCTGACAGGGAATTCCTTGTGGCCGACCCTTGGCGTGGTGGCGGCATCGACCGTGATCGTGCGTTCGGTGCCGAGCGCATCGGGGTTGCCTGGGCATGGCTCGGCTGCTGCGGCCAAAGGCATAATGGCCGCCACGGACAAAACGGCCAAAAAGCGAATCATGATCTGCCCCGGGCGCGGCCAATTGGCTTCATGACACGAAAGGCGGCAAGCACGCCTGCCGGTATTCTTGACGGACTGGCGTTCGCCCTCATCGTCGGGATCGCCTATATTTGGTTTCGGGTGCGGGCTTGGTGTTGTGATCGGTCTTGCAATGGTCTGCAACCTGGCGGCTGCTGCGCTGGCGGTATCCTCATTCCGCCAACGCTCAATCGGTTGTGCGTCGAGCCGGCGGTAGCCTCGAGCCCATTCGTGACGACAGTCACCGGCGTCGTGGGTTTCTTCTCATTCCCGAGCATCGCATCGTTGTGGTTTGGGCTGCACCAGGACGGCCGGCGCACGATCCTTGCGAGTGTCTCCGTCAAAAAGGCCGTGCCCTTTTGGAAAAAGACATGGTTACGATCTGTTCACCATTTTTCCTGAACTGGAATTAACGCTGTTTGCCTAGCGTCACCCCGCAACATGGGGGGCTGTGGTGGACGGCAGTTTGCGTATTGATGCGGCGGCGAAAGGTATCAAGCCGACCCGCAATCCGCGTTTGGGCGTATTGCGCGCGCGCTCGGCCGCACGTCTCATCGCGCTTGCGGCGTTGCTCGGGACTGTCGCGACCTTGTTCTGCGCCGGACTGGGATTTGGCCTCGCGCGTGCCAGCGACGACCGTGCTGCGACTCGCCAGCGGGCGGCATTGCGCGAAAACATCGCGGCATTCCGTTCCTTGGCCGGAGAAGCGAACGAAATCGCTCCACGCTTCGTGCGCATGATCGAGCAGAGCGTCCAGCTCAAGGGACTTAAATTCGAGACAGACCCGGCTGCGACCGCGCGCGAGACGCAACCTGTCATCAACGGCCAAGGCCGCATCATCGGCTTTTTTACCTGGGAGCAGGAACGGCCGATGACGCAAATGATGAAACGGCTGGTGCCGCTCATCGGCGGGCTTGTCGCGGCATTGCTGGGCTTTGCGGCGTTCTCGGTGTGGCAATTGCGGCGCGTGCGGCATGAGCCGATCGCGCGCGAGGCAGGAGCCGGCGCGATTATTCCCGCACGGCCTGTCGTCAATCCGATAACGGACGACGAGCAATTCATCCGGCGCGAATTGCCGCTGGCGCTCGCCGCCGGCGAACTCAGCCTGCATTATCAGCCGATCGTGTCGGCGCAGGGCGCGCGCATCGTCGGTGTCGAGGCGCTGCTGCGCTGGACTCATCCGGACCGCGGCGCGATCGGCCCCGCGCTGTTCATTCCGGTTGCCGAGAAGATGGGCCTGATCGATAAAGTCGGCGCCTTCGTGCTGCGCCGCGCGCTCGAGCAAGCAAAACGGTGGCCGGATCTGTACATGGGGGTCAATCTGTCCCCGCTGCAGGTCCGCGACAGCGCCATCGTCGATCTGGTGCGCGATACGTTAGCGCAGACCGGCATCGAGCCGTCGCGGCTGATGCTGGAAATCACCGAAGGGGTGTTGATCGACAATCCGGACGAAATGCTCCGGCGCATCGCCGACCTGCACGATATCGGCGTCCGCATCGCGCTCGACGATTTCGGCTCCGGCTATTCCAATCTCGGCTACCTGCAGCGGTTCCCGATCGACAAGCTCAAGATCGACCGCAGCTTCGTCACCGCATTGGGTCCGAACTCGAATGGCGGCGTCATCGTGCAGGCGATCACCGCGCTTGGACGCGCGCTCGGCGTCAGCGTGCTGGCGGAAGGCGTCGAAACCGAGGAACAGCGCGTCTTGCTGCGCCTTGCCGGCTGCTCGGAAATGCAGGGCTATCTGTTTGCGAAGCCGGGTCCCGCTTTCACCATCGACCGGCTGCTCGCCCTGGGCAACGCAAGGTTGGCGCCGGCGCAAGCCGCTTTGACGCTTCCGCAGGCGCTGACAGCCTGACCGGCAGCTTATAGAGTCGTTCGACGGGTCGCGCCGTTCCGGCGCGGCGGAGGCGGCTCATGATCCCGAATGCCTGGCCCGGCTTCGATTTCGGCCTCGGCCCCGAGGTCGAGATGCTGCGCAAGACCGTCAATGGCTTCGCGCACGATCGCATTGCGCCGCGCGCCGACGAAATCGACCGCAACAACACATTCCCGCGCGATCTGTGGCCGGAGATGGGCGCGCTCGGCTTGCACGGCATTACGGTCGACGAGGAATATGGCGGCGCCGGTCTCGGTTATCTCGCGCATTGCGTGGCGATGGAGGAGATTTCGCGCGCGTCGGCCGCGGTCGGGCTGTCCTACGGCGCGCATTCTAATCTCTGCATCAACCAGCTTCACCGCAACGGCAATGCCGAACAGAAAAGGAAATATTTGCCGAAGCTCGTGTCCGGCGAGCACGTCGGCGCATTGGCGATGTCGGAGCCGAACGCGGGTTCGGATGTCGTCTCGATGCGCACGCGCGCCGAGAGGCGCGGCGACCGTTACGTGCTCAACGGCTCGAAGATGTGGATCACCAACGGGCCGGTTGCGGACACGCTTGTCGTCTATGCCAAAACCGACCGCACGGCGGGCGCGCGTGGCATTACGGCCTTCGTCGTCGAAAAAGGCATGAAGGGTTTTGCGCCGGCGCAGAAACTCGACAAGCTCGGCATGCGCGGCTCCGATACCAGCGAGCTGGTGTTCACCGATTGCGAGGTGCCGGAAGAGAATGTGCTCGGCGCGGTGGGCAATGGCGTCAACGTGCTGATGTCGGGGCTCGACTATGAACGCGTGGTGTTGGCGGCGGGGCCGCTCGGCATCATGCAGGCCTGCCTCGACGTGGTTATCCCTTACGTCCACGACCGCCAGCAATTCGGGCAGCCGATCGGACGTTTCCAACTGGTGCAGGCCAAGCTCGCCGACATGTATGTGACCATGAACGCGGCCAAGGCTTATGTGTATGTGGTGGCGCGCGCCTGCGACGAAGGCCGCACCACGCGCGAGGACGCCGCCGGCGCAATCCTTTATGCCGCCGAGCGCGCGACCTGGATGGCGCTGGAAGCGATCCAGTGCCTGGGCGGCAATGGCTATATCAACGAGTTTCCGACCGGCCGGCTGCTGCGTGACGCCAAGCTCTATGAGATTGGCGCAGGCACGTCGGAAATCCGCCGCATGCTGATCGGGCGGGAGATTTTCGAGAAAACGCGTTAGACACTGTTGACAGTTACTAACTAGTCAATATATTGACCACTAATAAACAGGGAGAGTGGTCATGTCTAATTCAGCACAAATGACAAAGGTAACGGCTGGCTTGGCGTCGAAATCGGAAAAGATGAGAGCTTTAGCCAAGGCCGGATATAGTCGAAGCGATATCGCGCGGTTTCTCGGCACCAGTTATCAATTCGTCCGCAATGTGCTGGTGCGGGAGGATGCGCGTCATGCTGCCTCACATCTTCCCGTAACGGCTGACGCGCCTGCGATTGGATCAGAGCGCAACTCTAACCGTATCCGTCTCGGGCCTTCCGGCCAGGTCACGATACCGATCACGATCTTGAAATCTCTGGGCTTGAAGGAAGGTGATCTGCTCATTGCAAATGCCGAAGATGACGAAGTCCGTTTGATGACGATTCCGGTTGCGGTTCGCAAAGCCCAGGCTCTCGTTCGGCAATACGCGCCGGCGGGTATCAGCCTTGTCGACGAACTTCTGGAGGATCGCCGCCGGGAAGTTGAAAGCGAGCAGGGCGAATGACAGGCGTGGTGCTCGACGCCTCCGCCATCCTCGCACTCATAAATGCGGAACCTGGTGCAGATCGCGTCGGTGAACTTCTCGAGCAAGCGATTGTCTCAGCGGTAAATCATGCCGAAGTCATGACGAAGTTGATCGAGCGGGGTATGGACGGCGCTTTGGCAAAATCGACAATACTGAAGATCGGTCTGGAAATTGTGGACTATGGAATCGATCTCGCTGACCGCACCGGCGAATTGCGCCGACACACCCAACATCTTGGCTTGTCGTTGGCGGATCGTGCTTGTCTCGCGCTCGCACAGCACGAAGGTCTTCCCGCCGTAACTGCCGATCGAAAATGGGCCCAGGTCGACATCGGTGTCGATATTCGGCTGATCCGCTAGATCAGACGAAGAGCGGATACTCGCTTTGTGCGCCGTTAACGCCTGTTATCGGCGAATCAGCTAGTGCAATGGCCGATGAACCGGTGATGGGGACTTGGCCATGATGCGGGTGCGGTTGAAGGCGGACGGTCGTATCGTCGAGATCATGCCGGACGGCAGCGAGAATACCGTCGACCACAACGACCCGGCGGCTTTCGCGCGGCATGTGCGGGCGCGCTGCGGGCTCACGCAGGCCGCCTTCGCCCAGCACATCGAGGTTCCGGTCGAGACGGTGCGCAACTGGGAGCAGGGCAAGCGCGCGCCGCGCGGGCCGGCGCGTGCCTTGCTGAAGGTGATCGATCAGGCGCCGGGCACGGCCTTTGCGGCGTTAGGTGGCAAGAGGCGCTAAAATATCCGCCGGCTTACGCGGCGACTTGCTTCGGCGGCGAATAGCGCGCGATCCGCATCAGCAGGAACATCGCGAACAGCGTCGCGACATACACCATCAGCTGCATCTCGGTCGGGCGCTCTGAATAACCGATCAGCGTGTGCATGAGCCTGCCGAACAGGCTGCCTTCCGACAGCACCCACGACGTGTCCCAGACGGTGCGGTCGAGCGCGACCAGCACCCCGCCGGCATTGAGAAACTGAACCGCCTGCGACGCCATGCCTGCGGCAAGCAGCGCGATCAGCCAACTCGTCACCGAGAAAATGTAACGCGTCGGTATCGCCAGCAGGCCGAAATAAGTGAGCGCGGTGAAGGCCGCGCCGGCCGCGATGCCGAGCAGGCCGCCCGTCAGCAGCGCCGAGCCCGACGTCCCTGACGCGAATATCCCGTAGAGGAACAGCACGACTTCCGAGCCCTCGCGCAGCACCGCGAGGCCGACGACGATTGCAAGCGCGGTGAGCGGCCGCGCGCCTTCGCTGACTGCGGTGCCGATCTGTTTCATCTCGGCGGCAATCTCGCGGCCGTGCCGCGCCATCCAGGCGTTGTGCCACATGAGCATCACGACGGCGATGCCGAGCACGCAGGCGTTGAACAGTTCCTGGCCGGAGCCTTCGAACGCGTTCGAGATCGCGCCCGCGAAAAGGGCGACGATCGCGGCGCCGACCACGCCTGCGACCACGCCGAATGTGACCCAGCGCCCGCGGCCGGCAACGCCGCGCGTCGCCGCCATGACGATGCCGACGATCAGGCCCGCTTCGATGACTTCACGAAAAACGATGATGAGTGCGCCGAGCATGGCCTTCCTATTCCGCGATCACCACGCCCTTGGCCGTGGATTCATGATACTCGCCGATGAACGGGTATTTTCCGGGCGCGAGTGGCCCGATCCGCACGACGCCCTTCGATTTTCCCGGGACGACTTTCTCGACCTTGAGCGCGGTGCTGTCGAATTCCTCCGGCGTTGTGTCGTCATTGATGACGGTAATGATGACCCGCTTGTTGGCCGGCACCTTGATCTCGGAGGGGCTGAACTGGTGGTCCTTGATCGTGGTCGTCAACGCGCCGTCGGCGCGCCCCGGCGTGGCCGGAAAGAGCGACAAAGCGATCAGGCTCAACAGGCCGAAGAGAAACAAAACCGTGCGCATGAAATTGTCCGATCCGTGGTCCGGACTCACAAAAGCACTAAAAGTCATTGATGCAATAGGTATTTTCTAGTCTCGAATTATTCCAATGTAAGAAGGAGGGCCAACGGCTTGCGCAGGAAGAATGTCTGTCGATGGCTCGCGATGAATTTTTTTTGCGATTTGCGGTCGCGCGCACGCGAAGCGCCGCCGACACCCCGGTTGGCAGCATGCGGATGAGCGGGCATTCTCGCGCGCCGTCCGCGGCCAGCCGATCGTACCCGGCCCATTCGTTCTCAGGAGCAACCGATGCAATTTGCGCAAGTCCCCGTTGTTGAAGTCCACGGCGCCCGTATTCCCGCGATCGGCCTTGGCACCATGACCTTGAAGGAAGATGTCTGCGTGCAGGCGGTCAAAACCGCGTTGCAGGTCGGTTATCACCACATCGACACGGCCAATTTTTACGGAAACGAGAAGGAAAACGGGGAGGGCTTTCGGGCTTCGGGCGTGAGGCGCGAGGATATGTTCATCACCACCAAGGTTCGCGAGAATAATCTGACGCCGGACAACTTTGCCCGCTCGCTCGATCAAAGCCTTGCCAATCTGCAATTGCCCTATGTCGATCTGTTGCTGATCCACTGGAACAACAAGGACATTCCTTTTTCGGTCAGCATTCCCTCGCTCTGCAAAGCCAAAAAGGACGGCAAGGCCAGGCATGTCGGGGTCGCAAACTTCACCAGCAAGATGCTCGACGAAGCCTGGGCGGTAACCAGCGAACCGCTGGTCTGCAACCAGGTGGAAATGCATCCCTTCATCAACCAGGACAAGGTGCTTGCCGCCTGCAAGAAGCACGGCATGGCGGTGGTTGCCTATTGCCCGATCGCGCGCGGCAAGGTGCCGGGCGCCGACGCGCTCGAGCGCATCGGCAAGGCGCACGGCAAAACCGCGGCACAGGTGTCGCTGCGTTATCTGGTGCAGCGGGGCGCAATTCCCATTCCGCGTACTGCAACACCCGATCACCTGAAGCAAAATCTCGACGTGTTCGACTTCGCATTGTCGGATGCCGAGATGGCGGATTTGAAAAAGCTCAACGCGACAAATATGCGCGTCGTCAATCCTCCGCACGCGCCGGTATGGGACACCCCCTGATGCGAATTGTCGCCGGGCTCCTGGCGCTGCTGGCGTTCGCGGTTTGCGCCGCGTCCGCCCGGGACAAACACCCGAACCCCGGCGACTCCAATGCACTGCAGGATTGCATCAAGACCTCCGCTCCGGCGGGCAAGAGCACGACCGAGGCCGAAAGCTGCATCGGCACGCTGGTGAATGTGTGCGCGCCACACCGGGAGTCGATGCCCTCGGCCGCGGTCATCACGTGCATTCGGCGCGAAAGCGTGGTGTGGGACGACATTCTCAACGAGTCCTTCCGCCGCCTGCGCCTGAAACTGGATGCCGCGCAACAGGCAGGCTTGCGGGACATGCAGCGCGCCTGGATCGCGTCGCGGGACAAGACCTGTGCGTTCTACAGGGACTTCTACCAGGGCTCGATGGCGAACCCGATGGTAGCCGAATGCATTAACCGGGAGACCGGGCGGCGGGCGCTATTTCTGCTCGGATTTGCACTCGAGGCGGAAAACAATCGATGACGGCCAAGACTACGGTCGAAGCCAGGGGATTCAATATTCCACTCGTCGGGCTCGGCACCTGGGCGCTGCGCGGACGTGACTGCGCGCGCCTCGTCGAGCAGGCGATCCGTATCGGCTATCGGCACATCGACACCGCGCAAATGTATGAGAACGAGCGGGAAGTGGGCGAAGGCGTACGCAATTCCGGCAAGCGCGCAGAGGTGACGGTGACCACCAAGGTGCAGCCGACGTTGTTGTCGCCGTCCGATCTTGAGCGTTCGGTAAAGGAAAGCCTCGCACGGCTACGGATCGACGTCATCGACCTGTTGCTGGTGCACTGGCCAAACCCGCGCGTGCCGCTCGCCGAGACGCTCGGCGCCATGTCGAAGATGAAGCGCGAAGGTCTTGCAAGACAGATCGGCGTGTCGAATTTCACGGTCACGCTGCTTGAAGAGGCCAACAAGGTTTCGCCCGAGCCGCTGGTCTGCAACCAGATCGAGTGCCATCCGTTTCTCAATCAGGACAAGGTGATCGCCGCCTGCAAGAGCTACGACATGGCGGTCGTCGCCTATAGCCCGATCGCGCGTGGGCAAGCGACCGGCGACGACGTGCTCGCGCGCATCGGCAAGGCGCACGGCAAAAGCGCGGCACAGATATCGCTGCGTTATCTTGTGCAGCAGAATATCGCCGTCATTCCGCGCACCGGTAAATTGGAGCGGCTGCAGGCGAATTTCTCCATCTTCGATTTCGATCTGTCGTCCGGCGAGATGAAAGAGATCGCCGGCCTTGCGCGCCGCGGCGGCCGCATCGTCGATTGGACGTGGTCGCCGAAATGGGACTGACCGCGCGCTAAAAGAATCCGACCGACTCACATCCCGTGCCTGCTGGAAACGAGCTTTTCCATCTCCGTCCGGGGATGTCGACGATGTGGATCGAGCCGTCACCCTGGCAGGCGACGAATAGCTCGTCGCCACGGAAGGCCATATCCATCGGCTGGCTGCCGACCTTGATTGCGGTCTGCTCGCCGAATGACGGCGTAATCAGGCTGACAGTATCGCTGTTGAGGCTGGTGACGCCAAGAATACGCCAGTCCGGACTATAGCGCGCGATTTGCGCGGCCTTCGGCACATCCTTGAGTATGACGGTGCGGGTTACACGCTCACTAGCGGTGTCGATCAGATAAAGCTCCGGCTCGGCGTCGCTGACAGCCACGACAGTGCCGCCATCGGCATCAATGGCGATGCCTGCGAGCGGATGCGGCGTCTTGATCTTGCCAAGCAGCTTGCGTTTCGGAAGGTCGATCACCGACACGGTGCCGTCCTCCTCGTTCTCGGTGTAGAGACGTTGCCCATCCGGCGCGATGATCAACCGGTGGCCGTTGGTCGATCCGGAATCGATTGTTTCGACGACTTTGTGCGTTTTTTGGTCGATCACTGCGACGACCGCGCTGTTCTCGCAGGTGATGTAAATGAAGCCGTCCGGCCCAAGCTTGAGTGTATGCGGCGCGATGCAGGGGCGCAGGTCGATATCGCCGACATGCTCGCGGCGCACGAGATCGATAATGCAGAGGAGGTGGCCCGGGTTGGGGTTGCGGCCGTGGATACCGTCGCCGTAGATCGGCACATAGGCCAACCCGGTTTCCGGCACGACGAGCAGTTCGTGCACCGTGCGCTGGAACCCGTCGAGCACTTTTTCAATCTTGTAGGTCGTCGGGTCGAGAAAGAGGATTTTCGCTCCCATCTTGTCGACGGCGATCAACCCGCGGTTTGCACTGCCCATTGTCCCGGCTCTCGGTTCTCTCGGGCTCCACGATTACCACAACCGCCGCCGAATATTGTAGTGATGCGGGCATGGCAGAGGCCCGGGAAACAGCGCTGGTTCTTTTCTCCGGCGGGCAGGATTCGACCGTTTGCCTCGCTTGGGCGCTCGAACGCTATGCCCGTGTCGAGACCGTCGGCTTCGATTACAGACAGCGCCACGCGGTCGAACTGGCGGTGCGTCCCCGCATTCGCGACCGCATGACGGCGCTGCGGCCCGCCTGGAAAGAACGGCTCGGCCACGACCATATGATCGAACTGGACGCGCTCGCCGCCATCTCCAACACGGCGCTGACGCGCGGCATGGCGATCGAGATTGCCGACAACGGCCTGCCGACCACGTTCGTGCCGGGCCGCAACCTGATCTTTTTTACCTATGCGGCCGCGCTCGCTTACCGGCGCGGCATCGGACGTATCGTCGGCGGCATGTGCGAAACCGACTATTCCGGTTATCCCGATTGCCGTGACATCACCATCAAGGCCTTGCAGGCGGCATTGTCGCTCGGCATGGACAGGCCGGTGACCCTCGAAACCCCGCTGATGTGGATCGACAAGGCCGCGACTTTTACTTTGGCGCGGGACATCGGCGGGCAGGAATTTCTTGATCTGGTGATCGAGGAGACCCATAGCTGCTATCAAGGCGACCGGGCGACCCGGCACGATTGGGGCTATGGCTGCGGGGAGTGTCCCGCGTGCCGTCTGCGGGCGACGGGCTATGCGAAATTCATGGCAGGCGTGTGAGGCAAGATGACTAACGACAGACGGCGCACGGTCGAGGGCACGGTATTTCTGGTCCTGTTCTGCCTGACCATTCCGGCGGCGAACTGGATGATCGGCAGTGTCGGCACGGTCTGCGTCCCGAACGGCCCCTGCGTGGTGCCGGTCGCGCCTGGCATTTCGGCGCCCTCTGGCGTGCTGATGATCGGCGCGGCGCTCGTGTTGCGCGATCTGGTGCAGCGGCGGCTGGGCCTGCTGGCGGGCCTCGGAGCCATTATCGTGGGAGCGGCGATTTCGGCCGCGGTCGCGTCGCCGGTATTGGTCTGGGCGTCGGCGGCTGCATTCCTGTTTTCCGAATTCACCGATTTTGCGGTCTATACGCCGCTCGCGCGCCGGCGGCTGGTGGCCGCGGTCATGGCGTCGGGCGTAGTCGGCCTGGTTGTCGACTCCATCGTTTTTCTGTGGCTCGCTTTCGGCTCGCTGGATTTCCTGCTCGGACAGATCATCGGCAAGTCGTGGATGGTGGCGCTGTCGCTGCCGCTGATTGCTTACCTGCGCCGGCGCGATGAGCGGCTCGGCCTCAACCCCGCCTGAATTTTTTCATTACGAGGACACTGATGAGTTCCGCACTCAAGACGTTGCAAAATGTCACCACCGGTACCATCACGACGATGCTGCTGAAGAAAGGCATTCGTCACGCGTGGATGGCGGGCGCGATGCCGTTCGGCTTCAGCGGCAAGCGGGTAGTCGGGCCTGCGTTCACGCTGCGCTTCGTGCCGGTGCGCGAGGACCTCGCGACGCCGGAAAGCTGGTCGAAACCGATCTCCACACGTGGCGCGATCGAGGCGATGCCGGAGAATTGCGTTGTCGTCGCCGACGCCATGGGCGTCACCGGCGCCGGCATCTTCGGCGACATATTGTGCATGCGCATGGTCAAGCGCGGCGTCAGCGGACTCATCACCGACGGCGTCATGCGCGACAAGCACGGCGTGGTCGGCACCGGCTTGCCGGTGTGGTGCGCGGGCGTGGCTGCGCCGGCCTCGGTCAATCAACTGACATTCGTCGGCTGGAACGAGCCGATCGGCTGCGGCGGCTGCGCGATTTTCCCGAACGACATCATCGTCGCCGATGACGATGGCGCGGTGGTGATTCCGGCCGCGCTCGTGGATTTCGTCGCGGAGGAGGGCGCCGAGCACGAGCGCTTGGAAAGCTGGCTGGTGCAGGAAGTGGAAAAAGGCGCGAAACTTCCCGGCCTCTATCCGCCGAACGAAGAAAACAAGAAGCGTTATGAGGAGTGGAAGAAGAAACAATAAATGTTCTTCATCCTGTCCAAGACAGCTGGCTTTCTTGCGTTGCCGTCCAATCTGTTGATCGTTGTCGCGCTGCTTGGACTTCTGCTGCTGCTCGTGCGCTTCCGGCGGACGGGAATGGCGCTTCTGATCGCGGGCGTGCTTCTCTTGGCGATCGATGGGTTCTCGCCGCTTGGCGCCTTGATGATAAAGCCGCTGGAGAACCGCTTCCCGCCGTGGGATCCGGCGCGCGGCGCACCGGACGGCATTATCATCCTGGGTGGCGCGATTTCTCCCTCCTTGTCGGACTGTCGGCCCGATCCGGCGCTCGGCGCGTCGGCGTCGCGTATCACGGTTGCGGCAAAGCTGGCGCGCGCCTTTCCTGCCGCACGGATCGTTTATTCCGGCGGCAAGAGTCGCATTTTCCCCGGGCACTTCGGCGAAGCCGATTTCGTCCTGCCGCTGCTGGAAAGTTTCGGCATCGCG
>JBARCH010000392.1:0-2250 GCA_049793875.1 Pseudolabrys sp. | reverse complement strand
TTTTCCTTTCGCCCGACATAATTTCGGAGCGAGGGCAACGGACACCCGGATGGGTTCCGGTCGCGAGTTGATGTGAAGGCCCGGCCGCTTTGCGCTGGCGTTTCGGTCGCCGTCAGCGTGCGCCTATTCCCCGTATGTGTCGATGCCGCCAATGCCGCAGCCTGCGCGCGCCGCCCCCGTTCCGCCCCGAAGGCGCCGCGATCGGCCGCTTGGATGGGACCAAAGGGCCGGAACGGAATCCGGTTCCGCCGCTTGATAGAGCGGGCGATCCGAGGGCCTATTTAGGAACGTAAAATGCGTGTGACACTGTTGCGGATCGCGGCGGCGGGCGCTCTCGCCGTCGCGTTTTCGGGCGCGGCGCGCGCCGACGTGCTGGTTCAGGTCAACAAGGCGACGCAGCGCATGACCGTGACGGTGGACGGCGAGCAGCGCTATGTCTGGCCGGTCTCGACCGGCATCGCGCAATACGACACGCCGGACGGGAAGTTCACGCCGTTCCGCATGGAGAAGGATCACTTCAGCAAGGAGTGGGACGACGCGCCGATGCCCTATTCCATCTTCTTCACCAAGCAGGGCCACGCCATCCACGGCACCTCGCATGCCAGCATCGGCCGGCCGGCCTCGCATGGCTGCGTGCGGCTGCATACGGCGGACGCGGCGAAGCTGTGGGCGCTGGTGAAGAAGGAAGGCATGAGCCACGTCAGCGTCGTGCTCACCGGCGAGTTGCCGGAGGGTGCACCCGCGGTGGCCAAGCGCACATCGCCGCCGCCGCAGAACATCGTGCCGGATTTCGCCAGCCGCAATACGCGCGCGCAGTCCGTCGGGCGGGCTGCGTATAGCGACGACGACAGCTATGCCGATGACGACGATGACGGACTGACCGGCACGCTGCCGCGGGACGGCGCGCGCCCACCGGCGCCGGGCTACTGGCGGCAGTCGCACGAGGAGCCGCGCGCCTATTACTACCGCGTGCGACCTTATTTGCCGCAGGAGGACAGCCGCCCGCGCGGCTTCTTCCCGTTCGGCCGGGATTAAGCGCGCAAGCGGGACGCCGCGATGATCCGAAAGCTGGAGTCGGGGAAGTACCGGCTTTATTCGCGCAAGAAAAATCCGCGCACCGGGCGGCGGCGCAATCTCGGCACCTTCGGCACGCGCAAGGCGGCGGAGAAGCACGAGCGCGCGGTGCAGTATTTCAAGCGACGATAACCGTCATGCCTGGCCTTGTGCCGGGCATTCATGTCTTTGACAGGCTTCCTCGCAACAAAGGCGCGGATGGCCGCGACAAGCCCGGCCATGACAAATTTAGTGGCCGACGCCGAGCGCGTCCTCGCCACGCTCGAGGATCAGCGGCACGATCAGGTCTTCCTCGTCGTCGAGATGGCGCATGAGTCCGCGCAACAGCGCCGCGCTCGCTTCGGCGTAAGCGTCGCCGGCGCGGCGCAGCGCATCCGCTTCGCCGCCGAGCGCGCGCAGGAGCCCATTCGCCGTTTCCGCCGAACGCTCCATGTCGGCATGGATCGCTTCGTGGTCGTTCTCCAGCACGTCGAAGCCGCGCGCGAGCCGGTCGTCCGCCGCGCGGAAGATCGGGAAGTGGTGGTTATCTTCGATGTGATGATGCAGGTCGAGCTGCTGCAGCATGAATTGCAGCCGCGGCGCAAACAGGCCGGGGAATTCCGCCGCCGGCAATTTCCCGTCGCGGAAGTCGACGGTGATGCGCTCGAGCATGCCGGAGAGTTCGCGGAACATGGCGTGGCGCGACAGCCAGAAGCGCGCCATCGAGCCGAGATTGGCGTGGGCGTCCCACTGCTCGCGCGGATAGCGCGCGATCAGGTGGCGCATATCCTCCGGCCAGCCGCTGCGGCGGGCGAGCGCGAGCGCTTCGGTGTCGGCAGCGCTGGGCGTTTCGATGGTCATGACGTTGTCCTCAAGGGGCCTAGATAGCCATTGCGCGCGCGAAAGCGAAGGGCGAACGTGCGCCCGCCATGGCCGACGCCGCTACGATTCGCGCCCGCCTGACCTGCGCCGAGCCGACCGCACGGCGGCTCGCCGCCTTTGCCGGCGAAAATCTAGACCCCGACAATACGGTTTGCGCCGCTTTCGAGGGCGAGAATGGCGCGTGGTCGGTCGAAATCCACTTCCGCGACGCGCCGGATCAAGGCGAGGTGCGCAAGCTGATCGCGCGCGGCGCCGGCGAGGCGGCGGCCGGGGCGCTTGCCTTCGACACGATCGCCGCCGAGGACTGGGTCGCGG
>JBARCH010000391.1:0-2037 GCA_049793875.1 Pseudolabrys sp. | reverse complement strand
GCTCGCCACCGGCAAGGGGCGCCGGTAAGCAGGGGGCGTGTCCATTGCAGATGAACGGCGTGGGCTTGCATCGTGACAGGCGCTGGGTTCAATGGCGAGCGTGAGTGATCCCGCTTCGAAATCCGCTTGGAAAATCTGGCGCGACCGTCGTGGTCGCTTTTCGCCGTTGCGTCTCGCCACACTTTTATTGCTGCTGTTTCCGCTCGCCAAGACGGTTTACGACGCCCACTTGATTATGGGTGGGGCGCGGCCGATCAACGACATGATCCACCGCGCCGGCTTTTGGGCGCTCATCTTTCTTGGATTGACGTTGGCGGTGACTCCGTTTCGCCGCATTATGCGCTACGGCGCCTTGATCGACGTGCGGCGGATGATCGGCGTCGGCACATTCTGCTACATCGCCGTGCATCTTGCGCTGTTCGTGGCCGATCAGCGCTTCGATCTTGCGGCGGCCGTGCACGAAATAACGCATCGCGTTTATCTGATTGTCGGCGCGGTCGCGTGGCTTGGGCTGGCGGTGCTCGCGGCAACTTCGAATGACGCAATGGTGCGCCGGCTTGGCGGGTTACGCTGGCGGCGTCTGCATCAGATCGTTTATGCCGTCGTACTGCTCGCACTCATCCATTACTTCCAGCAGACCAAGGCAGACGTGACGGTGCCGACCTTCGCCGCAGGTCTGTTTTTGTGGCTGATGTCTTATCGGTTTGCGTCCCGGCGGCAGGACGACAATCTGTCCGCCCTCAGGCTGCTTGCTCTTGCCGTCGCGGTGTCTGCGCTGACATTCGCCGGCGAGGCAATCGGCATCGGCTTCGCCTTCCACGTTTCGCCATTGCGGGTGCTGACAACGGCGTTCGATTTTCGTGCCGGAATCAGGCCGGGATGGGAAGTGCTCGGCGCCGGTCTGTGCGTGGTGGTGCTCGATCTCATAAGATCATATTGGCTAAGACGATTGCCGCGCACGAACGTGCGCGCGGCCGCAGCGGAATAGTAAACGGGGAGGACGTATGGCTACATTTGTCGTTGCACACGGCGCCTGGTCGGCAGGCTGGGGCTGGAAGAAGATGCGTCCGCTGATGGCTGCGCGAAGGCACGCTTTTTTTGTGCCGACGCTGACCGGCGTTGGCGATCGCAGCCATCTGGCGCATGCCGATATCGATCTGGACACGCACGTCGCGGATGTCTGCGGTGTGCTCCAGTTCGAGGACCTCAGCGACGTGATTCTGATCGGCCATTCTTACGGCGGCATGGTTGCGACCGGCGTCGCCGATCGTGCGCGTGACCGGGTTGCGAAGCTTGTTTATATCGACGCATTCGCGCCGACAAGCGGCGAGAGTGCTTTCGATCTTTTACCGGCGTCAGTGCGCGACCAGCGCAAGGACAATGCGAGTGGCGACTGGCGTATGCCACCGGGACCGATGCCGCCCGATACGCCGGCTGCCGATCGTGCATGGGCCGGACCGAAACGCGTGCCGCAACCGATCAAGACCTTTGAACAGAAACTTGTGCTCACGTCCGAGCCGCCGCAGCCGCGTCATTACATCTATTGCCGGCGCTGTTCGGCGGACGATCGCTTCCGCCGCTTTTACGACCGCGGCAAAAGCGAGGGCTGGAAAACGTACGAGATCGACTCCAGCCACAATCCGCATATTACCTGTCCGGACGTGCTGATGGAGATGATCGAGGAAATCGCGCGGGGATAACGTTCAATTTTTCGGCTGTCATAGGCCCAGTGCAGCAACGCCTGCCGCTGACGACGGCGGCATAAAAGGTCACCCGGCTCGCAGTTTTTTTGAAGCTGCCGGACATGGCGACGGATCGCCTTCCAGCGGCCGATCTGGCGTTTGTCTTCTTTTTCCATTCGCCGGCCTCTGTAATAACGGCAATACCACTGAAACCCGCCGCGCGGATCATCGGGATGAATCCAGCCTTTGCGCTTCCATTCCGACAGCGGCTGGCCGGCGTCGATGCCGAAGAAATTGAGGCCGCAATCGCGTTTTCCTTTGGCGAGTTTGGCGTGCTTGAACCAGCTCCTGGGAA
>JBARCH010000390.1:0-25836 GCA_049793875.1 Pseudolabrys sp. | reverse complement strand
GGGACGACGCTTGGCTGCGCTATCCCGCCGCCGCCTTGCGCTTCGGCACGATGAGATTGGCGACGATCACCTGCACCGGCTCATCACGCTGGTTGAAGGTGGTCGTGCGCATCTTGATCCGGCCCTGCTCCGGCCGGGATTTCGATGGAATGACCTCGAGGATTTCGCATTTGACGTGAAGGCTGTCGCCCGGCCGCACCGGTTTCGGCCAGCGCAATTCGTCGAGGCCACCGCCGACAACACCGCCGGCCAGCGGCGGCCCGTCGGTTGCCATCAGCCTCATGGTGATCGACGCCGTGTGCCAGCCACTCGCCGCCAGACCGCCAAACAGCGTCTTTTCCGCCGCCGCCTCGTCGAGATGAAACGGCTGCGGATCGAACTGGCGCGCGTAGGCCTTGATCGCCGCGGCATCGAGGGCGACGCTCTGGGTGCCGCCGTAAGTCTGTCCCGGCTGCAAATCCTCGAGATAAAGCGGCGCACGGTCGTTCGTTTCCGTCATGGAGGACTCACGTTGGCTGCACGGCGAGCGCCGGGCGTTTTTCCCGCTTGAACCACACGCCTGCTGCGACGGCGGTGGCATTGATAGCGCCGTACACCATGAGCGCAATCGCAACGGCGGTAAACAGGCCGATGCTGCTGCCAAACACCGTGACCGACAGCCAGCCGCCGCCGACAGCTACTGCGACACGGACAGTCGCCGCCACCATCGGCCACCCGAGTTTGCCCGCACCCTGCGAGGCAAAGTAGAGCGCAAGACCTGCACCGAAGAAGCCATAGAATGGGCCGACGACGCGCAGATAGAGCGAGCCCGTCGCCAGCATTTGCGGATCGCTGCCGTACAGCGACAGCCATGCATGCGGCGCGAAGGCGGCGAGAAGGCCGATCGCTTCGGTGATGGTTCCGGCAATCGCGGCGCCGATCCAGGCAACTTTCAGCGCGCGATCCGGGCGTCCCGCGCCCATCGCCGTGCCGACCATCGCGGCGACCGGCGCGCCGAGGCCGAACACCAGCGGGATGAGCAGATATTCAAGCCGCGCGCCGGTGCCGTAACCGGCGACGGCGGCGGGACCGATCAATCCTGCAAGTCCGGTCGCCGTGCCGATGACGATGTTGGTTGCGACGCTGTTGGCCGACGACGCCACGCCGATACGCAGGATTTCCCACGCCGGCGCCCAGCGAAGCCTTGCAGGAATGAACGACGGCGTGAGAACGCCGCGCCCGGACCAGATGTAAAACGCAAACACCGCGGTGCCGACGACGTAGTACATCATCACTGCGACGGCGCCGCCGGCGATGCCGAGTTGCGGAAACGGCCCGATGCCGAAGATCAGCATGGGCGATAACGGGATCAGGATCGCCGCGCCAATCGTCGTGGTCGCTGCCGGCACGAACATGTTGCCGGTTCCGCGAATAACCGCGGCAAACGAGTTGAACAGCCACAACGGGATTGCCGCTGCGAAAACAAGATTCGAATAAGTCACCGCACCTTCGAGCGACGCGCCGCGCCCACCCATGAGCGCATAAAGCGAACGGCCGCCGAACAGCATCAGCGCGGTCGTGATCGCAGCCAGTACAACGGTGATTGCGACGGCATGCCACACCAGACCGTTCGCGCGTTCGCGGTCGTCGGCGCCGAGCGCACGCGCGACCGCCGAAAGAATGCCGCCGCCCATCGCACCGGCGGAAACCATTTGCAGCAGCATGAACAGCGGAAACACCAGCGCCATCGCCGCAAGCGCGTCGACGCCGAGCTTGGCGACGAAGAAGGTTTCGATCAGACCGATGGTGGCCTGCACCACCATGACAACGACGTTCGGCAGCGCCAGCCGCAAGATCGTGCGCCCCGCCGGCGCTTCCAGCAGCGTCCTGGTTCTCTGGTCCATGAAAGCCTCTCCTGCCGCATCCGGCGGTTTCAAGCGGAAATACGTGCATATGCACGCTTCCGTTGACTTTATAGGTGCGTATGCACATATTGGCAAGGCAGACGGCCCCACCGCTTCAGGAATGAGAGCCATGCGAAAAGAGCGAGCAGCCCCAAAAGCAGCGAAGGAACCTGCCCAGGACCCTGCCCCGGGCGATACGCCTTGCAACAATCTGGCGCTGCGGCAGGCAGCCCGCCATGTGTCGCAAATCTATGATCGCCACATGGCGCAAGTGGGCTTGCGCGGAACTCAGTATTCGATTTTGTCGAAACTCAATCGCGCGGGTCCCTTGTCGCTCGGCAAGCTGGCCGAGACCATGGTCATGGAACGCACGGCATTAAGCCGCGCCATCGGGCCGCTCGAGCGCGACGGGTTGGTATCGGTGGGCGCCGGCCCCGACGGTCGGACGCGCAGCGTCGCACTGACCGCGGTGGGAGAGGCAAGATTCAAGGCCGCCCTGGTCCAGTGGCGGCGGGCGCAGAAGGAATTCGAAACGGCCTTCGGCGCCAATGAGGCGGAAACTCTGCGTTCCACGCTCAGGCGCGTCATCGCATCAGCGTGACGCCGTCCGTATCAACTTGCTATAGTCGGTTCATCCTTGCCGGCCCTGCGCCGGCCAATAATCACGCTTCAGGAGAGACCGATGGACGACATCACGCGCGGCTTGCGCAAGGTAAACCCAGACGACATCAATCCGCGTTACAACTGGGGGCGCCATCTGCCCGCGCTCGGCACCATGGGCGTCGATTTCGAGGAGCGCGTCAATTATCAGCGCCTGCACAATTACCGTATCGGCCGCGCGCGCCAGGCGCTGAACAATTCCGAACTCGGCGCCCTGCTGGTGTTCGACACCAACAACATCCGCTACATCACCTCGACCAAGATCGGCGAGTGGGAGCGCGACAAGCTTTCGCGCTGGGTGCTGCTGACGCGCACCGGCGAACCCATTCTGTGGGACTTCGGTTCGGCGGCCGTGCATCACCGGCTTTACTGCCCCTGGCTCAAGCCCGAGAACATGAAGGCCGGCCTCGTCGGCCTGCGCGGCACCGTCGATCCGAAATTCGGCCTGATGGAGCGCCACGCCAAGGAAATGTTCGCCTTGCTGAAGGAAGCCGGCGTCGAAAAGATGCCGATCGGCATCGACCTCATCGAGCCGCCGATGATGTTCGAACTGCAGAAACTCGGCCTCAAGGTCGTCGACGGCCAGCAGGTCATGCTGGAGGCGCGCGAGGTCAAGAACATCGACGAGATTTCGCTGCTCAATCGCGCCGCCGCGATGGTCGACGGGGCCTACGATCTCATCAATGGAATGCTGCGTCCGGGCGTGCGCGAAAACGACGTCGTCGCCGAGGTCAACAAGTTCCTTTACACCCACGGCTCCGACGACGTGGAAGCGGTCAACGCCATCTCCGGCGAGCGCTGCAATCCGCACCCGCACAATTTCACCGACCGCATGATCCGGCCCGGCGACCAGGCCTTCTTCGACATCCTGCAGGCGTTCATGGGCTACCGCACCTGCTATTACCGCACATTCAACGTCGGCCGCGCCACGCCGGCGCAGCACGACGCATACAAGAAAGCACGCGAGTGGCTCGACAATGCGATCGCACGCATCAAGCCGGGCGCTTCGACGGCACATATCTGCGACGTGTTTCCGAAGGCGGGCGAGTTCGGGTTCCCCGACGAAATGTCGGCCTTCGGCCTGCAGTTCGCGCATGGCCTCGGCCTTGCGTTGCACGAACGGCCCATCATCTCGCGCGTCGTGTCGATGGATCACCCGACCGAGATCAAGGAAGGCATGGTGTTCGCCATCGAGACCTATTGCCCGGCAACCGACGGCTACTCCGCCGCGCGCATCGAGGAAGAAGTCGTCGTTACCGACAAGGGCTGTCGTGTGATCTCGCTCTTCCCGGCCGAAGAGCTTCCGATCGCGAACAGGTACTGATCCGGCTTTGCCGGGCCGCTGCCAAAAGGCGCGGCCCGGTACGACGCACGGTCTTTAGCGCCGTTCCTTCAGGTGCGGAAATTTCTCGCTCAGCAATGAGCCGGGATAATAGGTCGGCGCGAAGGCCGCTTGCGCGCGGATATTATCGAACCAGGCCGCAACACGCGGGAGATCCTGCCACTGCTTGTCCATGCCGAGGTCGGCCATGCGCACCACTGCCGGCATGATCGCGACGTCAGCGAGCGTTATTTTCTTTCCCATGAGCCACGGGCCGCCACTTGCTTCGATTTCGGCATCCATGCGCTCATAAGTGCGCCGCAGCCGGTTGAATGATGCATCCATCTCCGCTTGCGGAAATCCGGTCTGTCCCATCGCCAGCATGAATTCGCGCCGCAACGGTTTCGATTCGGCCAGCGCCAGAAATTCGTCGCGGCTCATTGCCTGAAAGCGCGGCAGGAACGCGAGGTTGTACGTTGGCACCCGCACTGCCGGCGCCGGCATTTCGTCGGCGAAATGCAACAGCCCGCGCATGCGGGCGCGTTCGACCGGATGCTCCGGCGTGAAATTGTCGGCAGGAGACACTTCGTCGAGATATTCAGTAATGACGATTGAATTGGTGACGATCGATCCGTCGTGGTCGAGCGTGGGCACAACCCCATTGGGATTGAGTTTCAAATAGTCGGGCTTGAGTTGATCGCCTTCCAGCAGATTGAGACGAATTTCATCAAAGGCGAGTTTCTTGGCGTTCAGTAAGAAACGGACGCGCTGGCTGCACGTCGATTGGGGCGCGTTGTATAACGTGAACGGCATTTTCCGGGCTCCGGGACGAGCTTGTATACTCCATACCAGCTCCTTGTTACCGCACGTGAATTTACGGTCAATTTACTTGTGGGACTTGCGTGATCCCGATTGACTGCATTCGTGCGCTGCCGCCGTTTTCCTCCCTTTTGGCTACGGCGGTGAGAATCCTCCACCTTATGCACACGGGGTCCCTTCGCGGGACCCCTTTTTTTGTCTGCGCATTTCGTAAAGCAGGAACGCGACGCGGCGAACGCAGCCTTGTTCTTGCATGCGCCGATCAGCCCGGACGCAATAAAAAAGTCATGCGCGGGTTGAGCCGCGCATGACGTTTGGGAAAACACAGGTCGTTCTCAAGCAAGATGGCCGGGACGAGCCCGGCCATGACGCAAAATTTGGCTAGCTCTCCAAACCGGTCGGCACGTTCTTGTTCTCGGACGTGAGCTTCATGCCGGCGGCAAGCGCCATGGTTTCGGCGAGAGCGGCGAAATCCTTCTGAAGATATTCTTCCGGATTCTTCTGCAACTGCGCGGCGCCGAAATGACCCTGCAGCACCTCGCGCGTCGCCGCCGTCACCGGCATCGGCACATCCCATTCACGGGCAAGCGCGAGACCGAGGTCGAGATCCTTGCGCAAAAGTTCCGGCGTGAACGTCGTCGCCCAGTCGAGATTGACCAGCGCCGGCGTCTTGTAGCGCGTGAACATCGAACCCATGACGCCATTGTTCATGAAGGCAAGAAAAGCATGGCGCGGCACGCCCATCTTGTTGGCAAGCAACGTGATCTCGATCAGGTTCTCGATCACCACGCCCAGCATGACGTTGTGCGCGATCTTGCAAATGCGCGCGAGTTCGCCCTCGCCGACGTACGAGACGCCCTGCGGCGCAAATATCTCGATCAGCGGCATCGCCAGCTTGGCGTCCGCTTCCGGGCCGGACACGACCGACGACAACTTGCCGGCCTTGATGACCTTCGCGTTGCCCGACACCGGCGCGGCAATCAAGCTCACGCCTTTTTCCTGCAGGCGCGTGCGGATGGCAGCGGATTCCTCGACCGAGATCGACGAGCAATCGACGATCATCTTCGGCTTCTTGCTGCCGCTCAGCAGGCCGTCTTTGCCGAAGATGACCTCCTCGACGTCCTTGCCGGTCGAGACGATGGCAAACACGATGTCGCAGTCGGCGAGTTCAACCGGCTTGTCCACGATCTTGCCGCCTTTGCCCGAAAGCGGCTCGGCCTTGGCACGCGTGCGGTTCCAGATCGTTACATCGTGGCCGGCCTTGAGCAGACGTTCCGCCATGGGTAGGCCCATGCGGCCGACGCCGATCCAGCCGATCTTTTGCTTGCTTGTCGTCATCACCAGAACTCCCTCCGATATACCGTCGCGCGGACGGCTGTTTGGACCGGCCTTTACCCGGTCCTGCGTCAATTCGCCAGCGCCATAATTTCGCATCTACCCTGTCCCACGTCGCTTTTCAGGCAGATCGCGGCCCACGCTTGTCGGCAACGTGAAAGCCGCACTATTCTGCGCCCCGGGGACCGGCTCACTGGCCGCATAAGAACAAAATATAACCGGAGGAAGTTGTCTCGTGGCCGTGCAGGATTCCGTAAGTTCAGCCGGAGTGGCCGGTGCGTCCGCCGGTGGCGCCCAATGGCGGGCGATCGCCCTCAGCGCCTATCCGTTCATTGTGGTGGGCGCGATCTGGGAGATCATTGCCCGTGCCGGCATATTTCCGCACAAGCTGTTTCCAACGCTGGAAGACATCGCACGTTCTTTCGTCGATCTCACCATTTCGGGAATCCTGCCTCATCACGTCATCGACACGCTGATCCGGCTATTCGCGGGCTTCGGCCTCGCCGCGGTCGTGGGCCTGACGATCGGCGTGTTGATGGGACGTTCGCGCCGGGCGGAAGATATTTTCCTGCCGCTGGTGAGTATTTTGGCGCCGATTCCCGGCCTCGCCTACACGCCGCTGTTCCTGCTGTGGTTCGGTCCCGGCCAGGTCTCGGCCGTATTGCTGGTCGCTTTCGTCTCCATGTTCGCGGTCATCTACAACACCTGGACGGGCGTGAAATCGGTGAAGGAAATCTGGCTGCGCTCGGCGCAAGCCATGGGCACCGACGACCGGCGCATGTTCACGCATGTCATCCTGCCGGGCGCGCTGCCATACATCCTCACCGGCTTGCGGCTCGGACTTGCGCAAGCCTGGCGCATTCTCGTTGCCGTCGAAATGCTTGCTGCCGTGCCGTGGGGCCTCGGCTGGCTGATTTTCGGCGCGCGCGAATTTCTCAACACGGACGCCATGATGGCCGGCATTGTCGTTATCGCGCTGATCGGGCTCGGACTGGAAAAATTCGTCTTCCAGAAGATCGAGGATTATACCGTGGTGCGCTGGGGCATGATGGGATCGATGACACCATGAGCGCCTTGACCGAACGCGGAAAAAGCAACCGCTCGCTTGTGCGAGCAACCATCACCTTGGTCTGCGCGGCACTCTTCTATGAGGGCGTTTCCTACAGCGGCCTGTTCCCGCGCGTCCTGCTGCCGACGATCCAGACAATTGCGGGGACGCTTTATTCGATGCTTGCCGACGGCAGCATGCTCGAGCATGCCGCCTACACGCTCTATCGCGTTCTGGTCGGCTTTTGTTTGGCGATCGTGATCGGCTTGCCGCTTGGAATCCTGATGGCGCGCTTCAAGCACGTGGAGAACTTTTTCCTGCCGCTGGTGAGCGCGCTGATGCCGATCCCGTCGTTCGCACTGGTGCCGCTGTTCATGTTGTGGTTCGGCATCGGCAACCTGACTACGATCCTGATCGTGTTTTATGCCGCCACCTTCCCGATGCTGTTCAACACGTGGTCGGGCGTACGTGCGGTCAATCCGCTGTGGCTGCGTGCGGCCGGGGCCATGGGTGCCGACGAGCAACGGCTGTTCTGGAAGGTCATTATCCCCGGCGCCGCCCCTTTCATCATCACCGGCATGCGGCAGGCTTTCCTGCGAGCATGGATCGCCGTCGTCGGCGCGGAAATGATCGCGGCCTCCGACTGGGGACTCGGCTGGGTCATCTTCGATTCCAAGGAATTCCTTCAGACCGACGTCATGATGGCCTCGCTGGTCGTGATTGGCTTCATCGGCTTCGTCTTCGAGCGGCTGGTGTTTGGCTCGCTCGAACGCTTTACGGTGCTGCGCTGGGGAATGGTGCGGGCGGCAAAAGGCTAAAAAAGGCAATCGCGCACGATCCTGCGCCACTAAAGTGGGTACACAATGGTTCCTATCGAAATACGTGACGTGACGCTTGTTTACGACACGCCGGGCGGCAAGGTGCCGGGCGTGAAGGATGTGAACTTCAATATCGATGCATCCGAATTCGTCTGCATCGTCGGACCGAGCGGCTGCGGTAAATCGACACTGCTCAATATCGTTGCCGGCTTCCTGACCCCTGCCGCAGGGAAAATCCTGATCGGCGGCAAAGCCGTCAGCGGGCACGGGACGGATCGCGGAATTGTGTTCCAGGATTTCGCGCAGCTTTTCCCCTGGCGCACTGCCCTCGGCAATGTCGCCTTCGGACTCGAGATGAAAGGCATCGCCAAGCAGGAACGCGAGACGATTGCGCGCGAGCAGCTCCGGCTGGTGAAGCTTGAAAAATTCGTGGAGTCCTATCCCCACCACCTCTCGGGCGGCATGCAGCAGCGGGTCGCCATCGCCCGCGCGCTTGCCTATAATCCGTCGGTTCTGTTGATGGACGAACCTTTTGCCGCCCTCGACGCGATGACGCGTGACGATATGCAGCGGCTTCTGGCGGACGTCTGGCGGGAGACGCGCAAGACCGTGATTTATGTGACGCATAACGTAGCCGAGGCGGTTTATCTGGCCGACCGCGTGGTGGTGATGACACCGCACCCGGGAAGAGTGAAGATGGTAATGCCGATCACGCTGCCGCGGCCGCGCGACCCTCTCAGCGTGGAATTTCTCGACTGCCAGAAAGAGCTGCTGCGTCATCTCGGTCACGACAGCGCGGAGCCTGACGACAGAAAAAACGCAATCAACGGAAAAACAGCGACAACGGGAGGATGACAATGACAATTCTGAAAAAGGGAATCACCCGCCGGCAGTATCTGGCGGCCACGGGCGCCGGTGCGCTGGCAGTCGGTTTCGGTGGAAGCCCCGCCTTCGCGCTCGACACCATCCGGCAGGGCTACCAGACCAACATGTGGGGCATGCCGACCTACTACCTGATGCACTCAGGCCTCCTGCAAAAACATGGCGTCAAGGCCGAGGAATTTGCCGTGCCGTCGGGCAATCTCACCATGCAACAGATGGTGGCGCGGCAAGTCGATCTGGGCACCTACGCGGGTCCGTCGTTTGCCATCGGCAGCGACAAGGGCGGCCTCATTGCCATTGCGATGATCGAATATGTCGGCAAAACGGCGCGCGTGATGGCGCGCAAGGACCTCGGACTCAAGACGGTCGCCGACCTCCGCGGCAAGAAGGTTGCAAACCAGACCGGCTCGTCAGTCGGCAATATTTTTGTCAATCAGGTCGCGGCCAAGGCCGGCCTGCACAAAGGCGACTTCCAGGAAGTGCGCATGAACGTCAACGACATGGTGGCTGCGCTCGCCGCCAAGACCGTGGACGCCATGGTGAACGTCGAGCCCTACAACGCGATCGCGGAAGCCGAGGGCCTCGCCAACCAGCTCGCCGACTACTATGAATTCGACAAGCTGCCGGTGTTCATGGCGGCGACGCCGGAGTTCGTGGAAAAAAGTCCCGATACGATCGTCGCCTATCTCAAGGCGTGGCTCGACGTGGCGAAGGATTTCAAGAACGAGCCAAACAAGGTCGCCGACACGATCTTTTCCTTCTACACGTCCAAAGGGTACAAGATGTCGAAGGACACCTTCGCCAAGGCCCTCAGCCGCGTCGAGGTCAATCCGGGCTGGCCGTCGGATATCAAGCCTTATCTGACGCACCATGCCGAAATCCTGCTCAAGGCCAAGAAGATCAAGGCGATCCCGGACTGGAACAAGGCGCTGCGCGAGGACTTCCTCAAAAAGGCGAGCGCCTGACGACGCCACGACGCGAGATTGCACGCAATGAAAACTTGGGGCCGGCGCATAAGCGCCGGCCTTGCCACGAAACGACGTAACGTTCCTCACGGAGAGCAAGACATGCCCGGCGCCAAAAGTCCGATTCAGCAAAATGCTGCCGAACCGGTTTCATGGAATTTCAAACTGCTCGCGCAGCACGAGCTCGGCGGCTTCGGCGGCATGGGCGAAGGCATGTCGGTGCAGATCGCCAAAGATGGCCGCCGCATCATCTGGCTGGCGCACGAAAGCGCGCCGAAGAATTTTACCGGCGTCGACGTAACCGACCCGCGCAACCCGAAGGTTGTTGTCCAGACCGACTTGCCGAAAAGCCACATGCGCTCGAACTCGCTGGAAACGTCCGGCGACATCATGGCCGTGGCTTATCAGACCCAAAAGGTCGGATTACAGCCGGCCGGCGTCGAGTTGTTCGACATCTCGGTGCCGGAAAATCCGCGCTCGATTGCTTTCTTCGACACCTCGGGTCCGCATTCGCGCGGCGTGCATGCGCTCTGGTTCTGCGACGGCGAATACGTCCACATGGCGTCGGGCGCACCGGACTTCGAGCCGAGCAACCCGCTCGATGACCAGTTCTACCGCTGCATCGACGTGCGCAATCCGTCGAAGCCGGTCGAGATCGGCCGCTGGTGGCTGCCGGGCACGCGCCGCGGCGACAACGTCGCGCCGCCGCCACGGCATCCGGTCGACAAAGGCTTCCGCGCCCACAACACCAACGTCTATCCGCAGAAGCCGGACCGGCTCTATCTCACCTATATCGACGGCGGCATGTTCATCATGGACATTGCCGACAAGTCGAAGCCACAGCCGATCACGCACTGGACCAATTCGCCGCCCTACACCGGCTTCATGCATACGGCGCTGCCGCTGTTCGACCGCGACCTGATGATCGTCACCGACGAGTCGACCGACGAGGGCGCAAAGGACTGGCCGAAGCTGATCTGGGTACTCGACGCGCGCGACGAGAAACATCTCATTCCGATCGCGACTTGCCCGATGCCGCCGGTCGAAGCCTTCGCCAAGCGCGGCGGCCGTTTCGGTGCGCACAACATCCACGAGAACGTGAAGCTGCCGACGGCGTGGCAGTCCGACCAGATCGTGCTCGGCACCTTCTTCAATGGCGGCTTGCGCGCCTACGACATTTCCAATCCGTACCAGCCGAAAGAAGTCGGAACTTTCGTGCCGCCAGCGCCGAACGGCACGCCGGTCGGCGCCGTGCAACTCAACGACGTGTTCGTGGACGAGCGCGAGATCGTCTACACCGTCGATCGGCACACCGGCGGGCTGTATATCCTCGAAAAGGATTTCTGACGCTGAACCGTCGTCCCCGGCACACGGGCCGGCCTCCGGCCGGCCCGCTTGTAACCCTTGTGCCGGACATCCACGTCCTTACGATCTGACCAAACAAGACGTGGATGGCCGGGGCAAATCCGGCCGTGACGGAAAATGAACCAGCTCTTCGCCTCATCGACGGCCGGCCCTTTTGGACGACGGCTCAAGCGCGAGCGCGGCGCACGCATTCCGGTAAGCGTGGTGACCGGCTTTCTGGGCGCCGGCAAAACCACGCTCGTCCGCAGCTTCCTGCAAACCGAAGAAGGCCGCGGCACCGCGGTCGTGGTCAACGAATTCGGGGCAACCGGCATCGATGACGCGCTGCTCCGCGCGAGCGCGGATGACACCGTGCTGCTCGGCAATGGCTGCCTGTGCTGCACCGTGCGCACGGACCTGCAGATCGCGTTGCGCAAGCTGGTGGCCGACCGCGAGCGCGGCGACGCGCCGGATTTCCGCCGCATCGTCATCGAAACGAGCGGCCTCGCCGATCCCTCGCCGATCCTGCAAACTTTCGCCACCGACCGCGCGCTCGGCACCGAATTTCATGTCGAAGCGGTGGTGACGGTTGCCGACGCGGCTACCGGCGAAGCCACGCTCGGCTGGTCGGCGGAAGCACGCAAGCAGGCGATCCTCGCCGATCGTCTTGTCGTCACAAAAACCGATCTGGTCGCCGAGAACGCGACCTCCGCGCTGATCGCCAGGCTGCGCGAACTCAATCCGCGCGCCTCGATCGACAGGGCCGTCAACGGCGCACTCGATCCACGCCGCCTGATCGAGCCGTCCACCGACATGCGCAGCGCGTTCGTGGCGGAAGCAAGCCACAGCGACGGCATCGGCAGCTTTGTCATCACCGAGACCGCGCCGATCAAATGGCCGGCATTTGCACAGGCCTTGGACACGCTGCAATCGCTGCGCGGGCCGGACTTGCTGCGCGTCAAAGGCATTCTGAACATCGAGGGTTGTCAGGGGCCGGTGGTAATGCAGATGGTCCAGCACCTGATCCATCCGCTGGCCGAACTGGAAGCATGGCCCGACAGCGAACGGACGAGCCGCCTGGTGTTCATCACGCGCAATGTGCCGGAAAACCGGGTGCGGGAATTGATCGCCGCCGTCCGCGCCCTGGCGTAATTACTCGCGGTCTTGCCCCGCGATTTCCGCTTGCCACGGCGCGATCTTGCGCTCGACCCAGCCGATCAGCCAGTTCAGCCCGATCGCCATCACCATCAGGATGATGATCGGAACGAACATGGTTGCGGTGTCGAAGTTGTTGGCGGAATTGATGATGACGGCGCCGAGGCCGGAAATGGTGGTGAAGAATTCCGCGATCACCATGCCGACCACCGCGCGGCCGACCGCAAGACGGATGCCCGCCATGATGTAAGGCAACGTCGCAGGCAACACGATACGGCGCAGGATTACCGTGTTCGGCGCGACGAACGACTTGCCGACCTCGATCAGCGTTCGCGGAACCGACATCACACCGAGCCAGGTGTTGATGCAGATCGGAAACACCGACATCAGGAAGATGACCGCCACCTTGACCGCGAAGCCGAGGCCGAGCCACAGGATCAGCAGCGGCACCAGTGCCACCAGCGGCATCGCATATCCGGCCGTTACATAGATGCCGAGCGCCGCACCCGCCACGCGCCAGCCGCCAATGATAAGACCGAGCGGCACGCCGAGAACGATGGCCAAACCGTAGCCGACGAAGAAAGGCTGCAGGCTTTCGTAGAGCGCGCCATTAAGCTGGCCGCTGCGCGCAAGCTCCCAGAACGCCACCGCGATCGCGCTCGGATAGGAGCCGAATACCGGATTGATGTTGCGGCCGAAGAATTCCCACAGCGCCACCGCACAAACGACCGACGTGAGCGTGATCGCCCAATGCGGCCACGGACGGCGCTCGGGTGGCCGCGCGGCAGCAGGCTTTTCACGCGTATCGGCGATGTCGGCCATGCTTATTTTTCCCGGCGCATGATCATGCGCTAATGCACCGTCGGCACGTCGTCGTGCAGCAAACGCCAGACCCGGTAACGGGTATCGGCAAATACAGGGAGCCCGCGCACCACGCCAAGATCCGCGCGCGGACGCGACAGCGGCACATCCATGACTTCGCGCACGCGACCCTCGCGCATCACCACAATGCGGTCGGCGATCAGCACGGCTTCGTCGAGGTCGTGCGTGACGAACAAGATGGTCTTTTTCGTGCGCGCGTGGATTTCCAGAAGCTCGGCTTGCATCGCTTCGCGCGTCTGCGCATCGAGCGCGCCGAACGGCTCGTCCATCAGCAACACCTTGGGATCGATGGCGAGGGCGCGCGCGATGCCGACACGCTGCTTCATGCCGCCGGAAAGCTGGTGAGGCCTGCGGTTGTAGGAATCCGCCAAACCCACAAGGTCGAGATATTTCATCGCAGTGTCCTTCAACTCGGTACCGCGCATGCCCTTCATCTCGAGGCCAAACATGACGTTCTGCAAGGCGTTGAGCCACGGCAGGAGTTCGGCGTGCTGGAACACCATGCCGCGGTCGTAGCCGCAGGCACGCACCTCGCTGCCGTCGACGGTCACGCGGCCGCTGCTTGCAGCATCGAGACCCATGGCGACACGCAGCGCCGTTGTCTTGCCGCAGCCGCTCGGACCAAGCAACGCGACGATCTCGCCGTCGCGAACATTGAAGTTCACGCGATCGAGCGCCCGCACGTGCTGAAGCTCGCCGGCGACGCGCAGCGAGAATTCCTTGGATACATCGGCAAACTTGACTTCGCCCATGACCGTCTCCGTGTTCGCGTGGCCGCGCTATTTACCCGCGGCGGCAAGGGCCTTTTCGCGATACTGCGGGGCAACGGCAATCTTCAGATCGATAGGCTTCGACAGTTTTCCGGCTTTGACCAGTTGCTGCTGGAGCCACTCGAGCTTGTCCATCGGGATCGGAAGCGACGGATCTACCGCGTGATGCGCGACAGCATCATCCCACACGAAGCCCGGGCGCGGGTCGTCAGCCTTGGCGTGCGTTATCTCGCGCGTCAGCGCGACGGTGGCATCCTTGTTCGCCACGGCGTAGCGCAACGCCTTCATTTCGGCGGTCAGGAAACGAACGGCATCGTCGCCGCGCGCGGCCAGCACCTTTGCCGACGACATGATGCAAACGCGCAGGAAATTCGGAACCGCGTCGCGCCCTGCAATCAACAGGTGCACGTTCTTCGGCGCGATCGGCTGATATTCGTTCGACACGACCGCCGCCGCGACGACCCCCCCGACCAGCGCCTGATAGCGCTCACGGTCGCCGCCGACCGCAGCAAGCTTCACATCCTTGTCGGAGACGCCGTATTTCGCCAGCGCTGCCCGCGCCAGCATATCCGGCATCGAATTGGGCGCGGACACGGCGATCGACTTGCCCTTGAGGTCGGCCACCGTCTTTATATCCTCGCGCGCGTATATCCCGTGCGGCACAACTACCCAGTGACAGCCAATGATTTTGGCGTCGGCTCCCTTGGAGTCGGCGGAGATCACGCCCTGCGGGCCGCCTTCGAAACTGTCGAGTTCGCCGGCGATAAGCGCCTTGAGGCCGATCTGGTCGTCCTTGACCTGCGTGATTTCGACCTTCAGGCCTTCCTTTTCGTCAAAACCGCGCTTGGCGGCCATCAGGAAGAAGCCGGCGTCCGATTTGGCGTTGAGCACGCCATGACGCCAGACCTTGCCGGACTGCGCTACCGCAGGAGCGGAAATCGCCCCCATCGCGGCAACGGCCACGGCTGCCGCGAGCATGGCCCGTAAACGGTTGGCATTGCGCATCAGATAATCCTCCCGGTCTTTAGCGTTTTTGCTTTTGTTCCCGACACCATAGCAAATTTTGATCCGCGACGATGTTCCCAGAATGAGTTTGCGGGGCTAGCCTTCCCCATGCAAGCGCCGCAGAGATGCGTTTGCACACGAACACCCCGGCTGCGACTGCGCGTCGCGGCCGCCAGCGTCCAAGGAGTTGGCCGCCATGAGCCAAAAATTCACTCTCAACGTCAACGGCAAACCGCACACGATCGACGCCGATCCGGACATGCCGTTGCTCTACGCGCTGCGTGACGATCTCGGCCTCAACAATCCGCACTTCGGTTGCGGTCTCGCGCAATGCGGCGCCTGCACCGTGCACATGGACGGACAGGCGATCCGTTCCTGCATCACATCGGTATCGTCCGTCGGCGACGCCAGGATCGTGACGCTGGCCGGACTCGGCACGCCGGAAAAACCGCATCCATTGCAAACAGCCTACGTCGAGGAGCAGGTGCCGCAATGCGGTTACTGCATCAACGGCTGGATCATGACCGCCGCCGCATTCCTGGCAACCAGCAAAAAGCCGACCGACGCGGAGATCAAGGATGCGTTGACCGGACTGAAGTGCCGCTGCGGCACGCACATCAGCATTCTCAAAGCGGTCAAGCGCGCCGCGACGATGATGGGTTGAGGGAGGCGATCATGACAAGGTTCGAAAAGACGTCCTCTTTCTCCCGCCGTTCGGTGCTGCTGGGTGGCGGCGCGCTGGTGGTTTCGGTTGGCGCGCCGATGACATTGGAGATGCTCGTATCCGTGCAGTCGGCTCATGCGCAAGGCGCCAAGCCGCCGCTGACGCCCGACCAGCTTTCCTCCTACATTGCGGTCAACGCCGACGGCAGCGTGTCCGCTTTCTTCGGCAAGATGGACATGGGCCACGGATTGCATGTCGCGATCGGCCAGATGGTCGCCGATGAGCTCGACGTTCCCTTCAAGCGCGTCAAGGTGTTCATGGGCGACACCGCCACGTCGGTGAATCAGGGCGGCGCGTCCGGTTCGACCGGTGTCCAGTTTGGCGGCAAGCAGATGCGCGTTGCGGCGGCGGAAGCGCGTCGCGTGCTCGTCGAGATGGCGGCCGGATTGCTCTCGACGCCCGCCGACAAGCTTGCCGTCAACGATGGCGTCGTGACCGTTGCGGGCGACCCGTCGAAGCGCATCTCGTACGCGCAGATGATCGGCGGCCGTTATTTCAACGTCCAGCTCGACTGGAACAAGAAATACGGCAATCCGCTTTATGCGCCCGGCAAGGCACAACCCAAAAAGCCGAGTGAACTGAAAATTGTCGGCCAGCCGATCAAGCGCGAAGACGTCGCGCCCAAGGTTTTCTGCCAACAGGATTACTGCACCGACGTGAAGGTACCCGGCATGGTGCATGGACGCATGCTCCGCCCGGCCGTCGCCGGCGCCGTGCCGACGAAAGTTGACGAGAGCTCGATCAAGGACATTCCCGGCGCCAGGGTAGTCTGGGACAAGGGCTTCCTCGGTGTGGTCGCGGACAGGGAATGGGACGCAATCCAGGCTGCGCAAAAACTGAAAGTCGAGTGGTCTTCCGTTCAGCCGCCGTTCCCGGATCAGGCTGCGCTTTACGATCACATCCGCAAGGCCCCGGTGCGCAAAAGCGAGATCGAAAAGCAGAACGGCAACGTCGATGCCGCGTTCAGAAACGCCGCGCGCGTGATCGAAGCCGAATACGAATGGCCGTTCCAGTCGCACGCCAGCATGGGTCCAGGTTGCGCGCTGGTCGAGATCAAGGACGGCCATGCCACCTGCTGGAGCGGAACGCAGAAATCCCACTTCATGCAGCAAGGCCTCGCCGCAATGCTCGATATGCCGGTCGACAAGGTCCACGTGATCTGGACGCCGGGACCGGGCTCCTACGGCCGCAACGACGCCGATGACGCCGCCATGGATGCCGCCGTGCTGGCCAAGGCGGTCGGCAAACCGGTGCGCATGCAATACATGCGCGACCAGGGAACGGGCTGGGACCCGAAAGGCCCCGCCTCCACCCACCACGCCCGCGCCGCACTCGACGCTTCCGGCAAGGTCATCGCCTACGAATTCAACAGCAAGGGCTTCTCGCGGGTGGACGTGAACACCAACGGCAGCAAGCCCTACGACACGCTCGCCGGGCAGACCCTCGGCGTGGCGCTGAAGTCCGGCGACGGCTTCGGCGTGCCGGCGGAATCCTACGCCTTCGACAACAAGAAGCTCGGATGGGAGACGATCCCGCCGCTGCTCGACCGTGCCTCGCCGCTGCGCAATTCGCATCTGCGCGATCCGGTCGGCCCGCAAATCCACTTCGCAAGCGAATCGTTCATCGACGAACTCGCAGCCGCGGTGAACGCCGATCCGATTGAATTCCGTCTCCGTCACATCACGGACCCACGCGACATCGCGGTGATCAAGGCGGCGGCGGAAAAGGCCAACTGGCAGGCGCGGCCCTCACCGCGCCATGACCAGACCGGCAACAACGTGTCGGGTCGCGGCATCGCCTATGCGCAACGCAGCGGCACGCGCGTCGCCGTGATCGCCGAAGTCGACATCGATCGCTCGACCGGAAAAATCTGGGCGCGAAAATTCACGGTCGCGCACGACTGCGGGCAGATCATCAACCCGGACGGATTGGTGAAATGCATCGAGGGCAACATCGTGCAAGGCGTCAGCCGGACGTTGTGGGAGGAAGTCACCTTCGACAACAAGGCCGTGACCAGCGTGGATTGGCTGACCTATCCGATCCTCGACATCACCGAGACCCCGGAACAAGTGGACGTTGTTCTGATCAACCATCCGGAAATCGCTTCGAGCGGCGCCGGCGAACCGTCGATTCGCCCGGTGGCGGCGGCTATCGCCAACGCCATCTTCGATGCGACCGGCGTGCGTATCCGCCGCGTGCCGTTCTCGCCGGAAAGGGTGAAGAGCGCGTTGTCGTAAGGGCCGTTTCGGCCTGTCATCACCGGGCCGCCGCGCAGCGGCGCGACCCGGTGATCCCGATCAGGAAAGCACCGTGCCTTTCCAGGCGGGATGGCCGGACAAGCCCCGCCATGACATTCAAGAGGTCTATGCTTTTACAAGCCGCGAAAGCTTTTCACGCGCGGCGACTATGACGTCAGGCACGGCGGCATCGTTGTTCGGCGCCATGATATGCACGCCCGACACGCCACGAATGTCGGCAAGCTGCTCGATCAGCTCGACGCAAATGCGCTGGCCTTCGGCAGCCGGATCGGCAGCCTTCTCCATGCGCGCGACGAGTGCATCGGGGATGATGGTGCCGAACAGTTTTTCCTTCATCCAGCGCGCCGACTTCGCAGAGCGCAACGGCGCAATACCGACAAGGATCGCAAGCCTGTCCGTAACGCCGTGCTCGGCGAGCCGCGCCATGTAGCGCGCGGCCACGCCGGCATCCATGCAAAATTGCGTTTGCACGAATTGCGCGCCGGCCGCGATCTTGGCGTTCAGGCCCTTCGGCTCCCAGCCCGGCGGCGGGTCGATCGGACTGTCGGCAGCGCCGAGGAAAAAATCGGCGCGGCCTGCGACCTTGCGCGCGGGCGGGAGTTCGCCATCGTCGCGCAGGCGGCGTGCGGTTTCCAGCAGCGCGCGGGTATCGACATCGAACACAGGCTTTGCTTCCGGTTGATCGCCGGCGCTCGGATCGTCGCCGCGCAACACCAGAAGATTGCGCACGCCGGATGCGGCGGCGCTGATGAGGTCGCTTTGCAGCGCAATGCGATTTCGGTCCCTGCACGTGAGCTGGAGGATCGGCTCGATCCCGCTCTGCACCAGCAGCGCGGCGGCGGTCAGCGAGCCGAGATGCGGACGGGCGCCGGCGCCATCGGTGACGTTCACGGCATCGGCAAAGCCCTTGAGCGGCAGCGCTTTCGCGAGCAAATCCTCTCGCGCGGCAGACACCGGCGGCGTGATTTCCGCGGTGATGACGAAGCGGCCAGCCTGCAACTTTTCCTGCAAATTCATGGCGCTGCTCAAGCAGCAAAATTCAGTGGACCTTGCAAGCCCAACAATGGGAAAAGACCGGAATAGCGCGAATGACGCGCGGGAATGCAGGTCCGGAATGCCAGCGATTGCCAATTCTCTCGACGAGGCACTTGCCCCAATTGCCGACGGCTGCCTGCTGGTGGTGCCGCGCGAAGTCTCGGGCGTTCCGATGGCGGCGACGCGCGCGCTGATCCGTCGCGGCGTCAGGAAACTTCATTTGGTCGCGCTGCCGACATCGAGCCTGCAAGCCGATCTGCTGATCGGTGCCGGCTGCGTCGAAACCCTGGAAACGTCCGCGGTGAGCCTCGGCGAGTTCGGTCCGGCGCCGCGCTTTTCCGCCGCGATCATCGATGGCTCGATCCGCATGAAGGACGCGACCTGCCCGGCGCTGCACGCGGCATTGCAGGCATCGGAAAAGGGCGTGCCGTTCATGCCGCTGCGCGGGCTGGTCGGTTCCGACGTTTTGAAATATCGCGACGACTGGAAAGTGATCGACAGTCCGTTCGGCAACAGCGATCCGATCGTGCTGTTGCCGGCGATCAAGCCGGACGTGGCATTGTTTCATGCGCCGATGGCCGACCGTCACGGCAATGTCTGGATCGGGCGCCAGCGCGAACTGGCGACAATGGCGCACGCGGCGGAACGCACCGTCGCCACCGTGGAAAAGATCCACGACGGCAACCTGCTCGACGATCCAATCCTCGCCGCCGGCACGTTGCCGGGATTTTACGTGGAGAGCATCGCTGTCGCCGAGCGCGGCGCGTGGCCGCTGCCGCTCCCGGACCATTACACGGCCGACGCCGAACACCTCGCGTTGTACGCCCGCATGGCCACGACCGCGGAAGGTTTTGCCGATTACCTCGAGCGGTATGTTCATGACAAGCGCGCTGCCTGAGCAAAATTTCCGCGACGAAGAACTGCTCGCCGACGTCATCGCCGGGCTGATTGGCGACGTGCGTCATGTCGCGGTCGGCAATGCCTCGCCCATTCCGGCGACGGCGGCGCTGCTCGCGCGCGAGCGCAACGGCAACGGCCGCCCTTACGTCTCGCTGCTGCAAAGCCGGAAGCACAATTTCTTCACCGATGGCGCCCGCGAGTTGTTCGATTGCGCCGGACAGGGCCGCATCGACGTCTTTTTCCTCTCCGGCGGGCAGATCGACGGCGAAGGCAACGTCAACCTGGTGAGCATCGGCGCCTACGATCATCCGAAGGTGCGCTTCCCCGGCTCGTTCGGCTCGGCTTACCTCTATTACGTCGTGCCGAAAGTGATCCTGTTCCGCGTCGAGCACTCGCGCCGCACGCTGGTGCCCAAAGTCGATTTCATCAGCGCGCCCGGCGGCAGCGACGGCAATGTTTACCGGCCCGGCGGGCCGATCGCGCTCATTACCAACCGCTGCCTGTTCGGATTCGACCGCACGCGCAAGCGCTTCCAACTGCAAAGCGTGCATCCCGGCCATACGGTCGAGGAAGTGATCGAGAACACCGGCTTCGAGTTCGACCGGCCTGCCGAAGTGCCGGAGACGCCCGCGCCCTCGCCAGCCACGCTCGAACTCATGCGCACGACAGTTGCGCCGCAACTGGCGGAGGTTTATCCGCAATTCGCAGCTCAGGTATTCGGCGCAAAACCACCCGCTTTCGTTGGGTGAAAGCATAGCCGCGCAAGAACCCCTTTCAGCGGAAGATATCCGCCGCTAGTCTCCGCCCGCAGAAAATAAGGACAAGGAAACGTACGGTGCAAACGATTGAAGCTGCTGTCATTGGCGTCGGTTGGATTGGTGGCCTGCGCGCGGAAACGCTGGCGCGGACCGCATTGGTCGATAAATTGCATCTTTGCGATATCAAGCCGGAGCGGCTCGCCGCGGTGAAGGCGCTTTACAAACCGGCCAGTACGACGGCCGACTACAACGACATCATCAATAACCCGAACATCTCGGTCGTCTACGTCTCGACCACGCCGGAAGCCAACCACTACCCGATCGCGCGCGATTGCCTCAAAGCCGGCAAGAACGTGATGCTGGAAAAGCCCATCTCGCTCGAATTGTGGGAAGCCGACGAACTGATCCTGCTGGCCAAGCGCAACAACCTCAAATTCACCATCGGTTATTCGCAGCGATTCAACCCCAAAATCGCCTTCGCCAAGAAGAAGATCACCGACGGCACGCTCGGCAATGTCGTATCGGTTCTGGTGAGCCGCCATCTGTCGCGCGAACTCGGCAAGAAGATCGCCAGCCGCGTGCGACTCTCTCCCGTGGTGATGGAATCGACGCACGATCTCGACTTCGTGTTCTGGCTGCTGGAGCCGGCCAAGCCGGTGCGCGTCTATTCGCAAGGCGCTTACGGCTACATGAAGCCGGTGAACGGCTCGCATGACATCATGTTCACGACGATCACCATGGATAATGGCGTCGTGGTCATGATCGGCGGTGGCTGGAATTTTCCGCCGAGCTACCCGAATTATTGCTCGACCTGGATCGAGATCACCGGCACCGACGGCGCACTGGTGCTCGACGACACGCAACGCGACAACTGGCTCAACACCGAAAAGCGCGGTCAAGAGTTCCCGATGTCGACCATGCCCGGGGAATGGGTCGACAACGTGTTCGCAGGCGGCATCGGGCCGGAGACGATCCATTTCGTCGAGGCCTGCATCAAGAACTCCGCCGTGATGGTGACGCCGGAGAGCGCACGCCGCGTGATGGAAACCTACAGCGCAGCCGACTTGTCCGCCGATCGCAACGAGCCGGTCGATCTGCCGTTGTCGAACGAGACGATTTCCGGCATCGCCGAACTCAAAGCGAAAAATCGCGCCGGACTTAACGTATGAAACAGCCCGCCAAGGATATCGGCCTCGCCATCATCGGCGGCGGCCGCGTCGGCCTGTTCCGCGGCGAAGTGGCGGCGCGCCACCCCGCGGTGAAATGGATCGGGCTCGCCGAGAAAAATCCGAATCGCGCCGGTGAAGTCGCGCCGAAGATCGACGCCGATTTCGTCACGCAGGATTATCGCGAACTGCTCAAGCGGCCGGAAGTAACCGCTTGCATCGTGGCGACGGACGAGCACCTGCATGTCGAGCCGATCATGGCGGCGATCGAGGCCGGCGTTCCGTTGCTGATCGAGAAGCCGCTGGCGACCAATCTTGCGGAGTCCGCGCGCGTCCTCAAAATGATCAAGGATGCCAAGCTCGATGCAGTGGTCGGCTATACGCAGCGCTTCCGCCGGCGCTGGCTTGCCGCCAAGGAAAAGTGCCGCACCGGCGCGCTCGGCGACGTGACCATGGTGACGTCGCGCGCCTTCATGAATCGCCTCGTCGCCATCGACAATTACAAGCGCACCGACGACCCGGCGACCATCTCGCCGATGGTGATTTCCGGCACGCATGCGCTCGATATCTGCATGTGGTGCCTTGACGGCAAGAAGCCGGTCGAGTGCTACGCGCGCTCGATCGACAAGGTGCTGGGCCCTTCCTACAAGGGCATCGACGCCACCGCCGGCATGATCATGTTCGACGACGGCACCGTCTATCATCTCAACATTTCCTGGGCTCTGCCGGTCACCTGGCCGGGCGCGGTGTATTCGCTCGAAGTCGGCATCGTCGGCACCACCGGCGTGCTCACCATCGACGACACCCATCGCGACATCGTGCTCGCGGTCTCGAAAGCGCAGTCGGAGGGTTACAATCCCGATGCGACGCGGCTCGTCGATTTCATGGGCAGTTATCCTCCCGGCGACATGGCGCTCGGCGAACTGCGCGGGCCGATGGCGGATGAAACCGTGAGCTGGCTCAACCGCGTCGCGCTCGGCCTGCCGACGCCGGCCGCGACAGTTGAGGAAGCGCACCGCAATCTGATGCTGACGAAGGCGCTCGACCTTTCCGCCAAGCGCAAGCAGCCGGTGAAACTCCCGCTCGACCCGGACGACGTGCAAGCGGCGGCCTGATCTGCGCCATTGACGCTGGTGCGATCCGTGTCGCTTCGTTACGCTTCAAGCCCGGATCAAATTCCAACAAAAACCCCCGCGCACAGGGAAAGAAACGCAAAAATGAACACATATCGAAAGATCGGAATGATTGCCGTCCGCACGCTGTTGGCGGCGTTCGCGATGGTTGCCGTGCTGGCGGCAAGCGATGCGCGCGCCGAATGGCCGGAACACACAATCACAATCATCGTGCCGTTCCCGCCCGGCGGACCGAATGACTTGCTTGGCCGGCTGTTGGCGGCGGAATTGGCGCCCAAGCTCGGCCAGAGCGTCATCGTTGAAAACAGGCCCGGCGCGGTCGGCAACATCGGATTGACGGTTGGCGCGCGCGCCAAGCCCGACGGCTACACGCTGGTGTGCGTTACCGGCGTGGTGGAGATCAACCCGAGCGTCACCAAAACCGCCTACGACCCGCTCAAGGATTTCGCGCCGATCGCCTATCTCGGTGCCGCTCCCAACGCGCTCATTACCCGGCCCGCCTCCGGCATCAAGAACGTGGCCGACCTGATCGCAAAGGCGAAAGCCAATCCCGGCAAGCTGACCTACGCCACCGCAGGCGTCGGGAGCGTGTCGCAGTTGGCGGTCGAATTGCTGAAGCTGCGTGCGGGCATCCAGATGACGCACGTTCCCTTCGCAGGTGCGGCACCATCGCTGCAGGCCGCACTTGCCGGAACCACGGACATCGCCTCGGTGAGCATCGCCAACCTGGTCAGCTTTATCCAGGCCGGCCAACTCATCGCACTGGTGCAGACCGGCGCCGAAAAATGGCATGACCTCCCGAACGTGCCGACAATGGCGGAAGCCGGCATCCCCAACGCCGTCGTCGAAACATCGCAGGTGCTGCTGGCGCCGGCAGGAACGCCCGACGCAATCGTGAAACGTCTCGCTGACGAAACGCGCGTCATCCTGCAAAAGCCCGACGTCAAGGAAAAGATGCTCAAGGCGGGCTTCCAGGTGAAATACGAAGGCCCCGAGGCCTTGCACGCGCGCATGGTGCGCGAGATCCCGGTCTGGAAAGAGATCGTCGAACGCGCGGGGGTGAAAAAGAAGTAGGCGCGGGTTCGCTCGCGAGGTTCAGGGATGCGCGGGCTTGCCCCGCGCATCCGCGGTGCCGGGTCACGCCGGTAATGAAACCTGAGACGTCAGCGATCCTGCAGCGGCTTGATTGAAAGCTCCGCCGCCAGCTTGTCAAGCTGCACCAGCAGTTCCGGCGGCAGCGCGAGACCGTTTTGCAAGCGGTCGGCACGGCGCACCGCACGCTGCTCACCCGGCAGGCGGACGCTCTCGCCCGGGAGTGCTTTGGTGTCGCGCAGCGAACGGATGTGGCGGTCCACTTCCGCCTTGAACTGGTCGAGCGGCTGGAAGCGCGACGGATCGAGCGCCATCACGAATTGCCCCGTATTCGTGACCCTGTCGGGCTCGGCATTGAAGTCGACGCAATCGCGCCCGAACAACGCACCGTTAAGCGTACCCGCAAGCACGCCCAGCATCAGCGCCAGTCCCGCACCCTTGTAGCCGGCCATCGGCAACAGCAGGGCCTGCGCACTCTTGTGCGGATCGGTGATGGCTTCGCCGGTCTTTGGATCGATCATCCAATCGTCTTGCAGCGGCTTGTTCTGCAGACGGTGGTTCTTGATCGTGCCATACGAAACGATCGACGTAGCGATGTCGAGCACCAGCGGCGGCTCCTCGCCCGCGGGAATCGCTATGGCCAGCGGGTTTGTGCCAAGCAATGGCTCGGCACCCCCCGCCAGCGGCATGTGGTTCGCGTTGGCGACCGCCGAATACATGCCGATCATGCCGGCTTTCAACGGTAGCGCAGCATAGACACCCGCAGCACCGGCGTGTCCCGACATGCGGCAGCCAGCCCAGCCGATGCCGTTTTCACGCGCCATCTCTATGGCGATCTCGGCGGTGCGGGCCACGACAAGATGCCCCATGCCGTTGTCGCCCTCGATCAGCGCGGTCGCGGGCGCTGTGCGCTTGACTGTGATGTTTGGGCGCGGATTGGTCGAGCCGAGTTTCAGCCGCTGAATATATTGCGGCAACCGGAACACGCCGTGCGCATCGGCGCCAATCAAATCCGCTTCCAGCATCAACTCGGCGATCGTGGCCGCGTCGGCTGGTGGCACGCTCACCTTGATCATCGCATCGGCGATGAAGCCTGCAACGGCCGCGGTGACGATTCGTTTCGGCGTTTTGGCATCCATGACGATTACTTCTTGACGGTGAGCAACTGCTCGGGACGCGTGGTGAGAATGCCTGTCTTATCGGCATCCGAGATCGACAGCGAACGCACATGCGCGACGCAATCCATCATACCCATGTCGTAAGGATAATCGCTGCCGAGGACGACGCGCTCCGCACCGGTGCGCTCGATCATGAACTCCAGTGTTTCTTTCGAATGCAGGATGGTGTCGTAATAGAAGCGACGGATGATCTCGGTTGGCTTGTTCGGCACGTTCTTCTTCGGCTCGGGCCGCACTTCCCAGCCGTGCGTCCAGCGCGCCGCCTGATACGGCACAAAGCCGCCGCCGTGCGCGAGACATATTTTCAACTTCGGATGACGATCCATCACGCCGCCGAAAATCAGACAGGCGGCGGCAATCGTGGTGTCGAGCGGATTGCCGATCAGGTTGGCGAGGTAATACGACTTCAACCGATCGGCACCTGCGATGTTATTCGGATGGATGAAGATGAAGGCGTCAAGCTCCTCAGCCGCAGCCCACAACGGCGCGAAGCTTGGATCGTCGAGATTCTTGCCCATGATATTGGAGGCGAACATCGCACCGCGCATATCGAGCGTCTTGACGATGCGGCGCAACTCCTTGGCCGCCTCTTCCGGCGCTTGCATCGGCAACGTGCCGATCGCCATGAAACGGTCCGGCTGCTGCTTCACCAGCTTGGCCATCTGATTGTTCTGGATCGTCGATGTGACGACACCGAGTGCCGGC
>JBARCH010000389.1:0-3240 GCA_049793875.1 Pseudolabrys sp. | reverse complement strand
GATAGGCGCCGATATGTTGCGTGATACCGCCCGCTTCGCCGGACACGACGTCGGCCGAACGGATGGCGTCGAGCAGCGATGTCTTGCCGTGGTCGACGTGCCCCATGACGGTAACCACCGGCGCGCGGGGCTCGGTCTGTCCCGGATCGTCGGAAGTATCGAAAAGACCTTCTTCAACGTCGGCCTCCGCCACGCGGCGGACGGTGTGGCCCAATTCTTCGGCGATGAGTTGCGCGGTGTCGGCGTCGATAACGTCGTTGATCGTCGCCATCTGTCCCTGCTTCATCAGCAGACGAATGACGTCGACCGCACGTTCCGACATGCGGTTCGCGAGATCCTGGATGGAAATAGCCTCAGGGATCGTAACCTCGCGCACGAGCTTTTCCTTCGGCTCGTTCGAGCTCTGGCCCTTGAGACGTTGAGTACGGCGGCGGAACGAAGCGACGGAGCGTTCGCGCACTTCGTCTGCGCGCAAGGCGGTAACCAGGGTCAGGCGTCCGCGTTGCTTTTCGGCGCCGACGCGTGGTGAAGGCCGTGCCGGCGGAGCCGGACGTACGGCGCCGGGACGGCGTGGGCGCGGCGCTTCTTCCTCTTCAGCTTCGATCGTCAGACGTGCGGCAGGCTTGCGTGTCGTATCGTCTTCGCCGAAACGCTTCTTGGCGACTTCACCGGCTTTGCGCCTGGTTTCCTCGTCGTGCTTGCGGCGATCCTCTTCCTCGCGCTTGCGCGCCTCGGCGGCCTGGCGTTCGGTTTGATCCGTGCTTTCACGGGCGACGCGGCGGCGCGCGGCTTCTTCCGCGATCTTGCGTTCTTCGGCTTCGCGCACGCGGGAATCGGCGAGCGCGTGAGCGCGGGCGGCCCGCTCTTCTTCGGTGAGTGTGCGCAGGACGACGCCGGACGTCTTCGGGGAGTCGGCCGAAGATGGCGCCGCGGCGGGCGCAGGGCTTCTGGCGACGGTCGGACGCGGTGCCGGCGTTTCTACGGGCGCGGGTTCGGCCTTGGCTTCGCTCGCTCCGCCGACGCTGCGGCGTTTGACCTTCTCGACCACCACTTGCTTGCTGCGGCCGTGACTGAAGCTCTGGCGAACCACGCCCGTTTCCGTGCGCGGCTTGAGCGTCAGCTTGCCTGAAACGCTCAGCTTCTTGTCACCTGGGGTCTTCGTTTCACTCATTTATGGTCTCAAGTCCTCGAACGCCGTCATGGGGCGCGTTGGTTTGGGCCTCGTCACCCGCAGAGCCGGTCGTAAAGCGGTGCAATCGCATGGCCCTGGCGAGGAAGGTCTCGCTCACAGGCCCGGCAAGCAGGGCAGCATGTACCACATTTGGGCGGTTCAATGCCAAATCCAATTGGGCGCCGCTAAATGCTGCAACGACAGGCATTTCCTGTGTTTTTTCGGTTCCGCCGCGGCGCAAAACCCCGTCGAGCTTCCGTTTGCCGTCGTCGGCGGCCTCGGCCGCGTGGATCAGCGCGATCGCTTCGCCGCGGTTGATCGCCGTTTCAACCTTGGAAAATCCGGCCACGACGCTGCCGGATTTGCCGGCGATCGCCAGCGCATCGAGCGCCGCGCGCTCAAGCAGCCTTTCGGTCGCAGCGGCCAGATCGGCGGGCACGCGCACCGCTCGCCTGAAGCCGCGGGCAAAGACGTTTTGCTTGGTCGCTTCCTCGATCGCGGCGCGGCTGCCGGTGATCCAGATGCCGCGGCCCGGCAATTTACGTTTGACGTCCGGCACCGTTTCGCCGTTCGGCCCGACCACGAAGCGGATCATTTCCTCGACAGGCTTTAGCGTGCGCGACAGCGCGCAGTGCCGCTCCGTGCCGGGAGCGACACTCGACGTTCCGCGATCAAGCTCGTGATCTTGCGCTGCTGCCAGCATGCGTTCGGTCAAACTCTCACTCAGGTGGATGCCGGAGCTTCCGCCGGCGTTTCTTCTGCTGCTGCCGGCGGCGCGAGTTCGGCCTCGGTGACCCAGCCGGCCTTGACGCGCGCCTGCATGATCATGGCTTCAGCTTCCTCGCGCGACATCTCGAAACCGTCGAGAATACCGGGCTCGCGCTTGGACTCGCCGTCCTTGCGCTCGACCCAGCCGGTGAGATCGTCGGTGGCGCAGCCGGCGAGGTCCTCGATCGTCTTCACGCCGTTTTCGCCGAAGGCGACCATCATCTTGGTGGTGACGCCGGGCACATCCCTGACCGCGTCTTCCACGCCCAGCTCTATGCGCTTGGCGTCGAGCTCGGCTTCCTGCTTGTCGACGTATTCCTTCGCACGATCCTGCAACTCGCGCGCCGTGTCTTCGTCGAAGCCTTCGATGCCGGCGAGTTCCTTGAGATCGACCAATGCGAGTTCCTCGATCGAACCGAATCCTTCGGAAGCAAGCAACTGCCCGACGACTTCGTCGAGATTGAGCGCCTCGACGAAAACCTTGGTGCGACTCTCGAACTCCGCCTGGCGGCGCTCCGATTCTTCCTGCTCGGTCAGAATGTCGATGTCCCAGCCGGTGAGCTGCGAGGCAAGGCGCACGTTCTGGCCGCGCCGCCCGATCGCGAGCGAAAGCTGCTGATCTGGCACGACGACCTCGATGCGCTCCTTGTCTTCGTCGAGCACGACCTTGGCGACTTCGGCCGGCGCCAGCGCGTTCACCACGAAAGTCGCGACGTCAGGCGACCACGGAATGATGTCGATCTTCTCGCCCTGCAACTCGGTCACCACCGCCTGCACGCGCGAGCCGCGCATGCCGACGCAGGCGCCAACCGGGTCGACGGAGGAATCGCGTGAAATCACCGCTATTTTGGCGCGCGAACCGGGGTCACGCGCGACCGCTTTCACTTCGACGATGCCGTCATAGATTTCCGGCACTTCCTGCGCGAACAGCTTGGCGGTGAATTGCGGATGCGTCCGCGACAGGAAAATCTGCGGGCCGCGCACTTCGCGGCGTACATCGTAGATATAGGCGCGAATGCGGTCGCCGTTGCGAAACACTTCGCGCGGCAGCATCTCGTCGCGGCGCACGATGGCCTCGCCGCGGCCGAGATCGACGACGACGTTGCCGTACTCCACGCGCTTGACGACACCGTTGACGATTTCGCCGATTCGATCCTTGTATTCGGAATATTGCCGGTCGCGCTCGGCCTCGCGCACCTTCTGTACGATCACCTGCTTCGCCGACTGCGCGGCGATGCGGCCGTATTCCAGCGGCGGCAGCGGGTCGGCGATCGTGTCGCCGATCTGCGCAGCCGGATGAT
>JBARCH010000388.1:0-8433 GCA_049793875.1 Pseudolabrys sp. | reverse complement strand
AATACGGCCTGCCTTATCTGCCGTTGATGGTGATGAACGAGCTTAAGCTCGTGCAGAAACACGCCCAGAAGCTCGGCATCCCCTCGCTCGCGCCGGACTACAAGCGGCTGGGCGGCACGCAGTCGCTGATCGACGCATTGTTGAGCGGCCAGATGCATTTCGGCGTTACGGGCGTGCCGGGCCTCGCCACCCTCTGGGACAAGACCGCGGGCACGGCCAACGAAGTGCGCGCGCTCTGCGCGGTCCAGTCGATGCCTTACATCCTCGTAACCAACCGTCCGGCGATCAAGACGATCAAGGACTTCAACGAGCACGACAAGATCGCGCTGCCGGCGGTGAAGGTTTCAAGCCAGGCTATCTGCCTGCAAATGGCCGCCGCCAAGGAATGGGGCCAGGCGAGCTACGCCAAGCTGGATTCGTTCACGATCACACGCTCGCATCCCGACGCAGCCGCGGCGGTGATGTCGAAGGCAAACGAGATCAACAGCCACTACGCCGTCGCGCCGTTCTATTACTACGAGTTGGCGACCAGCGGCGTGCACAAGGTGCTCAGTTCCTACGATACGCTGGGCGGCCCGACTACCAACGGCACCCTCATCATGTCGAAGAAGTTCCGCGACGCCAATCCGAAGGTGACGCAGGCAGTGTACGGCGCACTCACCGAGGCGGAAGAATTCATCACCAAGAATCATGCCGACGCGGCGAAAATCTACATCAAGGCCGCCAACGAAAAACGCAGCACCGTCGAGGAAATGACCAAGATCGTCGCCGATCCGGAGAATGTCTGGACGACGACACCGCAACACTCGATGACTTACGCTGAATTCATGCACAAGGTCGGCACCATGAAGCGGCTGCCCGCGTCGTGGAAAGACATGTACATGCCGGAATCACACGAACTCAAAGGCAGTTGAGCTTCGTAAGCGAACCAAGTTCTGCGCAAATGCGGCAAGGAGCCAGCGAATGAAGATCTATGTGCTCGACTCTTTTCACCCGGCTGGGGTCGAATACGCGGAGCAACGGGCCGAAGTCATTCGGCTGAACGACCCGCGTGCGAAGAATTGGCACGAGGATGCCGACGGCATCATGGTGCGATCGTCGAAGATCAAGGCCGACGACATTGCGCGTGCCAAGAAGCTGCGCGTGATCTCGAAGCAGGGCGTCGGCCTCGACAACATCGACCTCGCGGCGGCGAAGGCGCGCGGCATCACCGTTTGCCGCACGCCCGGCGTCAACAGCGAGGCCGTCGCCGAACACGCGCTCACGCTGGCGCTGACGGTCGGGCGGCGGGTCGCGGAATTCGACAATCAAATCCGCTCCGGCGCAGTGGTTGAGCGTGCCGATTTCCTCGGCATGGAATCCTGGGAGAAGACGGTCGGTATCGTCGGCATCGGCAATATCGGCACGCGCGTCGCCCGCAAATGGCACGGTGCCTTTAATGCGCGCATCATGGCTTACGATCCTTATGTTGCGCCGGACGCCCTGCCCGACGTTCCGCATCAACGCGTCGGCTCGCTTGCCGAAATGCTCCCGCACCTCGACATTCTGACGCTGCATCTGCCCCTCACCGCGGAAAGCCGGGGCATGATCAATGCCGCGGCGCTCGCGCTGATGAAACCGACCGCGATCGTGGTGAACGCGGCGCGCGGCGGCATCGTCGACGAGCGTGCGTTGTATGAAGCCATTAAAGCCGGCCGCCTGTTTGGCGCCGGCCTCGACGTTTTCGAGCAGGAGCCGCCAACCACGGCAAATCCGCTGGTCGGGCTGCCGACGGTCGTTTCGACGCCGCATGCCGCTGCCGGCACCTACGAGACGCAGGTGCGCAGTTCCATGCTGGTTGCGCAGCAGCTGTTCGAAGCCCTGGAAGGCCGCGAGCCGCTCGGACGCGTCGCCTGACGCTTCACGTCACAATCGGAGCACGTCATGGCCGCCGAGCAACTCGTCAATCCGGTGAAGGAACGCATGAAGGCGGGCGGCGTGGCGCTCGGCATGCCGGTGCGGCTCGGCCGCTCCGGCGACGTCGCGCGCGTGGCCAAGGCGACCGGACACGATTTCATCTTCATCGATTGTCAGCATTCGATGTTCAACATCGAAACCATCGGCCACATCGTCAGCACCGCGATGTCATGCGGCATCGCGCCACTGGTGCGCGTGCGCGGCATCGACGATCCCGACGTCTCGTTGATGCTCGACAACGGCGCCATGGGTATCGTCTATCCGGACGTCAACACCGCGGCGCAGGCGCGCAAGGCGGTGGACGTTTGCAAATTTACGCCAATCGGCAAACGCTCGGTGTCCGGCGGCTATCCGCAGTTCGACTATCGTTCGGTGCCGCTGACAACGAGCGTGCCGCAGCTCAACGACAACTGCCTTTTGGTCTGCATGGTCGAAACGGTGGAAGGCCTCGAGAACGTCGAAGCGATCGCTACGACGGACGGCATCGACGTGATCCATCTCGGCAGCAACGACCTGCTCGCCAATATGGGCAAGCCCGGAAAGTTCGACGATCCGGCCATTATCGACGCACAGGAGCGCGTCATTGCCGCCTGCCGCAAGCATGGAAAATTCGCCGGCTGCGGCGGCAACCGCAATGTCGAGCGTCAGGTCGAGATCATCCGGCGCGGTTGCCAGTTCATCACGACGCAGTCCGACATCGGCTTCCTGGCGGCCGCCGCCTCGAATTGGACCACAGGCATCCGCGAAGGACTGCGCAACGCGTAACACTCAGAGTTCGCGCAACGCGTTGAACTGCGCCACGTAGCCCGACGGATCGATGCGCGCCGCGATCACCGTCGTACGGCCGGACTTCAGCGCCGCCGCGAAGGCGTTGCTCAACGCCTGCTCGGTTTCCACGACGATGCCGTCCGCGCCGAAAGCCTGCGCCAGCTTTTCCCAATCGACACCGCCGATCTGCACGCCGTTCAGCGGAATGCCCTTGATCTCTTGCTTGACGCGGATGAGTCCGATCTCGCGGTCGTCAAGCACCAGCACAATAATTGGCAGGCCTTCACGCTGTGCGGTCTGCAATTCCGCAATCGTCATCAGAAACCCGCCGTCGCCCGTGAAAGCGACCACCGGCCGATCCTTGAACACCATCCGCGCGGCCAGCGCGCCCGGCACGGCATAGCCCATCGAGGCGAGGCCATTGGAGGTTAAAAACTCGCGCGGCCCGTACGATTCCCATTTCTGCACGACGAGCAGCCGGCTCGCGCCAGCATCGCATGTCGCAATGGTATTGCGCGGGAGCACGCCGCGCGCCACTTCCATCGCACGCTGCGGCGAAAGTCCCGTGCTCGGCGTATTGAGCGCATCGCGAACCTCGTCGCGAAACGCGCGCGCGGCCTTTTCGCCCCAGTTCGTGCCTTCGGGTGCCCATTTGGCGAGAGCGCCGAGGAGTGGCTTCAGATCGCCGATGATTTCGGGGTCCGCCGGCACCAGCGCATCCACGCTCGGGACCGATGACAGCGCCAGCACCGGCAACTTGTAGGGCCACGGCTTCGGCTGCAATTCCACCGCGTCGAGACCGATGGTGACGATAAGGTCGGATTCCATCACCAGCTTGCGCTCGATCAGGCCGCCGATGATGCAGCCAGCGCGCAACGGATGGTCTTCGGGAATCATGCCCTTGCATTTGGTTGTCGTGAGCACCGGCGCGCCGAGCCGTTCGGCGAACTGCACGAACTCCGCCGACGCCTTGCACCAATAAACGCCGAGGCCCGCAATCAGGATCGGCCGCCTGGCGCGGTTGAGCATGTCGAGCGCGGGCTTCAGATCGGCGCGGTCCGGTCCCGGCACGATCCAGTTCGGCACCAGCGGCGGCTCGGCCAGGTATTCACCCGCCTCTTTTGTCGTTTCGCTCTGCGGAAATTCAAAATGCACCGGGCCGGGAGGCGCGCCGGTCGCCGTACGCATCGCGCGGCGCACCTGCTGGCGCACGGTCCTGGCGTCGATGGTCGTGCTCCATTTTACGATCGGCTCATAAATCGCATTCTGGTTTAACCGCTGACGCAGACCCGTCTCATAAGTCGGCCGCGAATAGGCATCGGTGATCGCGATCAGCGGTGAACGGTCGAGAAACGCATGCGCGACGCCGTTGACCATGTTCGTGGCGCCCGGCCCTCGCGTGGACAGGCAGACACCCGGACTGCCGGTGAGATCGCCCCAGGTTGCCGCCAGCATGGCGCCCGCGACTTCCTGTTTCATCAGCAGAAAGCGCATCTGACGCTGACGCGCAGCTTCCATCAGTTCGACCGACTCCCCGCCAGGATGTCCGACGATAAAAGGCGTGCCGGCCTCCTTGAACGCGGCTGCGAGAATCTCGACGGTCGTGGTCATTCCCTGGGACTCCACTCGGCTTGTTATTGTGGTCATTCATACCATGCCAGCGGTCCAACTCGACGCCAATGACCTTGTGCAAATTCGGTGGGATGGCAATCGTTCAGGCTAGGCATTCCTGCGGACGCTCAGGCACTCTGCCGACCAAACCGGCAACACGCATCGCGGCACATTTTGTCGAAGTAACGCCGTCAAATTTTTTCGGATAAACGGCCCGGCCTCGCATTGGCCGCGGCCTGGCGTCGCGTGTGCAACGTGGCAGCACAAGGAACCGGATTCCCGCTTCCGCGGGAATGAGGGAGAAGCACTGTTCCGGCTTAAATCGGCGGAGTTTCAGGAATCCGTTCGCAGCGACTCGATGGCCTGCCGTGATTTCGGATTGAGCCCTGCGCCGCCGGCGTCGAGATGCGCAATAATCTGCTTGCGCATGCGGGGGTCCCAGAACTTCCTGATATGCTCGGCGATCTTGCCCGACGTCGTCGATTCATCCTGTGTCAGGAAGAATGTGCCGATCTGGTTGGCCATATAGACGAGTTTGTCGGTGGTGCTATGCGAGGACATGTTTGTTCCGCTCCTGAACGTTCCGCTCTTCCTTGATGCGTTGCGGATGCGTGAAAATCTCGAAACCATCGTTACGGGCAATGCCTATCAGCGTGATGCCGGCGGTTTCCGCCGTGCGCACCGCCAGTGCCGTAGGTGCCGATACCGCGGCCAGCATCGGAATGCCGACTGCCGCGGCTTTCTGGACCAACTCGACCGAGAGACGGCTTGTGAGCAGTCCAAATCCGCCGTGACCGTCGATGCCCTTGCGCGCCAGCGCGCCGGCAAGCTTGTCGAGAGCGTTATGGCGGCCGACATCCTCGCGCAATGCAACGATACCTTCGCCTCGCCGATAGAAAGCAGCCGCATGAACCGCGCGCGTGGTCTGATTGATCGTCTGCAATCCGTGGAGAGCATCGAGCGCGGCCATAATGTCCTTGGGTGCAAACGTGCTGTCGTCGGATATTACCCTAGGCGACCGCATCGCCTCGCCAAGCGATTCGATGCCGCACAATCCGCAGCCGGTCGGGCCGGCAAGAAAGCGGCGCCGGTCGCGAAACGTGGTCGCGTGCGGCTCCGTCAGCCGCATACGCAACTCGACGCCGAGTTCTTCCTCGATGATCTCCAGCGATTCGACCTCAGCCGCTGACTTGACGATGCCCTCTGTCAGGCTGAAGCCGAGCGCGAAATCCTCAAGATCCTGCGGCGTCGCCATCATCACCGCATAAGACGATCCGTTGTAAGTGAAGGCGACGGCCGCTTCCTCCGGAATCATGCGCTCGCCGGCCACGAGCCCTCCGGCACGCCAGGCTTTGCGTTCGACGCGGCGGGTCGGGTCGGGCAAGGCCTACTCCGCTGCCTCCGCCGGCGCGATCCGCCGGCTCCTGCGCGTCTGCTCGGCATAGTCTTCCTGCCATTGCGACGGGCCATTCGACGGTGAAATCTGTACCGCGGTGCATTTGTATTCCGGGCAATTGGTGGCCCAGTCGGTAAAGTCCGTCGTCACGACGTTCGCCTGCGTGTCGGGATGATGGAACGTCGTGTAAACCACGCCCGGCGCCACGCGTTCGGTAACCAAAGCGCGCAGCGTGGTTTCGCCGGAGCGGCTGGCCAGCTTGACCCAGTCGCCGTCATGAACGCCGCGCAATTCGGCATCGTTCGGATGGATTTCAAGCCGGTCCTCCGGATGCCAGACAACATTGTCGGTACGCCGCGTTTGTGCGCCGACATTGTACTGCGTAAGGATGCGGCCGGTTGTGAGCAGCAACGGGAAGCGCGGGCCGACCTTTTCGTCGGTTGCGATATATTCGGTAACCAGGAAGCGTCCCTTGCCGCGCACAAACTGCTCGCTATGCATGACAGGCGTGCCCAGCGGCGCCTTTTCGTTGCAAGGCCACTGCACGGAACCGACCTCTTCGAGCAACTTGAACGACACACCGGCAAAAGTCGGAGTCAGTCGCGCGATCTCGTCCATGATTTCCGATGGGTGATCGTAGCGCATGGGGTAACCCATGGCGTTGCTGATGAGGCAGGTAACTTCCCAGTCCTCGTAACCGTTCTTCGGCTCCATTACCTTGCGCACGAGCTGAATCCGCCGCTCGGCATTGATAAAGGTGCCGTTCTTCTCCAGGAACGTCGAACCCGGCAGAAAGACGTGCGCGTAGTTCGCGGTCTCGTTCAGGAACAGATCCTGCACGACAACGCATTCCATCGCCTCAAGGCCGGCCGCGACATGTTTGGTATCGGGGTCGGACTGAAGAATGTCCTCGCCCTGGATATAAAGGCCGCGGAAGGTACCGTCGCAGGCCGCATCGAGCATGTTGTTGATGCGCAGGCCCGGCTCCTTGTCGAGCGTTACGCCCCAGTCCTTCTCGAACATCTGCCGGGTGGCGTCGATCGCAATGTGCCGGTAGCCGGACAGTTCGTGCGGAAATGAGCCCATGTCGCAGGAGCCCTGCACGTTGTTCTGGCCGCGCAGCGGATTAACGCCGACGCCGGGACGGCCGATGTTGCCGGTCGCCATCGCGAGATTGGCGATCGCCATGACCGCGGTCGAACCCTGACTGTGCTCGGTGACGCCAAGACCGTAGAAGATCGCTCCATTGCCGCCAGTCGCGAACAACCGCGCCGCCGCGCGAATATTTTCTGCCGGCACGCCCGTGATTTTGGCGACGGCCTCCGGGCTGTTCTTCGCATCGGCGACGAATTCCGCCCAATCCTCGAATGCGTCCCATTCGCAGCGCTCGCGCACAAATTTTTCGTCAACCAGGCCTTCCGTGACGATGACGTGCGCCAACGCCGACAGAATCGCGACGTTGGTGCCGGGCAGTATCGGCAGATGATAGGCCGCTTCGATATGCACCGAGCGCACCAGATCGGTCGCACGCGGATCGATGACGATGATCTTGGCGCCTTCGCGCAAACGCTTTTTCATGCGCGAGGCGAACACCGGATGCGCGTCGACGGGGTTGGCGCCGATCAGGATCATCACATCGCAATGCTCGACCGAGTCGAAATCCTGCGTTCCAGCCGACGTGCCGAACGTGTTGGCAAGTCCATAGCCGGTCGGCGAATGGCAGACGCGGGCGCAGGTATCCACGTTGTTGTTGCCGAAACCGCCACGCACCAGTTTCTGGACCAGGAAGGTTTCCTCGTCGGTGCAACGCGACGACGTGATTCCGCCGATGGCGCCGCGGCCGTGTTTTTCCTGAATCCGCTTGAAATCGGTCGCAACGCGCGCGATCGCCTCGTCCCATGTGCACTCGCGCCACGGCTCGGTGATCTTGTCGCGCATCATCGGCTTGAGGATGCGTTCCTTGTGATTGGCGTAACCCCAGGCGAAGCGGCCCTTGATGCAGGAGTGGCCGCGATTGGCCTTGCCGTCCCTGTAGGGAACCATGCGCACGACTTCTTCGCCATGCATCTCGGCCTTGAACGAGCAGCCGACGCCGCAATAGGCGCAGGTCGTGACCACGGAATGGTCGGCCGGCTTGTCGATTTTTTGCGCCGCGAGAACACTCTTCTCGATCAGCGACCCGGTCGGGCAAGCCTGCACGCAGGCGCCGCACGACACGCATTCGGATTCGAGGAACGACTCGTTCATGCCGGCAGATACGATCGAGTCGAAGCCGCGGCCGGAGATCGTCAACGCGAAGGTACCCTGCACTTCCTCGCAGGCGCGCACGCAGCGCGAGCAAACAATGCACTTTGCGGGATCGTAGATGAAATAGGGATTGGAGTCGTCGACACCCGTGTTCGGATGGTGTGCGCCGTCGAAGCCGTACCGCACTTCCTTGAGACCGACTTCCTCGACGTTGTCGAGCAGATCGACATACTTGTTTTCTTTCGCAGCGCGATCCAGCGACGTGACAGAATGGTCCGACGCATAAAGCTCCATCACGCCCTTGCGGATGCGCTGAAGCCGCTCGGTATTTGTATGGACCACAATGCCTTCGGCGACGGGCGTGGTGCAGGATGCCGGCGTGCCGTTACGGCCTTCGATCTCGATCAGGCAGAGGCGGCAGGAGCCGAAAGCTTCCAGCATGTCGGTCGCGCACA
>JBARCH010000387.1:0-14426 GCA_049793875.1 Pseudolabrys sp. | reverse complement strand
CCGCGCCGCTGCGGCTGGTTCGATGCGGTCCTGGTGCGACAAACCGTGCGCACCTGCGGCATCGACGGGCTAGCGCTGACCAAGCTCGACATCCTCGACGGATTCGATGAAATAAGGGTCTGCGTGGCCTATCGTCTCGACGGCCGCGAGATCGATTACCTTCCCGCCGGGGAGCATGCGCAGGCGGCTGTCGAGCCGATCTACGAGACGATCGAGGGCTGGAAGGACCGCACCGCGCAGGCGCGCTCGTGGGCGGAACTGCCAGCGCAGGCGATCAAATACGTGCGCCGCATCGAGGAGCTTGTGGGCTGCCCGGTCGCCCTGCTGTCCACGAGTCCCGAGCGCGAAGACACGATCCTGATGAAGAACCCGTTCGAATAACTACCGAAAAATGCCCAGAAGCGGTTTAATACTGAAGTCCGATGGCTGACTATTATCCTCTCATCGCGCGCGCCGTCGGCGGGCTCGACAAGAACACCGGCGAGAACCGCCGCACGTTGTACGACCGCGCGCGCGCCGCGCTGGTCGCGCAATTGCGCAGTTCCGTGCCGCCGCTGCAGGAATCCGAGATCACGCGCGAGCGGTTGGCGCTCGAGGAAGCAGTCCGCCGGGTCGAGGCGGAAGCAATGCAGGCAACCCGCGGCGAGGCGGCATCGCCGCCGCCGGAGCCGCCCGCGCCCCAGGCCGACCCAAAGCCCGACCCCGCGCCCGAATCCGAGTCTGAACCGAAGTCCGAGCCGGACCCGCGAGACGGCGAACGGTCGTCATTGCGCGACGAAGGCCTGCGCAATTTCCGTGAGGTGATGGCAGAAGCGGAGGATCTCGGCGGCGCCGCGGCGCATGCCAACAAATCCGCGCGCGACGCGCTCGACCATGTGCCGGCCGAGCAGCCGTCGCAGCATGTACGCCCCGAGCGGCCTGCGGCCAGGATCGAAAAGGATTTCGGCCCCCCACCGCCGTTCATCAAGCCGCCAATGTTGCCGGAAGAGCTTTCGCGCGCGCCTGTTGAGCCGCGCACGCCGGCCGAGGGAACGGTTTCGCGCCGGATGGCCTCGCCGAGAATGCCTCCGCCCCCGCCACCGCTCGACGATGAAGCGCCGGAAGCCTACGCGCGCCCGGCACGCTCCTATCGCGGGCTGGTTCGCATCCTCATCCTCGTTCTGGTTGTGGCCGGTGTCGCTGGCGCGGGTTATTGGCAGCGCGGCGCGATCAAATCGGCCGTGACATCATTCCGCGGCCAGTCGACTGCAACGGCGCCTGCGCAACGCGAGGCGGCACCTGAAGGTCAGCCCAAGATTTCGGATCGTGTCGGGCCGAGCAGCGAAAGCCCTTCGCCGTCGCAGCCGGCGACGTCGCCATCTGCCTCGGTGGCGCAGAAGGTCGTGCTTTACGACGAGGATCCGAACAATCCGCAAGGCAAGCGTTACGTCGGTTCCGCGATCTGGCGCACCGAAACGGTGTCGCCCGGCACCGGTCTGGCGCCGGAGCTTGCGATACGTGCCGACGTCGAAATCCCCGAACGCCACATGCGCATGACGTGGTCGCTCCGACGCAACACCGACAAGGCGCTGCCGGCGAGCCACACCATCGAGATCATGTTCACGCTGCCGGCGGACTTCTCCGAAGGAGGCATCGCCAATATTCCCGGCGTGCTGATGAAGACCGCGGAGCAGGCGCGCGGCGTGCCGCTCGCCGGCCTATCGGTGAAAGTGACCAATGGCTATTTCCTGATCGGACTGTCGGCGGTCGATGTCGACGTCCAGCGCAACGTGCAATTCCTCAAGGAGCGCGACTGGTTCGACATTCCGATCGTTTACACCAGCGGCAAGCGCGCCATCCTCGCTATGGAAAAAGGGCCGGCCGGCGTGCGCGCGTTTCAGGAAGCCTTCAAGGCCTGGGGCCAATAAGGCCCGGCCGCCGCGGCCTGCCGCCGCCAGCGGTGGACCGAGCGGCCGCCCGCGACAGTTTTACTTCGATTTCTTGAGTTCGGCTGCCGCCGTTTGCACGATCGCAATCAGCGCGTTGGTCGTGTACGGCTTTGCCAGCCATCCGAGCGGCGCGGCCGGTTCGGCGCGCGTCCGGATGTAGGAATCGTGATGAGCGGTCGCGAATACCGAGCGGATGCCGTGCTCCCGGAACAACTCGATCGCGGCATCCACGCCGTCGCGACTTCCAGTCAGCCGGATGTCCATGATTGCAAGATTGGGCCGCGCCGTCTGGCCGAGCCTTATGGCTTCGGCTGCTGAACTCGCGATTCCCACCACTTCGATGCCGGCTTCGGTGAGAACGGCTTCCGCCTCGGAGGCGGCGAGATAATCGTCCTCAACGATCAGGACGCGAAAATCTTTCGGCATGTCCTGGGCAATCATCCGGTCATCGGTCGCAAAGACTGCTGAAGGAAAACCAAAACTTCCGATGGGCTGGAAAGAAAGGTTCGACCCCGCCGGCAGAAATTCCCCAATCACAGCTACAGACCCTTTTCGGCAAACTCGACGACACAGCGCGCGCCGCTGCCTTTTTCGACCCTGACCGTTCCACCGAGCTGACGCGCCAGGCCGAACACGAGGCCGAGGCCGGATGAACGCTTGCGCACCTGCTCAAGCACAAAGCCAGGCCCATCGTCCTCGACCGTGAGAACATATGATTCGCCGGCACGTGTTAAGCCCACGGTGATGGTGCCTTGATCGCGGCCGTTGAGGCCGTGCTTGGCGGCATTGATGATTAATTCGTGGATGATCAGCGCCAGCGGCATCGCGGTGTCGTTGGACAGCATGTCATCGGTACAATCGGCAATTTTAAGACTGATAGACTTGCTCAACATCGTCTTGGCGCTGTCGCAGACCGCCGTGAGGAAATGGCGCGCGTCATAGCCAAGGTCGGCGCCGGACCGGTACAGCACTTGCTGGGCGGCAGCCATGGCGCCGATGCGGTCGGTTGCATTGGCGAGCACCGCGCGCGCGTTCACGTCGTCGGTTTCGCGCTGCGCCGTTCGGAGCAGCGAATGCAGCATTTGCATGTTGTTCTTGACGCGGTGATTCAACTCGTCGAGCAGCACGCGCTGGTTCACTTCCGATTGCTTGCGCTCGCTTACGTCGACCAGCATGTTCACGGCGCCGGTTATGACGCCGTCGGCGTCTCGCAAGGGTGTCGGATAGGGAATGAAGGGCACCCGCGTTCCGTCCGGTCGTTCTGCAATCGCCTCAATGCCGCGCACTGGACGGCCTTCCTTGAGCGACACCGCCATCGGACATTCCTCGTGCGGCAGGAAGGTGCCGTCGGCATTGTACAGCTTCCAGGTTACACACCACTTGTCGCTGCCGAGCACGGGACGGCGCCCGGACAGATCGATCGCGGCTTGATTGTAGTAAGTGATACGGCCCCCAGTGTCGGTCGTGTAAACGGCCGCCGGCAAAGCCTGAATCAATTCGCGGAACCGGTGCTCGCTTTCACGCAGTTTTTCATCCGTGCGGCGGCGTTCGGTGATGTCCTGCATCACACGCACCGAATAAAGGAAGCGCCCGGCCTGGTCGCGCACGGCGGAGCACATCACGTCGAGCCAGGCGAAAGTGCCGTCGGGGCGGGTGTAGCGGTTCTGCGCGGTATAGCGGTCGATTTCGCCGGCCACCAGTTTTTGGTGCTGTTTGAGGTCGCTGTCATCCTCACCCGGCGCCGACAAACACAGTGGCATGTCGCCGATGAGTTCCTCGCGTGAGCGGCCCAGGATCGCGCATGCCGCTTTATTGACGCGCAGGCGCCGGCCTTCGGCATCGACTTCGGTGATGCCGATTTCGGCATGCTCGTAAGTCGCGCCAAAACGCTGGTGCTGTTCCTCGATCTGTTCGTTCGCCTTCTTCCACGCGCTCACGTCAAGCGTGATGCAGCGCGTGTTGATGAATTTTCCATCATGGAATTGCACGCTGGACGTGATCAGCACGTCGCGGATGCCGCCGTCTTTGGCTCGCAGGCGAGCCGGATATTTATCGAGGTGCTGGCCGCCGGTGAGCCGGCACAGGATATCGTTGATCACCGGCTCGTCGGCGTGGAAGTCCTGGATGTTGCGCCCGATGTATTCCGACGCCTCGTAGCCGAGCAAATCGAGCTCGGCCTTATTGGCGCGCAGGATCGTTCCGTCGGGGCCGACGAGATGCAGGCCGACGGCGGCGTTGTCGAAAAAGTCTTCCAGATTTTTCTGATGCTCTTGCAGCGCGGCCTGTGCTTCGTGCGCTGCCGTCGTGTCGTGGAAACAGTTGATCGCGCCGAGGAGTTTTCCGGCCTCATTCTTGATCGGATCGATATGCACGGTCGCCCAGATACGCGAGCCGTCCGGGCGCTCGACGATGCCTTCGAGGCCGTGCGCGGGATTGCCGGTCCGCAGCACGATGGCCATCGGAGTCTCTTCGCGGCCGATCAGCCGGCCGCCGAAATAGAGTTTGTGCGATCCGCAGAACAATTCGGTGTCGTCGCCGATGCGGGGTGCACGGCCCCATAATTCGACGGCGCGGCGATTGAACCACAAGACGCGGCCGCGCGCGTCGCACGCGTAAATCGCGACCGGCAACATGTCGATGAATTCGGGAGGGTGATTGAGGGCGGCTGCGTTGTTGCGCGGTCGCAAAGCGAAGGGAGAAGGCGGGACGACGGACGTCAGTTCATTCAGGCTCATGGCTTAACCGTTCCGCCCCGTCGGGCGCACAGGCCATACTGTACCCACGGCGCGCGTACGGCAAGGACGAAACCTAAAAATGTCAACGATATTAGATAGTTCCACAAGGCTGGACATCCCCTTGACCACACAACGCAAGCGAGCCTCCCTGGTTCCGGGAGCTTTTAAAAAAACGCGAGCGTGATCGGACGAGTCGGTTGGCCGACCCGGCCACTCTCTGCCCACCCGGTAAATTATTTGCGACCCACGCGTTGGGGCTATGGAGGCCGGCACGGCACCTCGTTAGCCTTTCAACTTTCCCGGCAGGCAGTGTCGCGGAAAGTTTGGAGGGGATGATGATCCAATTCACCGTCAACGGTAAAACCGCGTCCACCGACGCGCCACCCGCAACGCCGCTTCTCTGGGTGATCCGCGAAGGGCTCAAGTTGAGCGGAACGAAATTCGGCTGCGGCGCCGGTCTATGCGGCGCATGCATGGTGCACATCGACGGCAAGCGAGCGTTCTCGTGCCAGACCCAGGTGAGCGAAGTGTCCGGCAAGTCGGTCACGACCATCGAGGGTCTTTCGGAGGATTCTTCCCATCCGGTGCAGAAGGCATGGCTGGCGGAAAAAGTGCCGCAGTGCGGCTATTGCCAGTCGGGCCAGATCATGAGCGCGGCGGACCTGTTGAAGCAGAAGCCGCATCCCACCCACGACGAGATCGTCGAGCACATGAGCGCGCACATCTGCCGTTGCGGCACCTATGCGCGCATCTTGCGCGCGGTCGAACGCGCTGCGCGGGAGGCCTGAGCCATGAACAAGATTTTTGCCCCAAGCCAATTCGAACTGTCGCGCCGCCGCTTCATGATCGGCGCCGCCGGCCTCAGTTTCGCCTTCGCGTTCGGTGACCGGATGGCCGAGGCCGCGACACCGGCCGCTGCAATCAACGGCAAGGCGCTGACGCCGTGGGCCAGCATTGAATCCGACGGCACCATCTACATCATGTCGCCGGCAACCGAGATGGGGCAGGGGTCGATGACCTCGCTGCCGCTGATCCTCGCCGAAGAACTCGACGCGGACTGGAGCAAGGTGCGTGTCGTGCCGGCGCCGGTGATCGAGAAGATTTACGGCAATCCCGGCTTCGGCGGACTGATGTATACCGCCGGCAGCAACGCGGTGCGCTCATATTACAAACCGCTGCGCACGTTCGGTGCGCAGGTGCGGCGCGTGCTGCTCGATAACGCCGCCAGGCACTGGAACGTACCGGTCGAGGAACTGACCACGCAACCAAGCATGGTCGTTCACGCCAAATCGAACCGCAAAATGAGTTACGGCGAAATCGCCGCGTTCGCCGAAGTGCCGGCAACGGCGCCGGCGATCAAGCCGGAGCAGCTCAAGAAGGCCAAAGACTTCCGGCTGGTCGGCAAAGATGTATTGCGGGTCGAAGTGCCGAACAAGATCAATGGCACGGCGCAATACTCGATCGACGTGCAACCGCCGGACATGATCTACGGTGCCATCGTGCGCTCGCCGGTCGAAGGCGGCACGCCCGACACGTTCGACGAAGCCAAAGTGAAGGCGGTCCCCGGCGTCATCTCCACGGTGCGCCTGCCGTACGGTATCGGCGTGCTGGCGAGCACGTCATGGGCCGCCTTCTCAGGGAAGGAAGCGGTCGAGCGCTCGATCACATGGCATCGCACCGGCACCGCCTGGGGCTTCGACAGCGAGAAGGGCATGGAGGCTTTCGCCGCCGATGCCCGCAATCTCAATGTCCCCGTCACCAAGGACTGGTTCAAGCAAGGCGACGCGGCGGGCGAACTGGCCAAGGCGGCAACCACGATGGAGGCCGAGTATCGCTGCGACTATGCCTATCACGCACAGATGGAGCCGTTGAACGCGGTTGCTTCGGTTTCGCCGAGCGGCGACTCCGTCGAAGTGTGGTGCGGTTCGCAGAGCCAGACTCTGGCGGTCGACGCGCCCGCCAAGGCACTCGGCATCTCGCGCGACAAAGTGAAGCTGCATTACACGCTGATGGGCGGCGGCTTCGGCCGGCGCGGCCACCGCGACGAGGAGTTCATCGTCGATGCCGTGCTGCTCTCGAAGGAAGCGAAACGCCCGGTCAAGATGATGTGGACGCGCGAGGACGACGTTCACAACGGCCGCCTGCGCCCGATCACGGCGCATTACCTGCGCGCGGGGCTCGACCAGTCAGGCAAGATCGTGGCCTGGCACCAGCGTCTCGCCGGCGACCGCGTGACGCCGTATCAGGACCCGGTGCGCTACAAGTTCGCCGGGCAGAAGGACTTCATCCTGATGCTCGGCGTTGAAATGCGCACCTACGACATCGCCAACCAGTATTGCGGCCAGATCTTCCGCGATACCGGCGTGCGAACGTCGTCGTTGCGCGGCATCGGCTTTACCGCCAACAAGTTCGTGGCCGAGGCCTTCCTCGACGAGATCGCGCTCAAGCGCGGTATCGACCCGGTAAAGCTGCGGCTGGAATTGCTCAAGAACACGCCGCGTGGCCGCGCTGTGGTCGAGCGTGTGGCGGCGATGGCGAACTGGGGCAAGAAGCCGGCTGACGGCCGCGCGCTCGGCTTTGCCTTCATCGACTACTCGGACTCGCTGCTCGCCGGCATCGCGGAAATTTCGTTGAACCGCGCAACCGGTGAAATCAAGGCGCATAACTTCTGGTGTGCGATCGATTGCGGGACGCCGGTGCAGCCGGACAACGTGATCGCGCAGACGGAAAGCAGCATCGTCTACGGTCTCGGCATGGCGCTGACCGAACGCATCACGATCAAGGACGGTGCCATCGAGCAGTCGAATTTCTACGACTATCAAGTCATGCGCATGCGCGACATTCCGCAGATGCACATCGAAGTCGTGGCGACCGACAATCCTCCGACTGGCGCGGGGCAGATGGCGACGCCGCTGATGGCGCCGGCCATCAACAACGCTTTTGCGGCCTTGACCGGAAAGCGCCTGCGCGAGACGCCGATGACGCCGGATCGCGTCAAGAAGGCGCTGGCTTAGGACAATAACGCCGGCGTCGCATCGGCGGCGCCGGCGTCAGCCCGCCTGGTCGCTAACGGACGTTTTGCGACGTCTCGCCATGCCGCGAGATCGCATCGCGTTGTTTGTGTTAACGTCGGCAGTGGAAACTGAATTTGTGTGCAAATGACCGCTCACGACGTCGATTCTCCGGTCCAGGCACCGGCCCGGCGGCTCCGGTTCGAACGTTATGTCCTCGATCTCGACCGCGGCTGCCTTCTTTTGGACGGTAAGGAAGTTACGCTGCGGCCGAAGACTTTTGCGGTGCTGCATTGCCTTGTCGAGAACCACGGCAGGCTCGTCCCGAAAGACGAGCTTTTCGCTGCCGTCTGGCCTAATCTTGCCGTTACCGATGACGTGTTGGTGCAGAGCGTCGGCGAGCTGCGGCGCGCGCTCAGCAACGACGGGCCGCGCCTGATCAAGACCATTCCACGCCGCGGCTATCGATTTGAATCCGACGTCTCCGCGGACGGACGGAACGGTCAGCACCAGGCCGAGGTCGCGCCGGTTCCGCCCGCCTCCGGTGACACAGCGCAACCGCGCAGGCTCGGCCCAATCGTGCGTGGCATCGTCTTCGCTGCGCTCGCCGCCGCCGTCTTGCTTGTCGCGGGCGTGTTGTACGCCGGTCTTGGCGACAAGACCGGCGGTGTCGCCGCGAAGCCAGCGATTGCGGTACTTCCATTTGTCAATCGCGGCGACGACGCGACCCGCGGCTATTTCGTCGACGGACTGACGCAGGACGTCATCAACGCGCTCGGCCGGTTTTCCTCGCTCACCGTGATGTCATGGAACGCCGTCCTTCCTTACAAGGGAAAACCTGCAATCCCGATGGACATCGCGCGCAATCTCGCGGTGCGCTATCAGGTCGAAGGCAGCGTGCTTCAGGCCGGTGATCGTGTGCGTGTGAACGCGCAGCTCGTCGATGCCAGCGGGCAGGTACTATGGTCCGCCAGCTTCGACGAAGCGCTGGCGGATCTTTTTGTCTTGCAGGACAAGATTACGACGCAAATTGCCGGGGCTTTGGCGATCCGCGTTTCGCAGGCCGAACAGCGCCGGGTGTTTGCGAAGCCAACCGTCAATCTCGACGCTTACGACTATGTGCTGCGTGCGCGGCCTGCAGTGTTACGTCCAGAGCGTGCGAACATCGTGGAGGCGCGCGAGTTGCTACGGCGGGCGATCGCGCTCGACCCGAGCTATGCCGCCGCCTATTCCGCACTCGGCGAGACGTATTACATCTCCGTCACGATGGGTTGGACGGAACAGCCGGCGGACTTCCTACACCGCGTTGAGGAAATGGCGAACAAGGCCCTGGCTCTCAACGACTCCGACGTGCGCGCGCATGTCCTTCTTGGTCGCATTCATATTTTCCATCACCGCTACGAGGAGGCGAAGGCGGAGCTGGACCGCGCCATCGCCATCAATCCGAGCGACGCCAACGGCCTCGCCGGCCTCGGCAATATCCTGATGTGGTCGGGACAGACCGATGCGGCGATCAGGACCTTGGAGCTGGCGCAGCGCATCGATCCTGAACTCAATCCGATCGACCGCTTTGCGCTCAGCCTCGCCTACTATCTGAAAGGCCGTTACGACGCGTCGATCGAGCAGGGCGAACTCAATCTGCGCAAAACTTCAGGCGCTAATTTCAGCCGCATCGTTCTGGCGGCCGCCTATGCCGAGCAAAGTCGTACCGGAGACGCTGCACGGGTCGTGACGATGATCCACCGCGTCGATCCGGCCTTCGATGCCAGGGAGTTTGGCACCAAGTTTCTCAATTCGGTTGATCTCGAACACTTGCGCGACGGCTTGCGCAAGGCCGGTCTTTTGACCGACGTGGCCGGCCGCGCCCATTGACCGTTACTGCTTGGGGAGGATTGGCCGGTGCTCGTTCGCCTTGGCGATGTTTGCGGCAAGGTCCTGCTGGAAGAGGGCAGGGCCAGCCGGGGCCGCTTTGCTGAACACGTAGAGCTTGCCGGCGCTGATCAGCCAGTTTTCGGGATTCGCCACCACGACTTGGTTGAGCGCCAGCGCCATCGCGCAGAAATTTCCGAATTGCGGTGCATAGCGCACGGGATCGGCCTTGAACATGTCGCGGTGCTTCGCGCTCGCGAACTGATAGCGGTACTCGTCCCATTGATACGTGAATTCGGGCAGCCCACGGGTGGGCTTGCCGTCCGTGAAATAGGCGACAGGGTCGTAGCCCTTGATCGCGAGCGGCGTGTCTGCGGCAAGGGAAGGTAGCAAGGTCACCAGCGGGACGGACGCGACCAGTAGGGCGAAGCGAATGGCATTGCGCCGGGAGAGAGTGTCCACAACGAACTCCCTTTTATTGGCTTTCCCTGGTGTGGGGAGCCCAGGTCCGAAAAGGTCCAAAGCTTCATCGGCCGGAATTTGGACCCGACTGCCATCTTCAGATTGTAGCTTACCTGCTCCGGCAAATCTCGGCGTTTTTTCGCCGTTTCCTTCGATCTCCTTCGTTACCGCGACCGCTCGCTCCGGTTTGGTCTCCTGATGATCAAACCGAGGAGGAGAAGATGAGTTTCAAAATGGCTCGCACTCGGCGTTTCGTCGTTTTGACTTTTTCACTGTGTGCGATGGTTTGGCTGCCCGCGCCGCCACAAGCGGCGGCGCAGGTGAAATATGTCGTCAAGCCGGTGGCCGAGAAGAAGGTCAAGCAGCTGCCGGCCGGCCCGCTATATTGGCGCATCGAGAATTTCCCAACGCTGGCGCAGGCGCAGGCCGCGATCGGCCCCGACCGCTGGAATCCCGACACCGTGCGGTACGATTCCGCGACGGCGCTGGCCGCCGAGGTGGCGGGAAAGGCCTGGCTCTTCACGCTGGGCCCGAAGGGCGGCTCGACACCGGGCGGAACCAAAGTCATCGAGATCGGTCCGGTGCCCCGGATCACTGCGTCCGAATATTTGCTGCGCGTCAATCACGGCTACGGGCCGCCCGGAGCCAGAACGCCGGTGCATACGCACCCGGGCTCCGAAACCTTCTATGTGGTCGAGGGCCGCCTCGGTCAGCAGACGCCGCATGGCGTTAGCTATGCCGAGACCGGAAACGCGATGAACGGACATGAAGGGGGCATGCCCATGGCGGTGTTCAACAGCGGCACGACGGAGTTGACCGCACTGATCATGTTCGTGGTGGACGCCAATAAGCCGTTCTCGACGCCGGCCAAGATGGAGTGAGGCGAGAGCCGCGCTTCATCAGTGGGCGCACGGTGCTAAAGCCGACAACCGCGACGGTCGGGCGATACATTGGCTGTTACGGCGGCCCGCCCACGCTGCAGGATTCGCAGCGGCCGTAGCCGAGATCGATCATGCATTCGCCGGCTGCGCGTTGCACGGCGCAGTTGCCGGGAAACTCGCCCTTGAAATCCATCGAGCGGTAAGGTTCGAGACTGCGGTAATAGGCGTTCCGCCCGGCGCCGGATGAGTTTTCGGGATGTGCGCGCATATGCCCGGCATGCACGTGCTTCATGTGCAGGTGCTTCATATGCACGTGCTCGACCTGCTTGTGCCTGACGATTTTTCCGCTCGTCACTCCGGTTCCGTCGTCGCTTGCCGCCGCCGGAGCAGTCACGGCGATTACGGCGCCGAACGCAATCGCGCCCGCGCATAACAACCCGACTATTTTCATGGCGTGACCTCGCTTTGCAGCCCTGCCTGTATAAACACCGAAGGCCGCGCGATTGCGTCGCGCGGCCTCGAATTTATTCAGCGGTTATGCGCTGCGCCGGAGATCCGGCACAGGCTGTTAGTGCAGTGCGGCAACCGCCGCTTCCGGCGTCTCCATCGCAGCAATGCGGCTCTTCACCGCCTTCTGCACCTTCTCGAAGGCGCGCACCTCAATCTGGCGCACGCGCTCGCGCGAGACGTCGAACTCGGACGCCAGATCCTCGAGCGTAACCGGATCGTCGGCAAGCCGCCGGGCCTCGAAGATGCGCCGTTCGCGCTCGTTGAGCACGCTCAGGGCATCGGTCAGAGCCTGGTGGCGATTGTCGCTTTCCTCGTGTTCGGCCAGCAGGCGTTCCTGGCTCGGACTGTCGTCCATCAGCCAGTCCTGCCACTCGCCGCTGTCGCCGTCCTCGCGGATCGGCGCGTTGAGCGACGAGTCGCCGCCGAGACGGCGGTTCATGTCCACGACGTCCTGCTCGGTGACGCCCAGGCGCTTCGCGATCAGTTTGACCTGATCGGGCCGCATGTCGCCTTCCTCGAGCGCAGAGATTTTGCTCTTCGCCTTGCGCAGGTTGAAGAACAGCTTCTTCTGGTTCGCGGTGGTGCCCATTTTCACGAGCGACCACGAGCGCAGGATGTATTCTTGGATCGCAGCCTTGATCCACCACATCGCGTAGGTCGCGAGGCGGAAGCCCTTCTCGGGCTCGAAGCGTTTCACCGCCTGCATCAGTCCGACATTGCCTTCCGAAACGACTTCGGAAATCGGCAGCCCGTAGCCGCGATAGCCCATGGCAATCTTGGCGACGAGGCGGAGATGGCTCGTGACGAGTTGATGCGCGGCGTCACGGTCGCCGTGTTCACGCCAGCTTTTGGCCAGCATGTATTCCTGCTGCGGCTCCAGCATCGGGAACCGGCGGATTTCATCGAGATAGTGGCTGAGGCCGGATTCGGCCTTGAGCATTGGTAGTGTGGCAGTACGGGCCATTATAGCGCCCTCCATGTTGCCCCCGACTGGTCGGCGGGCGTTAGACGCCACCGCTCCCCGAGCCGGCAACGCCGTTTGTTTCGCAGGTGCAGCATACCGGACCAGTCGGCGGAATTAAAGGCTTCCGTCCGTCACGTCGGCGTGACCCCTTCCGTCGTCGGTGGCCCAATCCAAGCTATTGTCCCACATAGGCTTTTTGTAGCTGACGGCGGCTGCGATCACGGCCGATCGGGGCCGCCGCGTGCGAGTTCATGTCGTAAACGAGTGAAATCCTCCGGTAGTTCCGATCGGAACTCCAGGGTTTTGCCTGACAGGGGATGTTCAACGGCAAGCAGATAGGCATGCAGGGCCTGTCTTCCAAGACCCTCCAGCGCCGCTTGCGCCTCCGGGGTCAGGCGGCTGGCCTTGGTCTTGTAGCCGGAGGCGTAAGTCGTATCGCCCATGATCGGATGACCGATATGGGCGAGGTGCACGCGGATCTGATGCGTGCGCCCGGTGTCGAGACGGCATTCGACGAGGCTTGCGGCCGGTTCGCCGTCTTTGCCGGCGTAGCGCTCCAGCACCTGCCAGTGGGTAATGGCCGGGCGGCCGTCCTTGCGCACGGCGCGCTTGTCACGCGCGTGCGGATGGCGATCGAGCGGCACGTCGATGGTGCCTCTCGGCCGCGTTGGCGCGCCCCAGACCAAAGCGAGATAGCCGCGCTCCAGCGGGCCTTCAGCCTTGTTGGCGAACTGTGCGCTGAGCGAGCGATGCGCGCGGTCGGTCTTGGCGACCACCATCACGCCCGTCGTATCCTTGTCGAGACGGTGCACGATGCCCGGCCGCTTGACGCCGCCGATGCCCGAAAGGCTTTCGCCGCAATGCGCGATCAGCGCATTGACCAATGTTCCGCTGGCGTGGCCCGCGGCCGGGTGTACGACCAGGCCTTTCGGCTTGTCGATCACGATGAGCGCGTCGTCCTCATAGAGGATAGTGAGTGGAATCGCTTCGCCGGCCGGTGTCGCCGGCTCGGCTTCGGGCACCGCGACAGTGACGGCGTCGCCGGATTTGACGCGCTGGCCTGGATCGCGGATCGTGCGGCCGTCAATCGTGATTTCGCCGGCGAGGATCAGCGCCTTCAGCCGCGAGCGCGACAACGACGGAATGCGCAAGGCGAGCACACGATCGAGCCGTTCGCCGGCTTCTTCGGCGGCGACGGTCACAGTTTCAATGAATTGCGGAGCAGTCATTTTGAATCAAACGTCCGGCGAAAATCCACTCGACCCCGCGGCCGCGCAGGTCATTCAAAAAGCGCGCCGGCTGATGCTGATTGCCAGTTTGACCACGCTCATCGCGCTTGCGGCCGTTCTCGTCGTCATCGGCTATCGCGTTTCGCGCGTCGGGGGAAGTACGCCGCCGCCACCACCCGATGTTTCGGCGCTGCTGCCGTCCGGCGCCAGGGTGATTTCGACGGCGATCGGGGAGGGGCGCCTCGCGGTCACCATCGAAGCCGGGGGCGCGCAAGAAGTACGCCTTTTCGATCTTCACACATTGCAGCCCGTTGGCCGTATCGCGTTGACGCCAAAGCCGTAAACGATGCGGATCGGCCGCGCTTGCGTGGACTCCGGATCGAGGCTATTTCGAGGGCGAAGGCTCTTCAATGGCCTTCGATTTGGCCAAAGCTCCCTTCGTCTAGCGGTCTAGGACGCGGCCCTCTCAAGGCCGAAACAGGGGTTCGATTCCCCTAGGGAGCGCCAGCAGCCATCCAAGCCCTTGAAAAGACGAAAGGCCTAGGCTTTCATAGGCTTAGGCAGACCACCTTGCTACACAAAGGTAGCCCACACGGGTGGTCCACAATGGCGGCTCTGAGTTACATGCAACGACGCGTTTCGGGCACATACGAATTCCGAAAACGATTGCCTGAAATGTTGGCCGGGAAACACGCGCCAGCGCACATGCGCGAAGCCTTTGGCGACCTCATCAACGCCATGACGGGATGCTTCAAACGCGAACTTGTACGCTCGCTGCAAACGAAAGACGTCAAGCATGCGAAACGGCGCGACCATCAAGCGGCGCTGGAATTAGCG
>JBARCH010000386.1:0-4486 GCA_049793875.1 Pseudolabrys sp. | reverse complement strand
GGTCTTCGGCCGCGCCGACGGCAGCGGCACGATCGTTTCGGTCGCGATGGTCACCGGCTGGCTCAGGCTCGCGATCGCGGCGGGCGCGCGGCTATGCTTGGGCGCCGGCTGCTCGCTCTCGTCGTCGGTTTCCTGGCTGGCGGAGCCAAACAGGCTCGCAAGCAAACCGGGCTGCCGCTTCGGCTGCCCGGCGACGCGAACGTCACTTGCGGTAATCACGCCCGCATTGCGCGCCGCCACCAGCGACATTTCGGACGGAACGCTGCCGTGCCGCTCGACGTCGGCCAGCGCCAGCGCGTAGCCCCGCAGCGGTTGGCCGTCGGCCGGAATGTGCACGGTGCGCCCGGTCGGGAATACCTTGACGAGTTGCTCGCGTGTCATGCGCGGCCAGTGCCGAATGCTGCCGGTGTCGAGATGGACGAATGGTGAGCCGGAGGTCGGATAGAAGCCGACGCCGCCGCGCTGCAGCCGCAGCCCGACCGCGCGAATTTCTGCAAGCGGTACGCCGGGAATGTAGAAATCCATGGCCTGGCCGTGGGTGTGCTGGCTGAACTGCGCGACGCCGGTCGAGCGCTCGCGCAACATGGCGTTGGTCTGCGGCGAACGGTAACCGCACACAACGTCGATCGGCTTGGTAGCGCCGACTTCGCGATAGACTTCCCACAACAGGTCGAACAAATGCGGGTCCATGTGGGTGGACTCTTCCTTGCGCCAATCGCGCATGAACCAGTCGAGTCTCTTCAGCGCGGCCTCGTCGTAACGGCCGTTGCGCTTGTAGGTAACGGTAATGTCTTCGTTGGTGTGGAGATGATGAAACGAGATCGTGCGTGTGTCGCCTTCGGCGACCGCAGTCTGCAAGGAGTCGATGCCGGCGATAAGGACAAGGGCAGCGATGCCAAGCCGCAGCGTGACGCGCGTCAGCTTCACGACAACAGTACGCTCGCGCGCGCTATCAACCGACACTACAAAGTTCCGTGGCTGACGCCGTCCCCGCATTGGCCCCCGAGAGGCGTTTCCATCCCGGATGCATCGATCATGCAGTTTTATCGCGTCTGGTTAACGGGAGCTTAGTGAGACACCCCTTGCCCGGATAATAAACAGCCGCACTGTGGCGAAAAATAGCTCGACCCGCGATGCCGTTCAGGCGTCGCGGGCCGACAAAGCGGATCCTCGAAAGTTCCGCCGGATATGAAACCCGGCGGAAAATCCGGCTTAACGGAAGAGACGCTCGAAGAAATGGAGCGGGTTGGCCGCCTCACGCCGCTCGACGCGCATGAGGACTTCCTGGTTGCTCTTGGCGGTATCGGCATCACGCTTCGGGTCCGGCGGCGGCGCGACGTCGGCAACGCGGCGCTCGTCGCTGTGCATGATGTTGTGGATGCGCGCATCGAAGCCATAGATGTCGTCGCGAATTTGCAGCTTGCCGGCGTCGTCCACAAACGCCGTCTGATAGGTCAGATGCACGATCGGATGGCTGGCCAGCTTGAAGGTTTTTTCGTCTTTTCCGAACATCGCATAGATCTGGCGTGAATCCGGCGTCGCCCCGTTCATCGCGAGGTGCAACATGATCTCGCCGAACTTGGTCGGATCTTCCACGCGCATGCAGCCGTGGCTGAACGCGCGTTTGCTGTAGGCGAACAGCCGCTTCTCCGGCGTGTCGTGCAGGTAAACCTGGAACTTGTTCGGGAAGTTGAACTTGATGCGGCCGAGTGCATTGGCCGCGCCCGGAGGCTGGACGACGTTGATGTGTCCATCCGGACCGCGCTTCACCTCGAGGCCCATGCGGTCGAAAATGTTCGGATCGCTGGCGTATTGCGGCAATAGTTCATTCTGGATGATCGATTGCGGCACATACCACGACGGGTTGACGATGACGTTGTCCATCGGCGCGCTGAGCAACGGCGTTGCGGTCTGCGGCTTGCCGGCGACGATCTTGGTGCGCCAGACGACCTCTTTGTCGTGCACGACCTTGAGCGTGTAGTCCGGAATGTTGACCATCACATAAGTCTCACCGAGATCGCGCGGCAACCAGCGCCAGCGTTCCATGTTGGCGAGGACGGTATCGATCTTCTGGCTGGTCTTCGGTCCGTTGAGCGCGTTGAGCGTCTTGCTGTCCACATCGCCGGACGCACGGATGTCCGAGCGCTTCTGGAAATAACGCACCGCGTTGAACAGCCGCTTGTCGTACAGAATGTCGTTGGGCTTGCCGTTGACGCCGAGCTTCTGGCGCAACGCGGGCACACGCGCGTCCTTCATTCCGTATTTGAGCAGGGGCCCTTCCGGAATGCGCGCCTGCGCGTTGTCGGTTTCGCCGCGCAGCTCGGCGAGCTTCGCCTTGAGCGCCTTGAAACCTGCCGCGGGGGGATTGAAGCTTTCAATCGCCGCGTTGGTATCCTGTGCGTTGATGATGGTCTTCAGCAAGTCGGCCTGATCGGTGGCGTGGGTGCCATAGGAAACTTCGGTCAGCACGCGCGTCGGCGCGATGCGCCCGACCTCAAGATTATGAGCGTAGGCAACAACCGAGTGGCTGAGCTTCACGTCGCCTTCCGCCAAAGCCTCGGCGCTGGACAGCATGCCGAATTCCGGCACCGGATAATCTGAGGTGTCGAGGCCGTCGGCGGCGGCGTCCTTCAGCCGCATGATTGCAGCCTTGGCGCGGGTGCTGAGCCGGCCGTCCTTGATCCAGATCGGCTCGTAATTGCGGCTTGCGTAAACCTGTTCGATGCCGCCGCGCTCGGCCGTCTTGTTGCCGCGCTCGGTCTTGCCGTTGCGCGTGGTGGTACGCTTGCCGGCCATCATGTCGTGCAGCTTCTGCGCGATCTGCGAGTCGTTGGCGGCGAGCAGCTTGTCGAGCGCGCCTTTGATATCGAGCGCGCTGCCGCTTGGGGCGGCGGCCTCGTTGGTGCTGGCGCTGGCTTTGCTGTTGTCGTTCTGCGCGTCGTTCACGGGCGGGGGCGGAACCGGCTCGGCCTGACGTTCGACGGGCTGCTGCTGTTGCTGCTGTTGGTGTTGTGGCTGCTGTTGCTGCGGCGGAGTCGGTACTGCCTGACGGCGTTCGCCGATCATGCGCGCGTGCGGCGCGGTAAATTGCACCCGGTCGGGCGCCGCCAAAACGCTTGCAGCGGGGATGCCGACGACGGCCGCCAGAACCACTCCGCCGGCGAGGCGGCCAAGCTGAACGCTACGCATTTCCAACACTCCACGAATAACGAGTCACGAACGCGCTCACGCTGCGCGATGTCCGGCACTATTATGGTGCCGGATGCGCGGCGTTACGATCAGTTTCGCGGATGAATTGGGTTTAGGGCTAACGCGGGCGACGAAAATGGTTACCGGCGCAATCGTTAATTTATTTGGCCGGGATGAAATCCTTAACGCCGGAGGAATCGTCCTCCAAACCAAGCCCTTCCAGTTTTCGGTAGAGTGTCGAACGCCCGATTTGCAGGCGGCGTGCGACTTCCGACATCTGCCCCCGGTAATGACCGATCGCGAAACGGATCGCCTCACGTTCTATTTCTTCAAGCGGGCGCACGTCGCCGTTCGTGCCGATCAACTGCAAGTGTGATGCCGGTGTCGTTAACGCCGCCGCATTCGAGTCTGAAATGTCGATACCGGCAGGCCACTGTGCGGCGATCGCAGGTGCGTGTTCGCCGGCCACCGCCGCGATTGCGACGCCGTCCTGGTTGATCTGGGCCGCGATTTGCGGAAATTCCGCAAGGCCGATCGTATCGGCTTCGGCAAGAACGACCGCGCGGAAGATGGCGTTCTCGAACTGGCGCACATTGCCGGGCCAGCGATAGGCGGCGAGCAGGCCGAGGGCGTCCGCGCCGATGCCTGTCACGCGTTTTCCTTCCTCGGCGGCAAAGCGCGCAAGGAAGTGGCGTGCAAGTTCCGGAATATCCTCGGGGCGCTGGCGCAGCGGCGGGATCGTCATCGGGAAAACGTGCAGGCGGTAGAACAGGTCTTCGCGAAAACGTCCGGATTTCACGTCGGCGATGAGATCGCGGTTCGTCGCGGAAATGATCCGTACGTCGACCTTGACCGGCTTGCGCGCGCCGACCGGATCGACTTCACCTTCCTGCAAGGCGCGCAGCAATTTGATCTGCGCCGCCGGCGGCAACTCGCCGACTTCATCAAGGAACAGCGTGCCGCCGTTCGCCTCGACGAATTTTCCGATGTGCTTCTCGGTCGCACCGGTGAACGCGCCCTTCTCGTGGCCGAACAAGATCGACTCGACCAGATTCTCGGGCAGGGCGCCGCAATTGACGGCGACGAAGGGTTTGGCGCGGCGCGCGCCGCTGCCGTGAACCGCGCGCGCGATCATCTCCTTGCCGACGCCGGATTCACCTTCGATCAGCGCGGGGATATCGGATGCGGCGGCCTTCTCGGCCGCGCGCAGCACCGGCTTCATCGCGGGCGCGCGTGTGACGATGTCGGCGAATGTGAGAATGCCGTCGCGGCTGTGGCGGAGACGTTGCAATTCACC
>JBARCH010000385.1:0-3449 GCA_049793875.1 Pseudolabrys sp. | reverse complement strand
CCGTTACAGGGGGTTCTTCTACCCCGCGTGGTATGGTTTCCGCCGACCCTGCCCAGGAACCTATGACGTTCCGGCGCATCCAATAGACGAACAAGCGAGTACCGGACATGACAGCACGGCCTGTTGCCACCCCGCTGAACGATGAGCGTGACCTCGTCGCGCGTGCGCTCGCCAAGGACAAGGCGGCGGTCAGGACGATCATCCGCCAGAACAATCGGCGGCTTTTCCGCGTCGCCCGCAGCATTCTCAAGAACGATTGGGAGGCGGAAGACGCGGTGCAGGAGGCTTACGTCCGCGCCTTTACGCATCTATCGGGCTTCGAAGGAAAATCGAGTCTGAATACCTGGCTTACCCGCATTGTCGTGAACGAAGCGCTGGGACGCCTTCGCCGCCGCAAGCCTACGGTCGATATCGCCGACGTCGAAGCCGGCATGACCGATGCCGAAGGCGCCGATGTCGTTCCCTTTCCACTGACTTCCCCACAACCAGACCCCGAACGCGCCATGGCCCAAGGGCAAATTCGCAACCTGCTGGAAGAGGCGATCGACGCCCTCCCGGATGCATTTCGTATCGTGCTCGTCGCCCGTGTCATCGAAGAGATGAGCGTCGAGGAAACCGCCGAACTTTACGGGCTGAAGCCGGAAACGGTGAAGACCCGTCTCCACCGCGCCCGCACCATGTTGCGGCGTGACCTCGAACAGCAGTTCGGCCCCTTGCTGACGGACACTTACCCGTTCGGCGGCCGCCGCTGCGAGGGGATGGCCGACAACGTCATCGCCCGGCTCGAAGCGGAACGCTAATCCGGGAACCTTTCGCCGTGCGCGGCGTCAGATTGTCTGCGTAGCACGTGGACACTCGTGGTCCCAACACGGAGAATAACGATGAAGTTCAACAGGATCGCAGTGGCGTTTGCATCGCTGCTGCTGGTAACGGGAGCGGCGTCCGCTCAAGGCGCGAAGCCCAACGACGCCCAGATTGCTCACATCGCCTACACGGCCGGGCTGGCCGATATCGCGAACGCCCAGCAGGCGCTCAAGAAAACCAAGAACAAGGAAGTGCGCGCGTTTGCCCAGGACATGGCGCGCGACCACAAAGCGGTCAACGACAAGGCGCTGGCGCTCGTGAAGAAACTGAAGGTCACGCCGCAAGACAACGACACCAGCAAGTCGATCGCCAAGGGTCAGGCGGACGCGCGCGCCAAGCTTTCCAAGCTCAAAGGCGCCGCTTTCGACAAGGCTTACATCGCGAATGAAGTCGCCTACCACAAGACTGTCAACGGCGCGCTCGAGACGGTTCTGATTCCGTCGGCGAGCAATGCCGAACTCAAGTCGCTGCTGGAGACCGGCCTGAAGATTTTCCAGGGCCATCTGGAGCATGCCGAACACGTGGCGTCAGAACTGAAGTAATCGAACGGAAATCACATGAGAACGACGATGCGAGCGGGATTGTTTTTCACCGCGGCCCTGGCCGCCCTGTCGATCTGGAATTCTGCGCCCGCCAGCGCGGAGACCATCCATGTTGTAATCGACAAAGTGGCTTATAGTCCGGTCAACATTTCCGCTCGCGTCGGCGACACCATCGAGTGGTCGAACAAGGATATCGTCGCGCACACCGCGACCAATCGCGATAAATCCTGGGACTACATGATCCTGCCCAACAAGAAGGCGAGCCTCAAACTGACGAAAGCGGGCGAGATCGACTATTACTGCAAATTCCATCCCAACATGAAGGGGCACATCTCGGTCAAATAGCGGCCGCGATGCGCTAACGCTGCGCCTTGAACGTGCGCGCGAGAAATTCGCCGCCGTGGCGCAATCCCTCCTGATCGATGCCGTGGCCGACGCCGGGCGATATGTGCCATTCCGCCGGCACGCCGAGCGCGGCCAGTCCTTGCGTGGCGTGGAATAGCGCCTGCACCGGAATAAGCTGGTCCTGATCGCCATGCACCAGCAGCACCGGCGGCTTCACGCGAATTTCGGCAGCAAACTTGTCCGGATCGACGTCTTCCGGCGTCACCAGCATTCCTGAATAGCCGACGATCGCTGCCGGCTTCACCGCGCGGCGCAAGCCGACATGCAGCGACATCATCGTGCCTTGCGAAAAGCCGACCAGCGCCAGCGCCGACGGCGGCAATTTCCGGCGCGCAAGCTCGGCGTCGAGAAAATTGTCCAGCGCAGGCGCGGCCGCGTTGACGCCCGTCCAGCGTTCGTCGGGATCGCGCATGGTGAGCGGAAACCATTCGCGGCCCGTCGGCGCCTGGCCGCACGGGTGCGGCGCATGCGGCGAAGCGAATGCGGCGTCCGGCAACAGATCTTGCCATGCGCGGCCGATGTCGATCAGGTCGTTGCCGTCCGCGCCGTAGCCGTGCAGAAAAACCACGAGCTGCCGGGCATTGCCCGAGCGTGGCTCGACGCGCGGTCCATCGAGTTCAGCGGCCATTTTTCTTTGCTTTCGTTCTGGTTTTCTTTTGAGCGGGTTTCCGGGTGGTCTTCTTGCGCGCTTTCCTGGCGGGCTTCTTCGACGCTTCGAGCGATATGCCCTCGCGCCGTTTGACCGCGTGATAATAGGCCCAGAACAGGTGCGCCGCGACGCCGCGCCACGGCCGCCAGGCCTCTGCCATCCTGGTGAACTTCTTTGCATCGGGGCGCTTGCGCAGGCCGAAGGCAATGCGCGCAGCTTCCTGCAGCGCCAGATCGCCTGCCGGCCATGCGTCGGAATGGCCGAGGCAGAACAGAAGATAGATGTCGGCGGTCCACGGCCCGATGCCGTGCAATTCAATGAGCGCCGCGTGCGCGACGTCGGCGTCCATATTGCCGACGGCATCGAGATCGATTTGTCCTTCGGACACCGCCTGGCCGATTTTCTTGATCGATTTGATCTTCGGCATGGACAGGCCAAGCCGCTTGAGCTTGTCGACACGCGCGCGGCGCACCGTGTCGTGATGAAACGGATCGAACGCGGCGAAGAGCCGGTTGCGGATCGCCGCCGCGCTCGCGGTCGAAAGCTGCTGCCCGCAAACGATGGCGCAGAGTCCGGCGAATCCGGCTTCGCGGCGGCGCAGCGCAAAGGCGCCGGCCTTTTCTGCGACCGGCACAAGCCGCGGATCGGCCGCGATCAGTTGCGCCAGCCCGGCTTGCAAATCGGCCTCGGTGTGAAGGAAGTGGGTCATGCGCTATTGGTCTAGCAAGCAAGACGATAGATAGAAACGCCATGCCACCCGTTTTTCGCTTCGCGCCGAGCCCGAACGGCTATCTGCATCTCGGCCATGCGCTGTCGGCCCTGCTCAACGCCGATCTGGCGCGTACGGCGGGCGGGCTGCTGTTGCTGCGCATCGAGGATATCGATGAGGCGCGCTGCCGGCCGGAATACGAAGCGGCAATCCATGAGGACCTGACCTGGCTCGGGCTGTCGTGGGAAAAGCCGGTCCGCCGCCAGTCCGGCAATCTCGA
>JBARCH010000384.1:0-2136 GCA_049793875.1 Pseudolabrys sp. | reverse complement strand
ATTCGTAGAAGCGCCGGCCGATCAGCAGGCCTTGTTCGGGATGGGCAACGCCGCCGAGCATCAGCCGCAGCAACGCGACGATCTCGCCGAAACCGGGACGCTCGAGGCCGCCATGGCCGTCCCTCCGGAACGTGGCCACGCAATTCGCGCGATTCAGCCTCTCGGCGGTGGCGATGAAGCTTTCGACGGCGCCGATCCAGCTTTCGCCCGGCACGGCACCCGCGCGCAGAAACAGGAGCCAGGGCGAACGCGCCGTCTTGGCGGCGGCCTTTAGCCGTTCGCCCAGCGGTGCCGTCGCGGCGATGAAACGGCAGCCGGCGAAATCGGCAACCTCCGCGGTGGCGTCGCGTGATCCGGCATCCGCCACGATCACTTCCCGCAGCACCCCGGAGGTTGCGCCTGGCACCAGAGCGGCCAGCGTCCGCACGAGCGTTTGCTCCGAGTCGCGCGTCGCGATGATGGCGCTCAACATTGGGAACCGGAGCCTTGTGGACAGAATTACACCATATCATGTGGGGAACGGTCGCAGCGCCACGAAATGGGGGCTTTTCAGGTCCGAATTGCGCAATTAAATGAATGTTCTTGTTTTGTTCACAAAGCAACGATAGGGTTCAGCCATGGCTCGTAACTCAACAGCCTTGAAGCGTCCGCCGGTATCGGGGCTGCCCTCCGCACCGGCGGACGACAAGTTCGGCGAATACACCACCGGCCTGCTCGGCGTCGCGGTCGATTTCGAACGCAGGCGCGGACGCGGTGCGACGACGAACGCGACGGGGCGTTACGAACCGCTGGCGCGCATCGCCTTCGACGACGGCTGGCGTTCGCTCGACGAACTGCCGCCGTTCAAGACCACGGTGACGGTCGATGCCACGCGAAAAATAATCACGCGGAACGACTCGCCCGATATCGGGTTTGATCGTTCGATAAATCCTTATCGTGGCTGCGAGCACGGCTGCATTTACTGCTTCGCGCGACCGACGCACGCCTATCTCGGCATGTCGCCGGGGCTCGATTTCGAATCCAAGCTGTTCGTGAAGCCGGACGCGGCCGAGCTTCTCGAAAAAGAACTTTCCGCGACCAATTACGAGCCGAAGGTGATCGCGATCGGCACCAATACCGATCCGTATCAGCCGATCGAGCGCCGCTACCAGGTCATGCGCCGCATCCTTGAAGTGCTGGATGCGGCCGGTCATCCGGTCGGCATCGTCACCAAATCGGCGCTGGTGTTGCGCGATCTCGATATTCTCGCGCGCATGGCGGAGCGCGGGCTTGCGAAAGTCGCGTTATCGGTGACGACTCTTGATGCCGAACTCGCACGCAAGATGGAGCCGCGCGCGGCGACGCCGATGCGGCGGCTGGAAACCTTGCGCCGGCTGTCGCAGGCGGGCGTGCCGACGACGGTGATGGTTGCACCGATCATTCCCGCGCTCAATGACGCGGAGATCGAGCGCATTCTCGATGCCGCCGCCGTCGCGGGCGTAAAAGAGGCGGGCTACGTGCTGCTGCGCCTGCCGCTTGAGGTGCGCGACCTGTTCCGCGAGTGGCTTGAGACGAATTATCCCGACCGCGCCAGCCACGTGTTCAAGCTCATCCGCGATACGCGCGGCGGCAAGGATTACGACTCTGCCTGGGGCAAGCGCATGAAGGGCGGCGGGCCTTACGCGTGGATGATCGGCCGGCGCTTCCAGATGGCGTGCGAGAAGCTCGGCTTGAATGAACGCAAATATTCGCTCACCACCGAACACTTCCGCCGGCCGAAGGTCGGCTCTGAGCAACTCAACCTGTTTGCATGACGATGCCATCGGCGAAACTGACTGCGGTGACGCTCGGCGTGCGCGACCTGCACACAAGCGCGCGATTTTATGAGGCTCTTGGCTTCATAAGGAAGTTTCGCGCAACCGGCGACGAGATCGTGTTTCTCGACGGTGGCGGCGTCGTGCTGGCGCTGTGGGACTGGAACAAGCTTGCGGACGATTCCGCGCTTCCCGCGCAGCCGAAGCCGCAGACATTTCGCGGAGCGACCTTTGCCTGGAATTGCTCGGCACCTGACGAGGTCGATGAGGTTTTTGCCAAAGCTGTCGCGGCCGGTGCGAAAGCTCTCCGGCATCCCGGGAAAACGGATTACGGCGGTTACCG
>JBARCH010000383.1:0-2770 GCA_049793875.1 Pseudolabrys sp. | reverse complement strand
TCGATCTGGAGTGGCTGCTTTTGACGCTCCGAGGAGACGATCTTGAGCTTCACCGCGAGGTGCCCAACCCTCACGGTGACGCCGTCCACCGGTGCGGACATTTGCCGCGCGTCGCCGCCTTCACGTTTCTCCAGGTAGCTCACCTGATAACCGTCACTGCCATCGCAGGCGACCAGCAGATCGAAGCTGCCGATCTCATCGCCCTGCACCGTAAGCGGATGCCGGCGCGCGAGCGAGGTTACGCCGGAATTGTCCACCACGGCCCAGCCGCTTTCGGAAATCTGTGCCGCCGCCGGCGCGCTCATCTTGATGGTGCCGGCCGACGCCATTGTCAGCAGCGGCGCGTGTGGAGGCACGGCGGCGCCGGTGTCGAGACCGGCGCTCTGCATCTCGTCGCGCGTGAGAACATGCATCGGCTCCCACGGCGGAATGCGCAGCGCGAGATTGAGCAGCTCGCCGTTGGCGCCCATTTCGGCCGTGTATTGCGCGAGCCGGCCGATGTCGCGCTGCACGAGCACGAGATCCTCGGCCGAATAGCTCGCCGCGGTCGGATCCTCGCGGCGGTCGCCAAGCCAGATCTGATGCACCATCAGCCGCGCTTCGTCCGGCACCATGCGATGCACGCCCGACAGCAGGACGAACGGGCACATGGATTCACAATCGGCGGCCGGCGAGAGCGTGACGCCACCCTTGTCGGCTGAATCGTCGATCGTATGGCCGACAGTCGTCGAGAATCCGAGCGCGCGAATCTCGCGACCGAGAGCGATGGCGCCGAGCACCGAGCCGCCATCGGAGTCGAGCGCGATGGTCGCGCCTTTCAGGTTGCGGCCTTGAATGAATTTCTGAAAATCGCGCGGCGTGTCGGAGGTGATGGCACCGGTCGCTGAAATCCAGGTGCGACAATGATCGCCGCAATTTGCTGCCGGCGTTTCATGCCTCAGCTCGAATTGCATCGGCAGCGTTCGATCGGTGGCCATCGCCGGAGCGGGTGCATATGCAGGTGCAAGTGCACTCAGCGCGCCAAACGCCAGCACGACACTGGATAAGCGGTGCATTCTCGTCCTTACCCCTTCGGTCGCGCCGCCCTTTTCTGTGCCCTGGCTTGTTCCAAGTTTGTTGTTTTGGGCTTGCTCGACGCGCGTCCCCGGTCAGCTTTCTAGTAAGCACCCAGATTCGGGTCTAGTGTAAAAAGGTCGCTGCCGCCGATCTTTTTATCGACAAGATTTATCCAGCACGGTTCCATTTTAAGCACTGCACATGCGCGATACCGCCGACAACAAAGTTCCGTTTTCGCTCGCGCGTTTGCCGCGGCTTTTCGGGCGCGCTCTGGTGACGCTTTACCGTCTCACCTTGTCGCCGGTGATCGGGCCGCGCTGCCGCCATCTGCCGACGTGTTCCGAATATGCCGACGAGGCAATCGGCCGCTTCGGTCTGTGGGCCGGCGGCTGGATGACGCTCGCGCGCATCCTGCGCTGCCACCCGTTCGGCACCGCCGGGCTCGACTACGTGCCAACGGCAGCGCCTGACGGGGCGCATTGGTGGACGCCGTGGCGTTACGGGCGCTGGCGCGGCACAAACGACAAAGTTGCATAGATGGAACCGGCTGATATATCCCTCTCCAGATCATCGCTTACCTGCGCCCGTTCGCAGGAGTGAGCCAAAGGAGACAGACATGGTCGAACTGACCTTTCCCGACGGCGCACGTCGGGACTACCCCGCAGGCACAACCGGACTCGATATCGCCAAGGGCATTTCGCCCTCGCTGGCAAAGCGTACCGTGGCGATGGCGCTCGACGGCACGGTCGCCGATCTTGCCGATCCAATCGAGCGCGACGCAAAAATCGAATTCATCAATCGCGAAGATCCGCGCGCGCTGGAATTGATCCGGCACGACACCGCACACGTTCTCGCCGAAGCGGTGCAGTCGCTGTGGCCGGGCACGCAAGTAACCATCGGCCCGGTGATCGAGAACGGATTTTATTACGATTTTTTCCGCAATCAGCCGTTCACGCCGGAAGACCTGCCGGTGATCGAAAAGAAAATGCGCGAGATCATTGCGCGTGACAAGCCGTTCACCAAGGAAGTGTGGTCGCGCGAGCAGACCAAGAAAACTTTCAAGGAGATGGGCGAGAACTTCAAGGTCGAGCTTGTCGATGCCATTCCGGCCGACCAGCAGATCAAGATCTACAAGCAAGGCGACTGGTTCGACCTCTGCCGCGGGCCGCATATGACCTCGACCGGCAAGATCGGCAACGCCTTCAGGCTAATGAAGATCGCGGGCGCCTATTGGCGCGGCGATTCAAAAAATCCGATGCTCACGCGCATCTACGGCACGGCGTTCGCAAAGCAGGACGAACTCGATCTTTATCTCAAGCAGCTCGAGGAAGCCGAGAAGCGCGACCACCGCCGGGTCGGCCGCGAAATGGACCTCTTTCATTTCCAGGAGGAAGCGCCCGGCTCCGTCTTCTGGCATCCGAAGGGCTGGACGCTGTTCCAGGCGCTGGAAAATTACATCCGCCGCCGCCAGCAGGAATTCGGGTTCGCCGAAGTGAATGCGCCGCAACTCATGGACTCATCGCTGTGGGTGCAATCGGGCCACATGGCGACGTTCCGCGAAAACATGTTCCTGACGCAGGCGCGCGAGGACGACGAGCGTGTCTTCGTCGTCAAGCCCATGAACTGCCCCGGCCATATCCAGATTTTCAAGAACGGCCTGAAATCTTACCGCGACCTGCCCCTCAAGCTCGCCGAATTCGGCAAGGTGCACCGC
>JBARCH010000382.1:0-2353 GCA_049793875.1 Pseudolabrys sp. | reverse complement strand
GAGCGCAAGCGGCGGGTTTCCGGCCAGATGAACGGCCGCACGGTCACGCGCGAAAGCATGCGTACGGTGCGCCTCGGCGCCACCGAACGGAACCTGCAGATCGGACGCGAGAACGGCGCCATCGAAGTCCGTTTTGCCGGCAACAAGCCGCGCCGTCTGCAATCGAGCTGGAAACCCGGTCAGCCGCTCTGGTCCGGCACCATCGATGATAAGCCAATTGCCGTGCAGGTGCGCACCATCCCGAACGGCTTTGCACTCAGCTATCGCGGCGTCGAGACCACGGCCCACGTCTATACCGAACGCGAGGCGCACTACGCGCGGCTGATGCCGGAGCGCAAGGTGACGGATACCGGCAAGATCGTGCGCTGCCCGATGCCGGGACTGGTGGTGTCCATCGCCGTCAAAGAGGGGCAGGAGGTCAAGGCCGGCGAGATGGTGGCTGTCGTTGAAGCCATGAAGATGGAAAATGTGCTGCGCGCCGAGATCGATGGCACGGTGAAAAAAATACACGCCAAAAAAGGTGACAGCCTCGCCGTCGACGCGGTGATCCTGGAGTTCGCCTGACAGGAACAGACCGCGCACCCAATGCGTTCGCCCTCAGATATATTGCAAGGGGCGAGTTCCATGTCGGTGCAAACGGAACCGGCACAACAGCAATGCCGTCAGCCCGGTCGCGAAAGCGCGATTGCGTCCGCAGCCAGATTTCATGCCGATGTTTCCCGGCGTCGGGAAACTCATGGGCGAGGTTGCAGTCATCACGGGCGACAGCGGCCGGCTATCGCGAAGAACACAAGGACGCCAACGCCACGCGCGATTTGGTCAAGCGCGAGGGTAGCGAGGCGATTGTGCCGTCAGGTGACGTCGGCGTAGAGGATTTCTGCGCGGCGGCTGTCGAGGCAACGATGGAGCAATTCGGCCGCATCGACATTCTGGTCCACAACGCCGACGGGAGCACGAGAGCGACGATCCGCATCCGAACGGCGGCAGCGTGGTCGGTTCATAGGAACCGGTCAACTTGCCGCTGCGTTGGTTTCCCGAACGAGGGAGTTTGACCATGCCGCAGAAATCGAAACGACCGCCCAAGCTTGCGCCCGGCCGCGACAGGAAGCCGGATGCCATCGCACCGAGTGCCGACGAATTGCCGGGCGATTTACAACGCGAGGATCAGCGCGACACGCCGCCGGATTCGCTGCCCGAAGCCGAGGAAGATGTGCCGATCGCGGCCCATACGTCAGCACCGGACGGTGGCGTTGACGAGCATCCGATACACGACGAGCCGGAGGAAGATTTCACGCCCGGCGACTACGAGCGCCAGATCGACGATGTGGCGAAGTCGCGCCGCGGCCGCACGGGCGAGAAGCCCTGACGGCGGTCGCGGCGTCTGCTAAACCGGGCGCGATGACACCTCATTTTGCCTACGGCGAGAGCATGGATCGCGCAACAACGGTCTATGTGCTGCGTCGGTGCGACGTCGGCTCGGTCGAACGCTGGGCGGTGTCGGGCTTCGCCGGCGTGCGACCGGTCGATATCGGAGAGATTGCGTGAGCGAGACCGACCGTCGCATCTGCCACATCTTGATCCGTGGCCGGGTGCAGGGTGTCGGCTATCGCGCGTTTGTCGAGCATGAGGCATTGAAGCGGGGCGTTGAAGGCTGGGTGCGCAACCGCGCCGACGGTTCGGTCGAGGCGGTGTTTGCCGGCGTGCCAAGCGTCTTGACGGAAATGGTCGGCGCCTGCCGTGAAGGCCCGCGTTTCGCGCGCGTCGACGTCATTGATCAGTGCGACGGCGCCGACTCCGATATGAAGCTGCGCCGTTCGGGTGAAGTATTTTCGGTGCTGCCGACGGCCTGATCTGTCGTCGCGCCGAACAGCGTTTCGAATTCCCGCCGCAATGCGCTGTCGACGTCCTCCATCGTGGTGGTCAGCCCAAGGTCCGCCAAACTCGTGACGCCGTATCGTTGCTCGCTCACGCCGCACGGCACGATGCCGGAAAAATGCGTTAGATCGGGGTCGACGTTGAGCGCGACGCCATGCAGCGTCACCCAATGCGTGATGCGGATGCCGATGGCCGCGATCTTGTCTTCGAATCCTGCGCCCTTGTCCGGCCGTCTCACCCAGACTCCGACGCGATCTTCGCGTCTCTCGCCGCGGACATTGAAGGCGGCCAGCGTGCGGATAATCCATTCCTCCAGCGTGGCGACGAAACGGCGCACGTCGGGTCCGCGCCGTTTAAGGTCGAGCATCACGTAGGCCACGCGCTGGCCGGGGCCGTGATAGGTCATCTGGCCGCCGCGGCCGGTCTGGTGCACCGGAAAGCGCGCCTCTATCAATTCGCTGCCCTTTGCGCTGGTGCC
>JBARCH010000381.1:0-5170 GCA_049793875.1 Pseudolabrys sp. | reverse complement strand
TCGATCAATTCGCGGCGGATTTCGAACGCACGCTGAGCGAAGGACTTTCCTATCGCGCGCCCGAACTGCTGCTGCATGCGGTGGCGCTGGCTCGCATTGCCCGGCGCATGAAATTTGACGCCGTGCTCGACCTCGGCTGCGGCACAGGTCTCGCCGGTGCGGCGTTCCGGCCGTTCACGGAACAACTCACCGGCGTCGATCTGTCCGGGGGCATGATTGCGAAGGCGCGGACGAAGGGAATTTATGATCGATTGGTCGAAGGCGATGTCGCGCAATTCCTGGCGGCCGAAGCAGGTCTAAGGGGCTACAACCTCGTTCTTGCCGCCGATGTATTTGTCTATTTCGACGACTTGACGCCGGTTCTACAGGCCGTGGCGCGCATCCTGTCGCCGGGCGGCCTCGTTGGCTTCACGGTCGAAACGCACACGAATGACGGTGTTTTGCTGCGCGAAACGCTGCGTTACGCCCACGCTGCGGAGCACGTGCGCGCGGCGATCGGAAGCGCGGGCCTGAAACTGCTCGGCCTCGATTCCGCCTCGACCCGGACCGAAAAAAGCGTGCCGGTGCCCGGCCTGGTCGTGGTCGCCGCTCTTTAGAAACATGGAACCCGCAACCGTCTTAAATCAAATCGATGCCGCGCCGCTGCTGCCGGACATCTTCGTGCGCTGGTTCGCTCAGCGTGGCTGGGAGCCGCGCACGCACCAGCTTGAATTGCTGGCGAAGGCGCGCGCCGGGCGCTCGGTGCTGTTGATAGCGCCGACCGGCGGCGGCAAGACGCTCGCCGGTTTCCTGCCGACGCTGGTGGAATTGACGCAACGCGAAGCGCGGCCGCGCAAGCTGGCGTCGACCGGCCGCGATGTTCGCCGCTCGCAAGGTTTGCACACGCTCTACATCTCGCCGCTGAAAGCGCTTGCCGTCGACATTGCGCGCAACCTGGAAATTCCGGTCAAGGAAATGAGCCTGCCGGTGCGGCTTGAAACACGCACGGGCGATACGCCGGCCTCGAAACGCCAGCGCCAGCGCCGCGATCCGCCCGACATCCTGCTCACCACACCCGAGCAACTCGCACTGCTGCTCGCAACCGCCGATGCGCCTTATCTGTTCGGCACGCTCAGGCGCGTGGTGCTGGACGAATTGCATTTGCTCGTCACCTCGAAGCGAGGCGATCTGTTTTCGCTCGGCCTCGCACGGCTGTTCAGTCTTGCACCCAACCTCACCACGGTTGGTCTGTCGGCAACGGTCGCCGAGCCGGACGAACTGTGCCGCTATCTGATGCCGCAGCCCGTCGATGGTGAAGCGCGCGCCGATCTGGTGATGGCGCAGGCCGGCGCACAGCCGCAGGTCACCATGCTCGACACCGAACAGCACTTGCCGTGGGCGGGTCATTCCGCGCGCCATGCGCTCGGCGAAGTGTACAAACTCATAAAGGGCCACAAGACCACGCTTGTCTTCGTCAACACGCGCAGTCAGGCGGAATTCTTGTTCCAGTCGCTGTGGCAGATGAACGACGACAATCTCGCCATCGCCCTGCATCACGGCTCGCTTAATGTTGCCCAGCGCCGCAAGGTCGAGGATGCGATGGTGGCCGGTAAATTGCGCGCGGTGGTGTGCACGTCGTCGCTCGATCTCGGCGTCGACTGGGGCGATGTCGATCTGGTGATCAACGTCGGCGCGCCGAAGGGCGCATCGCGGCTGATGCAGCGCATCGGCCGCTCCAATCACCGGCTGGACGAACCGTCGGAAGCCGTGCTGGTGCCGGCCAACCGCTTCGAGGTGCTGGAATGCCGCGCCGCGCTCGATGCCGTCGCCGAGAATGCGCAGGACACGCCGCCACTGCGTACCGGTGCGCTCGACGTGCTGGCGCAACACGTTCTCGGCCGCGCCTGCGGAGAGCCGTTCCTTGCCGGCGATCTCTATGACGAAGTGCGCCGCGCAGCGCCTTACGCCAAACTGGCGCGCGGCGACCTCGACGCCGCGATCGATTTCGTCGCCACCGGCGGCTACGCGCTCAAGGCCTATGAACGCTTCGCGAAAATCCGCCAAAGCAAGGACGGGCGCTGGCGCATCACGCACCCGCGCGTCGCGCAGCGCTACCGCATGAACGTCGGCACGATCGTCGAGGCCGACATGCTGAAGGTGCGGCTGGTGCGCTCGCGCGCCGGCAAGGCGCTCATCCCGCGCGGCGGGCGGCTGCTCGGCGAGGTCGAGGAATATTTCATCGAGACGCTGACGCCCGGCGACACTTTCGTGTTCGCGGGTGAAATCCTCAAATACGAAACGCTGGTCGAGGATGAGGTCTACGTCTCGCGCTCGACGGCGACCGATCCGAAAGTTCCTGCTTACGAAGGCGGCAAGTTTCCGTTGTCGACTTATCTTGCTGCGCGCGTGCGCGCCATTCTGGCGAAGCCGCAAACGTGGCGCGCGCTGCCCGATCAGGTGCGCGAATGGCTGGAAATCCAGCAATGGCGCTCACTGTTGCCGCCTGCGGGCGACCTGCTGGTGGAAACGTTTCCGCGCGCCGCGAAATACTATCTCGTCTGCTATCCCTTCGAAGGCCGGCTCGCGCACCAGACGCTCGGCATGTTGCTCACGCGGCGGCTCGAACGTGCGCGGCTGAAGCCGCTCGGCTTCGTCGCCAACGAATACGCACTGGCGGTGTGGGGCCTTGGCGACATGGGCCTGCGCATCGCGCACGGCGATCTCTCGTTTGCGTCATTGTTCGACGAAGACATGCTGGGCGACGATCTCGAAGCGTGGCTCGCGGAATCCGCGTTGATGAAGCGCACGTTCCGCACCTGCGCGATCATTGCCGGGTTGATCGAGCGCCGCTTTCCCGGTGAGGAAAAATCTCGCCGCCAGCTCACGATCTCCACCGATCTTGTTTACGATGTGCTGCGCAAGCATCAGCCCGATCATCTCCTGCTGCGCGCCGCGCGCGCCGACGCTGCCTCCGGCTTGCTCGACATCAAACGTCTTGGCGGGATGCTCTCGCGCGTGCGAGGGCGAATCGTCCATAAGGCGCTCGACCATGTTTCCCCGCTGGCGGTTCCGGTGATGCTGGAGATCGGCCGCGAGACGGTCTATGGCGAAGCCTCGGATTCGCTGCTGGCCGAGGCCGCGGACGAACTGGTGAAGGAGGCGATGGGGTGAGCGCCTACCGCGCTATATATTTGGTGTCATCACCGGGCCGGCTCGAAGGGCGGAGACCTGGCGATCCCGATTCAATCGCACCGCGCTCCGTTCCTGAGCGAGATGGCCGGGACTTCAGACGCGAAGACGGCGCTTCGCGCCTTTTGCCCGGCCATGACATTCTTGTTCAGGACACCGCGTTCCATGCCGATCCCGATGGCGCGCTCTATTGGGCGGAGCAGGGGTTGCTCGTTGTCGCCGATCTGCATCTGGAAAAAGGGTCGAGCTTTGCCCGGCGCGGCGTGTTGCTGCCGCCCTACGACACCGCGGCGACGCTGGCGCGGCTTGCGCAGCTGATCGCGCGTTATGCGCCGCGTTGCGTCGTTGCGCTTGGCGATAGCTTCCATGACGGCGGCGGCCCGGCGCGGCTCGCGGACGGTGACCGCGCGGAACTTTCCGCGCTTCAACGCGGCCGCGACTGGATCTGGATCACCGGCAATCACGATCCTGAACCGGCGGAGAATATCGGCGGCAGTTTCGCCGTCACGCTCGCGCTCGGCCCGCTCACCTTCCGTCATTTGCCGACCGGGCAGGACGGCGAGATCGCCGGACATCTGCATCCAGTCGCGCGCGTTGCGCATCGTGGTCGTGCGGTCAGCCGCCGCTGTTTTGCCGCCGATGCAAGGCGAATGGTGATGCCGGCCTTCGGCGCCTTCACCGGCGGGCTCAACGTGCGCGATGCGGCCTTTGCCGGCGTGTTCGGCACGCTCGCCTTTAGCGCGCATATGCTCGGAGACGGACGGCTCTATTCCTTCACGGCAAAACGCTGCCTGCCGGATTAGTCGCGCGCGTCACGCGGCCTTGCGCGCACCCAGGCCCTCGCAGAACTCGGCCAGCAGTTCACCGAGACGCAGCGTTGCCGCGCTTGCATTCTCCGCCGCCACCAGTGCGAGTTCCGTATTGGTGATCGGCGGAAAGTCTTCCGCCTCGATGATCTGATGCTCCGGCGGGATGGCGATCTCGGGCAGGATGCTGACGCCAAGGCCGGCGGACACGGCGGCCTGAATGCCGGTCAGGTTCGGACTCATGTAAGCGATATGCCAGCTCCGCCCCGCAGCCTCGATCGCGTGGATCAGGCGGTTGCGATAGAGGCAGCCCTGCTCGGAGACGGCCAGTGGCACCGGATCGCGCCGCAGATCGACCGGGCGCTTGCGGCTCGTGACCCAGCGCAATTGCTCCGGCCATGACGCAATGCATTGGCCTTCGCCGGCGCTGCGTTTGAATAAAGCGAGGTCGAGTTCGCCAAGTTCGAGTGCGCGCTGATGCGCGACGCTCAGTCCGCAACGGACATCGAGCCGCAATGCCGGCCGCGAGCGCAGGAAGTCGGAGAGCATTTCGGCAAGCCGATAGGCGGCGAAATCCTCGGGGATGCCGAGCCGCACGAGGCCGTCGGTCGCTGTGCCGGACACCACGTCGCGCGCCTCGCGCTCGAGAGCGAGGATGCGCCGCGCGTAGGAGAGAAGCCGCTCGCCTTCCTCGGTCAGCGTCGCCTGCTTGCCGTTCCGTTGCAGCAGCGGGCGGCCGACCAGGTCTTCAAGGCGCTTGATCTGCTGGCTGACCGTCGACTGGGTGCGGTGGACACGCTCGCCGGCGCGGGTGAACCCTCCGGCATCGACCACCGAGACAAAGCTGCGGAGAAGAGCGATATCGAGCATTCTGCGCCTCCATTTGGAAAACAACTTTATTGCATTGCATCATTTAATTTCCAAATGCGCGAGGTCAAGCCTACATCGGGTGCCGAAAGGAAATCCCGATGTCATCTCAAGCCATTGTTTCGCCTGGCCGTTCCGGCGCCGTATCGGCGCCGATGCTCCTGCTGATTGCGGTATTCGTCCTGATTTGGACGTCCGCCTTTTCGGTCGCCAAGCTGGCAATCGCCGATTGCCCGCCACTTTTGCTGCTCAGCAGCCGCTTTCTCGTCGCCGGTGTGCTGATGCTCGGCGTTGCCGCGGCAGGTCGCGCTTCCTGGACACTCAAGCGC
>JBARCH010000380.1:0-3405 GCA_049793875.1 Pseudolabrys sp. | reverse complement strand
ACCGTGCCGAAGCAATCCGCGCCGGCGTCTCGTCGCTCCAGCGCGGCGACGTGTTGCTGGTTGCCGGCAAGGGCCATGAAACCGTCCAGATTGTCGGTGACCGGGTGCTGCCGTTTTCCGATCACGACGCCGTCGCCGCGGCTTTGAAAGGCAAGGTCGCATGAGCGCGTTGTGGAGCATCGAGGCAATGGCCGCCGCCATGCGCGCGCAACGCCGTGGCATGCTGCCGGTGGAGACGAACGGCCTCTCCATCGACAGCCGTACGCTCGCGAAGGGCGATACGTTTTTCGCCATTCAGGGCGACAACCGTGATGGCCACGATTTCGTCGAGACGGCGTTGAAGGCCGGTGCGGGGGTAGCGGTCGTTTCCAGCGCGGACCGCTTCCACGCCGATGCGCCGCTGCTGGTCGTGTCCGATGTGCTCGAGGGGTTGCGTGACCTTGCGCGCGCGGCGCGTGCGCGGTCGCAGGCGAAAGTGATTGCGGTCACCGGGTCGGTCGGCAAGACCGGCACCAAGGAAGCGTTGCGGCTCGCACTGACACCCGAAGGCGAAACGCACGCGTCGCTTGCGTCCTACAACAACCACTGGGGCGTGCCGCTCTCGCTCGCGCGCTGCCCGGAAACGGCGAAATTCGCGGTGTTCGAAATCGGCATGAACCATGCCGGCGAGATCACGCCGCTGACAAAACTGGTGCGCCCTCATGTTGCGATCGTCACCACGATCGAGCCGGTGCATCTGGAATATTTCGGTTCGCTCGAGAAGATCGCGGATGCCAAGGCGGAAATTTTTATCGGCGTCGAGCGCGATGGCGCGGCGGTGCTCAATCGCGACAACGCACAATATGCGCGCCTTGCCGCCGCGGCCAGGATTGCCGGCATCGCCAACATCGTTTCGTTCGGCGAACACGTGAATGCCGATGCGCGTCTGTTGCGCTATTCGCTGCATCCGGATTGCTCGACGGTTGAAGCGCGCATCCTCGGGACGGACGTCACCTACAAGCTCGGCGCGCCCGGCCGTCATCTCGTCTCCAATTCGCTTGCCGTGCTCGCGGCGGTCTCGCTCGCCGGCGGTGATCTTGCATTGGCTGCGGTGGCGCTCGCACAACTCAAGCCGGCAACCGGCCGTGGCGCGCGAGCGATGCTCGCGACGCCGGGCGGCAGCGCCCTGTTGATCGACGAAAGTTACAACGCCAACCCCGCCTCGATGCGTGCGGCCATCGCGCTGCTTGGCCAGGTCAATCTCGGACCGCGCGGACGGCGAATCGCCGTGCTTGGCGATATGCTGGAACTCGGCGCGGAAGGCGTTTCGCTGCATCGCGATCTTGCCGCGGAAATCGCGGCGGCATCGGTCGATCTTGTGTTCTGCAGTGGTCCTTTGATGCGCGCGCTCTGGGAGGCTCTTCCCACGGCGCGCCGGGGCGGCTATGCGGAGAGTGCGGCGGCGCTCGAGCCGATAGTGCTCGAGGCGGTCGGCGCCGGCGATGCCGTCATGGTCAAGGGTTCGCTGGGCTCGAAAATGGGGCCGATCGTGAAAGCGCTCGAACGCCAATTTCCGCCGCAGGCGGCCGGTGAGCCGGCGGCAATACAAATTTGACCTAAGGTCTTGCTCCAATGTTCTACTGGCTGGTCGAACTCGCGGACAAAGTCTCGCTGTTCAATGTTTTTCGCTACATCACTTTTCGCACCGGCGGCGCCATCGTCACGGCGCTGATTTTCGTCTTCCTGTTCGGCGGCCCGATCATCGATCTGCTGCGCGCCAAGCAAGGCAAAGGCCAGCCGATCCGCGCCGACGGTCCGCAATCGCATCTCGTCACCAAGATCGGCACGCCGACAATGGGCGGCCTGATGATCCTGTCGGGCCTTCTGGTTTCGACCCTGCTGTGGGCGAACCCGATGAATCCGTATGTCTGGATCGTGCTGTTCGTGACGCTGAGTTTCGGCCTGATCGGCTTCTACGACGATTATCTTAAAGTGAAGAAGCAGACCCACGCCGGATTTTCAGGGCGCACCCGGCTTTTCGCCGAAGCGCTGGTTGCGGTCGTCGCATGCATGCTGCTCACCCATCTCGGCCGCGGCACGATCTCGACGTCACTGGTGTTTCCGTTCTTCAAGGAACTGGTCATCAATCTCGGCTGGTCCTTCGTTCTGCTTGGCGCTTTCGTGATCGTCGGCGCCGGCAATGCGGTCAACCTCACCGACGGTCTCGACGGCCTGGCGATCGTGCCGGTGATGATCGCGGCGGCGAGCTTCGGCCTGATCTCGTATCTCGCCGGTAACGCCGTGTTCGCCGAATATCTGCAAATCCATTACGTGCCCGGCACCGGCGAACTCGCCGTGCTGTGCGGCGCGGTGATCGGCGCGAGCCTCGGCTTTCTCTGGTTCAACGCGCCGCCGGCCTCGATCTTCATGGGCGATACCGGCTCGCTTTCGCTCGGCGGTTTGCTCGGCACGGTCGCGGTCGCGGTCAAGCACGAGATCGTGCTGGCGATCGTCGGCGGGTTGTTCGTGCTCGAAGCGGTGTCGGTGATCGTGCAGGTCGTGTCGTTCAAGCTCACGGGAAAGCGCGTGTTCAAAATGGCGCCGATCCACCATCACTACGAGCAACTCGGCTGGACCGAGCCGCAGGTCGTGATCCGTTTCTGGATCGTCGCCGTGGTCCTGGCGCTCGCCGGTCTGGCGACGCTGAAGTTGCGATGAGTTCAGAGCGGGAGCGGCATCGGTCATTCACCCTCTCCCTTGTGGGGAGGGTCGCTCGTCGCGCGCAGCGAGACGAGCGGGGTGGGGGTCATAGCGATTACCCCCACCTGCTCGCGGCCTTCGGTCGCTCGCCGCCCTCCCCGCAAGGGGGAGGGCAAGAAGGGCTCAAGCTGCGATGATCCCCGTCACCAGCTTTGCGGGCAAGACAGTCGCGCTGTTCGGCCTCGGCAGTTCGGGGCTGGCGAGCGCGCGGGCGCTGGTCGCGGGCGGCGCCAATGTCATCGCATTCGACGACGACGCCAAAAAGATCGCCGACGCGAATGCCGCCGGCATCAAGACGCAAGACCTGAACGATCTCGATTGGTCCGGTGTTTCCGCGCTGGTGCTGGCGCCGGGCGTGCCGCTCACGCACCCGACGCCGCACTGGACCGTGAACCTCGCGCACGCGCATCGCGTCGAGATCATCGGCGACATCGAATTGTTTTGCCGCGAGCGGGCGAAAGTCGCGCCCAACGCGCTGTTCGTCGCCATCACCGGCACCAACGGCAAATCGACCACGACCGCGCTCACCGCGCATATCCTGCGCAGCGCCGGTTTCGATTCGCAGATGGGCGGCAATATCGGCGTGCCTTTGCTCCAGCTCGAACCGTTCGCGCCGCACCGTTGTCACGTGGTCGAAGTCTCGTCGTACCAGATCGACCTTGCGCC
>JBARCH010000379.1:0-29519 GCA_049793875.1 Pseudolabrys sp. | reverse complement strand
CCGTAAATCACCGTCCAGCGACGAACGCATCGCGGCGCCTTTGCGCGAAACGCGCTTGCCGTCGGCAGGGACAATTCTTCCGACAATAAAATTTCTTAAATCCAACCAGGAGTCTCACGTCAACTTTCAACCTGGCGCGCTGTTGCGCCGTTGCGCCACACTAGCATATTGTTCATGGTTCATGTAACATGAAATACAAGAGCGAGGCAAACCCCTCTAAAAAATGGGGAAATCCTCGCAGGACAGGGAGAAACGATCATGGTGCGCACGCTTGTTTCGACGTTCAGAAATTCCTTCAAATTCGCTCTGTTTGCTGGCGCCGTTTTGACGACCCTTGGCGCGATGCCGGCCGATGCTGCCGACAAAATTAAGGTCAGGGTCATATCGGACTGGGCTTTCCAGGCGCAGGCCGCCGTGTTCACCAACGCGATCGACAAGGGCTATTTCGCCCAGGAAGGCCTCGACGTCTCAATCGACCGCGGTTACGGCTCGGCCGACGCGATCACCAAGCTCGCGAGCGGCGCCTACGATATCGCGTTCGGCGACATCAATTCGATGATGGATTTCAATTCAAAGAACCCGGACAAGTCGCAGGCGATCGGCGTGATGATGATTTTCGACCGCCCCCCGCTGTCAATTTTCACGTTCGACCAGTCCATCAAAACGCCGAAAGATCTCGAAGGCAAGAAAATGGTCACAAGCCCAGGCGAAGCTAATCTTCGAATGTTTCCGCTTTTCTCCAAGCTCGCCGGCTTCGACGCATCCAAGGTTCATCTGGTCAACGTGCAACCGCAACTGCGCGAACAGATGCTGCTGAAGCACGCGGGCGATGTTGCAACCGGCTTCTATTACGTCAGCTACATGAACTTTAAGGCGCTTGGCGCCGACACCAAAAAACTGAAATCCTTCCTCTACGCCGACTACGGCATTAAAGTGTATGGCAACGCGATCATCACGTCGAAGGCCTATGCCGCCTCGAAGCCTCAGGTCGTCAAGGCGTTCAATACGGCAGTCGCGCGATCGATGCACGACGTTATCAAGAATCCCGCGGCCACGATTCCGTCGATCAAGAAGCGTGACGGCACCGTGGACGAGGCAATCGAGACCGAGCGTCTCAACATCATCAACCACGAATTCGTGTTGACCCCTTATGTGCAAAAGCACGGCTTCGGCGACATCGACCACCAGCGTATGGCGGCCAGCATCGATCAAGTGACGCAGGCGCTTGAACTGCCGACCAAGCCGAAAGTCGAAGATGTATTCACCGACAAGTTTTTGCCGCCCCTGAAAGATCGGATGCTCAATTGATTTTGGCGGTCGGGTAATGGTCGGAAACGGCAATATCACGGTCCTCCGGCGGTCCGCGCCAGACGGCCGGAACGAGTCAGAGTCGATGCCCTTCGTGGGCATCGACAATGTTTCACTGACTTATGGCAGCGACAACAGCAGCGTATTGGCCCTGCATAATTTCAGCATGCAGGTGGCCCATGGTGAATTTGCAGCGATTGTCGGTCCTTCCGGCTGCGGCAAATCCACGTTCCTCAAACTTGCATCCGGTTTGCGCCGGCCGACAGCCGGATCAATTCAGGTCGCCGGTGAACAGGTTCTCCGGCCCCTCAAAATCGTCGGCATGGCGTTTCAAAACGCCGCGTTGATGCCTTGGCGGACCTGCCTGGAAAACGTGATGCTGCCGTTCGAGGTTTGCCAGCCACACCGGGAACGGCGGCGCATCGACCGCGAACTGCATCGAGAGCGAGCCGTTTCGTTGCTTGCGTCCGTCGGGCTCGCCGACGCGGTGTCTCGGTATCCGTCGCAACTGTCCGGCGGAATGCAGCAACGCATCGCGTTGTGCCGATCGCTCGTTCATGAGCCGCAATTGCTGCTACTCGACGAGCCCTTCTCCGCGCTCGATGCTTTCACGCGCGAAGAGTTGTGGGATGTCCTCCAGGCCTTGCACGCTCAGCGAGGGTTCACGGTTGTGCTGGTCACGCATGACCTGACGGAAGCCGTCTATCTCGCCGATTCCGTCCACGTCCTCTCCGCCCGGCCGGGCAAAGTGATCCATACGCAGCCTGTGAAAATATCGCGTCCGCGAACGCCGCGCGACCGTTTCGCGCCGACATTCGCCGACATGGTTCTGCTGCTGCGTGAGAAAATCGGGTCCGCCAGGAATCACATCCCATGAGCATGACCAGAAGGCTCCGCAGTTTCGTCGAACCCGCGGCAACGGCATTGCTGTTCTTCGTCGTGTGGGAGTTGTTCTGCAGGGTCTTAAGCATTCCAGAGTTCGTGCTGCCGACCCCTTCCAAGACTGTTCTAACGCTCATCAAGGACTGGGATCTGATCTGGCCGAACGCGCAGCAGACGTTGATTACGACGCTCCTCGGGTTTTGCATTTCGGTGGTGTTCGGGATGGCGCTCGGCGTGCTTGTCGGCTCGTCGGATTTTCTCAACCGCTGCCTGAGCCCGCTGCTCGTGGCCTTCAACTCGGTACCCAAGGTCGCCGTCGTTCCGGTGCTCGTGCTGTGGTTCGGTATTGGGACGGTACCGGCCGTCATCACCGCGTTCGTGCTGTCGTTCTTTCCAATAACGGTCAACGTCGCCGCAGGCGTCGCCGCGACCGATCGTGAATTGATCGACGTATTGCTGTCGCTCGGCGCCTCGAGAACAGACATTGTCATCAAGGCGGGAATTCCGCGTTCGCTGCCATACTTTTTCGCCTCCTTGAAGATCGCCATCACACTTGCCTTCGTCGGCTCAGTGATTGCGGAGACGGTCGCAAGCAATAGCGGAATCGGTTATCTGATGCTTTCCGCGAGCGCGTCTTTCAAGATTCCTCTCGTTTTTGCGTCGCTGCTTTTTATCGGCTTTCTTGGCGTTTCGATGTATGCCGTCACCGCGTTTTTTGAAACGCGGCTAACTTCATGGAACATCAATTCCGGCGATCAGACTACGAATTTCGCCACGGGCGGCTAGGCTGCGCCGATTGCCCGGCGCAGCAACTTCATCTGCTTAATTGATCTCGTCGAAGCGGCTGCTATGCGGCCCTCTGGCCTGTTTTCGATTCAAGCCGCGTTTGATGCCGCTCAGTCGTGGCGGAGAAAATCGGGCGCAACATGCACCGAGACGTCCGCGCGCTCTTCCTGCAGCGTCAAAGAGACTCTCGCATCGCGATCGCCCCAGCCGCGGCGCATGGCTTCTGCCATGTCCTCCATTACGAGCTCTGCCATACGCATCGGAACATTCTCGGCCTTCGCCAGCGCAGCCGCGAGACTCATGTCTTTGCAGGCGAGCCGCAACGTAAAGGCCGGTGGATCGTAAATTCCCGGCAGGAACTGCTCGGCCAACCGGTCGAATGTCCGGCTGCGCCCGGCCGTGCCCTGGCGCAGCGCGCGGAACAGGACCAGAGGATCGACGCCGGCTTTTACCCCCAGCGTGAACGCTTCGGCCAGCAGGGTCTGGACTGAGAAGTTGGCGCAGTTATGCACCAGCTTGACCACGCATCCTGCGCCAATCGCGCCGACGTAGCTCGGCTCATCGCCCATAGCCTTCAGTAGAGGCAAATGATGGTCAAAGACGTTCTTCTCGCCGCCAACCCAAAAAGCGAGCTTGCGTGTTTGCGCGCCTTTGGGGCCGCCGCTCACGGGGGCATCAAGCACATGAATCCCTTGCACAGCGAACTTGCCGTGTAGGGCGCGTATCCGATCCGGTGCGTTCGTCGTGAAGTCGAACCAGGTTGAGCCTTGTTTCAAGGCGCCGAGCAGCCCGTTTTCTCCCAGCGCCACGGCGTCCACCTCGGCCGGGCCCGGCAGACAGGTAAGCAGGACACCGACGTCGCTTGCTGCCTCCGCCGGCGAGTTGACCCACGTCGCACCCTTCTCGATCAACGCGGCGGCTGACTCACGGCGGATATCATGCACCCGCAGGTCGTGGCCCGCGGCTTGCAAATTCGCGGCCATCAACCCGCCCATGGCGCCTAAACCGATGAAACCGATCTTCATAATAGGTATCGCTCCGCGTGACGCACTTGGCATGCGCTTGGGAAGAATTTGCGCTGCCTCAAAGCGTGCTCTTCCGCAACAAAGGCGCTATGCGTTCGAGCGTATTAGACGCCACCTGGGGGCGGGCCGGAAATCCGACCCACACCCAAGCAACAGAAAAACTACGTCTATCCAATCTGGCTTATGAAGCGAAGCCGCTTTAAGCCGGACTCGCGACCCAGGGGCGTTCAGGAGCCATAGCCGTTTCCATTTCCCGCTTCCAATCGGCATCTTTGGCGACGACGATATCCATGGCGCGCACGTTGAATTTTTCGGGACGGCTTGCCTCGGCCGGTTCCTTGCCAGCCTGTAAGTCGCGTGCCGCTTTCAGCAACTTTTGGCGCATCATGATGACCGCCCGATCGGCGCTCACCAGATTCTCGCGCGTACGATCTGCGATCACGCCGGCTTGGTCATATTGAACGGCCATGTCCTGCGCCGCCAAGGACTTGATCCCGGTATAGCTGAAGTAACGCTGGGCCGTCCGGTCCATGCCGTAATCGTTGCTCTTGTTTTCTTTCGTAATGTACGTTCCCGGGATCAACTCCGGATAATCTTCGCCGGCATGCCGGAACTGCGACAATTCCGCATCGGTCAGAGCGCGAGACGGATTCCAGCGCGGCCGGTAAAGCCAGCTGCTCTCGTCGTCGATCGGAACGCGGATGTGACAAGTCATGGTAACGCCCCGCACCGTCGCGATCGGCACGGTGTGCGGAAGAAGGAACAGATTTGCCCGCCAGTTTGCCCGGCCGTCGCCGAGATCGCGCTGGGCTGCCATCATCAGCCCATAATCCGTTTCCTCGACCTGCCAGGATACGTGCGCCACCTTTGTCACGAAATTCTGCCCACCGGCGGAAGCCGCCGAAACGCCGTCCTGTTGCAGATAGCGATGCAGGAATCCGACGTGACCGGAGTCACACTCGCCTTCCATTGACTGAAGGTAATTCCCATCTGCCTTGAACTTCGACACGTAATAATGCGAGTCCGGCTGCTGGAGAAATTCGTAATGCGGCAACTCTGGCATCAACTCTGGCGGGCCCATATAGGCCCAGATCATGCCGCCCTTTTCCTGTGTCGGATAACTTTTTAATTTGCACTTATCCATGAACGCTTGCGGGACAGCGGCGTTCGGAATCTCCAGGCAGCGGCCCTGCACGTCGAATTTCCAGCCGTGATAGACGCAGCGGATGCCGCGCTCTTCGTTGCGGCCGTAAAAGAGATCCGCGCCACGGTGCGAGCAGTACCGATCGAGCAGACCAACCTTCCCATCGGTATCGCGGAAGGCAATCAGCTTCTCGCTCATCAACGTCACGCGCACGGGCGGACAGTTCGGGCCGGAAAGCTCTTCCGAAAGCAGCGCGGGAATCCAGAAGCGGCGGAACAGGTTCCCCATCGGGGTGCCCGGCCCCGTTTGGGTCAGCAGTTCGTTCTCTTCTTTCGACATCATGTCAGCAACTCCCATATTTCATTTTTCATTCTTTCTAAACTATAGGTTTGCTGTCGGCCCTCTGTACAGTGAGGCTTTCTCATCTTAAATATGACTGTAATGCATATTAAGTCCCTGGACCTGAACCAGTTGCGGCTGATCGAAGCCCTGGCGCGGACCGGCAACCTCGGCGAAGCGGCCGAGGAAATCGGCTTCACTCAATCGGCCGCAAGTCACGCGCTGGCGCGCCTGCGCCACGAACTGCAGGACGCGATCTTCGTTCGTGCGTCACGTGGCATGCGACCAACGCCCTATGGGGCACACCTTGCCGCTTCCGTCCGCGAGGCGTTGCAGGCGCTGCTCACCGGCCTGAACCGGCATCCTGACTTCGTGCCTGGCACCGCCAATAAGACATTCAATGTCATCATGAGCGACGTGGGGCAATTCCTCTACTTGCCAAAGCTGCTAGCTCGACTTTCGATCGAAGCCCCGGCAGTCACATTCCGCGCGCACGAAATGCCGGCCAAAGCGCCGCATCTGATTCTTGAGTCCGGCGAAGTAAATCTTGCGGTCGGGGCCTATACGAAGCTGATTGTGGGCTGTCGGCAGCAACGCCTGTATCGTGAGCGTTACGTCTGTGTCGTTCGCAAAGACCACCCGCAATTCAGGCATGGAATGACTGCGGATGCCTTTTGCCGAGTTCCGCACGCCTTGGTGGATCCGAGCGGCCATGTTCACGAACAACTCGACCGCTGGCTCGCACAACAAAAAGTGTCGCGCACGGCGAAGCTGTATGTACCTTACTTTCTCCCGTTGCTTCCGGTCATTACGGGCTCCGATTTATTGGTTGTGATGTCCAACCGCCTCGCCGAAGCATTTTCGCAAATCGCCCCCCTCAAGATCATGCCTCCACCGACAAAGCTGCCGATCTATACCGTTTCACTTTTCTGGCACGAGCGGTTCCATCGCGATCCCGCCAATCTTTGGCTTCGGCGCCTGTACATCGACTTGTTCAGCGATACGCCGCAACGGGCTTCGACGAATACCGGCTAGTGACGACGCCGGACGTTCGCGAGTTGGCACGTTGCCAATTATTCTTCCCACTGGTCGAAGGCGTCAAACGCAGATTTAACTTCGTGACGATGATCGACGAAGATGTGCCGCGATATGTCGTTGCACACACGTTGTGAGACGAACTGAATGGCAGAGAGGTTGCAACGAAATCCGCTCAGGTGGGCAACCCCGGAACAGAGATAATAGATCCGCTCGACAAAATTTCTCTCGGCGTGCTTTGGCGTAAATTGAAGCGATTGCCCGAGATACGGGCTTAATTCGAGCTCGGGGTGCGTCCGCCCATCTACAGGCTTGTAAGCATCCTTCCATACCTGGATGTGCGGCAGGACCGACTGCAATTCCCGCTGGCCGAAGATCGAGTTATTCGAGCCAGTGCCACAGATCATGAAGTCATGAAGGAATTCGGTGCCGCCGTAAGTCCCGGCTATTTTGCCGTCCTGGAAATGAATGTCATCGATTCCGGCATTGCCGAATATCCGGAAGCGCGGATCGCTGATGGCCTCGTAATAGGTGTCTCGCGGCGGTGGCACGCCGAGGTCGAGATCGGCGAGGCTATAGGCCCATTTCATTTCATCAGGCAAATCGATGTAGTGACGATGATAGCCGATCCAGCGGCTGCCCCAGCACACACGATGCGCGGTCGGCAAGCCGGGACGCCGAATCATCAAATCCACGCTTTTTGCGCCGGCGGCGAGAACCGCATTTGCCCAGTCAAAAGCACTGGCGCCGCCACCGATGACGACCACATCACGGCCCTGCAGGTGATCGATGGCCGGTTCGGTCATCGTGTGCGCATAAACGTGTTTGGGGAGTCGCTCTTCGACGATGCGCGGAAAACGGTGCTTCCCGCCACTCTCTATGCCGGTACAGACGACGACGAACTCCGCCTTGACGACGCCGGTGCTGGTCTCAAGCTCGAACAAGCACTCGTCTTCAACCCAACGAATATCGCGCACCGCTGTCTCATATGCGGTGGGAAGATCGACTGTCTGCACATACCACTCAAGATAGTCGGCCCACACCGAGCGCGGAATCTTCTGGATGCTCTCATAATATTCTGCGCCATAACGCGCCTGAGACCATCGGATGAAATGCAAACTCGGTATTCCCCAATCGAGTCCGCCCGTGGAATCCTTGCGCGTTCGAAGCAGATGATTACGCGCATATGTTCGCCACGGTCCTTGCCGCCCCTTCGGATTCTGATCGAAAATTTTCGTATTGTGCAGCCCGTGACGCATGAGGCCAAACGAAACACATAGTCCCGTTTGACCGCCGCCAACGATAGCAACTTCAAGAACGCCCGACCGACGCTGGAACGGAAGTTGCTTTTTCGGAAACTCAAGAATTCGTATGTCATCGCGCGCTTGTACGGACAGCGCATTGAGCCGCGCATCGGCGTCAGGAAGAGGTCGCGGCCTGAAAAGCCGCTCGGCCATGGAGAAATGCGCCGGGACGGGTAGCTTTATGTTTTCGAGAGCCATCAGCGCGCGTCCGCACCGCTTACGTTCTTCACTCTTCATTTTAGTAACTGGATTGCGATTGTGTCAAGGCCTTCAGGTACGCGCGCGCACTGAGGCCTCGAAGCACCCTGCGGCAGTCCGAAAAAACAAAAGCGTATTTAAGGCGTTAGCCAGCAGACCGGAGAAGGAACCAAGCAATTGGCGGATATCTAATGCTACATTTTTCATATTAGATAGCCTTGTTCCCTGATATTACCTGGGGTCAAAGAGATCCGTTCCCGGCAGCCCTTGCTGACCGCGACACGGCCAAGGCCAAGATTCGAAGGAAATGCCTTATGGATGAGCAACTCGACAAAGCGGCGCTCGACTATCACCGCTTCCCCTCCCCCGGAAAGATTACCGTTCAGCCGACCAAGGCAATGACAAGTCAGCGAGATTTATCACTGGCGTATACGCCGGGGGTGGCGGCGGCATGCCTCGCAATCGCCGCAGACCCCGCACTCGCTGCAGAACTCACCTCGCGGGGAAACCTTGTCGCCGTCATCACGAACGGATCGGCCGTGCTGGGCCTTGGCAACATCGGCGCCCTCGCCGGCAAGCCGGTGATGGAAGGCAAAGGATGCCTGTTCAAGAAATTCGCCGGGATCGACGTTTTCGACATCGAAATCAACGAAAGCGACCCGGACAGACTGGTCGACATCATCGCAGCAATGGAGCCGACCTTCGGAGGAATCAACCTCGAGGATATCAAGGCACCCCAGTGCTTTTACATCGAGAGAAAATTGCGCGAGCGCATGAACATCCCGGTTTTCCATGACGACCAGCATGGGACCGCCATCATCGTCGGCGCCGCCATCCTGAACGCGCTGCTCATCGTCGGCAAAAAACTGGAGACGGTTAAACTCGCATGCTCCGGCAGCGGCGCGGCGGCTATCGCCTGCCTCGACCAACTGGTCCAGCTTGGCGTCGACCGGAACAATATATGGGTCAGCGACGCTGACGGCGTCATCTACAGCGGCCGCAACGAATCAATGTATCCGGAAAACGAACGGTATGCGCAGAAGACCGACGCCCGATCGCTTTCCGATATCATCCGGGGAGCCGATATTTTTCTTGGCCTCTCTGCTGCAAATGTGTTGACGGCAGACATGCTCAAGTCGATGGCGGATCGGCCCATCGTCATGGCATTGGCCAACCCCGATCCCGAAATTCGTCCCGAAGTCGCGATCGCCGCGCGACCGGACGCGATAATCGCGACAGGCCGGTCCGATTATCCCAATCAGGTGAACAATGTCCTGTGCTTCCCGTTCATATTCCGCGGCGCCCTCGACGTCGGCGCAACCGCGATCAACGACGAAATGAAGCTTGCGGCGCTCCACGCCATCGCCGAACTCGCACGGACAGAGCAAAGCGACCTTACCGCGTCGGCCTACGGCACGCAGGAGCCTAAATTCGGCCCCGACTTTCTTATTCCGCGGCCCTTCGATCCTCGCCTGATTACGAGCATAGCGCCGGCGGTGGCCAAGGCGGCGATGAAGAGTGGTGTCGCAACACATCACATTGAAAATCTGGACGAGTATCGCCGGCGCCTCGAAAATTTCATTTATCGCTCGGGTAACATCATGAGTCCGGTGTTCACGAACGCCGCGCAGACAATCAAGCGCGTCATCTATGCAGAGGGCGAGGACCAGCGCGTATTACGCGCCGCGCAAATCGTCGCCGATGAAAAACTGGCGCGGCCGGTGCTTCTCGGAAGGCTGAATGCAATCAAAGAGCAGATTCACAAACTCGGCCTGCGGTTACGGCCGGGAGAAAACATCGACGTCGTCAATACCGAAGACAAGGCGGTTATAAATCGGGCCAGGCTTTCTCTTCACACCCGCGCCGGCATGCCTGATGGCGTTTCCAGCAGCATGGAAGACAGCCTTACCCTTATGGCGGCAGAAATCGTCAACAGGGGCGACGCCGATGCCCTGATTTGTGGCATTGGGGAGCTATCCTATTATGACCACCTCGCCACGATCGCGCATGGGATCGGACACAAATTCCCAAATCGCCTGCTGGCCGCGATGAACCTTCTTTTATTGCCGAAGCAATCGCTGTTCATGTGCGACACCTACGTCAATTCGGACCCGAGCCCCGAGGATCTGGCCAATATCGCAACCCTTGCCGCTGACGAGCTGCGGCACTTCGGATTGACACCGAGTGTGGGCATCGTATCGCCGGCCAACCATGCTCCGACCGGTACGGCGAGCAAGGTCGCTGCCGCCGTGGACATCCTGAAGGCAAAGAATCCAAAACTTGCCGTTACCGGCCCCATTCATGTCGATGTTGCCTTGAAGGACGCGATCGAATCGAAAATCAATTTGCTGATTTTGCCGACGCTCGATGCAGCCAATATCGCATTCAATATGCTCAAGGTCTTGTCAGGCGAAGGCATAACCGTCGGACCCATTCTTCTGGGGCCCGCCCGGCCGGCACATATTCTCACGCCGGCGCATACGGTGCGCGGGGTGGTCAACATGACCGCGTTTGCCGCGGCACAGGCGGCCCATCTCGCATCCGGGCGGCCGACACGGGCAGCATAACGGGCGGCCTATCCCGCGTCCGGATATGATACGGTATCCGGCCGAGTCCAATTCGTAGAGCTTTAAAAAGTGCCGCATTCAAGTCACGTGTTGCGCATCTTCAAGTATCATGCGCTTGGCAACAGCTACCTCATACTCGATCCCCGCCGCGCCGGTGCAACCGCGGACCTTTTCGAAACGTCGAATTGCGGCGAGCCGCGCCCGACAAAGAATCTGGTGCGGATGCTTTGCGATATGGCGACCGGCGTCGGGTCGAATGGATTGCTGTTTGGCCCGCTGCCATCGTCGGCCGGCGGGGAATTTGGCCTCTTTATTATCAATTCCGATGGAACGTCGGCCGGCTTCAGCGGCAATGGCAGCCGCATCTTTGTGCAGTATCTGGCCGATGCCGGCGACATACACGCTGGCCAGGCAATCAAGATCGTGATTCCGGAAGAGAATGCTGACGGGCCCGTGGAACGCAACGTCGCGCACGCGCGGCTGGTCGGCGAAAGCAACGGGCTGATCGAGGTGACCGCCCCCCATGTCCCGCAATTTGGCGCGGAGGCGGTGGCGGCGCGCGCCGGCCTCGTCCGCGAAATGCCCGAGGAAAATTCAACTCAGACGCTTCGATACTCTTGTCCGGCACTTGCCGAAATTGGAACAAAGGTCACCGGCTCATCATCTGCGTGGGCAACTTCCGCGTTGGTCTACATCGGAAATCCGCATTGCGTGACATTCGTTTCCGAGGCGGGCGATCTGCCGAATCTTGAAACGCTGCAGGCTCACGACCCTGCGCTGCGAGCCATTGCATTTCGGGGACGCTCGGCCGAGCCGGTATTTGCCAATGGCATAAACCTGCAATGGGCGTGGCCTGAAAGCCGCAAGCGGCTGCGGTTGATGATCTACGAACGTGGCGAGGGTCCGACGCCCGCCTCCGGTTCAAGTGCTTGCGCGGCGGCCAGCGCCGCGTTCGCACTCGGACTGGTCGATAACGACGTGGATGTCGTGATGCCCGGCGGACGCCTCGCTATCCGCGTGGAAGGGACCCCCGCCGACGTAAAATCCGTCACGCTGTCCGGCTTTGCCACGCAAATCCTCGATGGCGAGGTCCGGCTGGCTCCCCCGGAGACATAGCCGGAGACTCTGCCCCGGGTTAGTGGCCGCCGAGATAGGATTCCTGGATACGGCTGTCAGCCTTGAGCGTCTCGACATCGGCCTCAATCACCAGGCTTCCCAGTTCGAGAACCGCGGCGTGGTCCGCTATGGCCAACGCCTTTCTTGCATTTTGCTCCACCAGCAAGACGGTCAGACCCTTCTGCTTCGATATTCTTGAGATGCTGTTGAAGATATCGGAAACGGCAATCGGCATCAGGCCGACCGACGGCTCGTCCAAAAGCAGAAGCTTCGGGCGCGACAGCAGGGCGCGCGCAATCGCGAGTATCTGTCCCTCCCCGCCGGACAGCGTTTGCGCCCGCTGACGATAACGCTCCTTCAGGCGCGGAAAGCTTTCGTAGATTTCATCGATGTCGTTCTTTATCTCGATGCGATCGTCGCGGTTGATCGTCCCGATATGTAAATTTTCTTCGACGGTAAAATCGGGAAAGAGCCGGCGTCCTTCGGGAACAAGGGCAATTCCACACCGCACACGTTGGTATGTGGCAAGCCGCGTGATGTCGCGCCCCTCTATGCACACAACCCCTCTAGCTGCGTTCAGCCCCAACACGGCCCGCAGGAGCGTGGATTTTCCGGCGCCATTGGCACCGAGGACCGCGAAAATCGAGCCTCGCGGAACCGACAGCGAAACCGACTTGAGCGCCTGAACGCGGCCGTAATTTACGTCGATGCCCCTGAGCTCAAGCATGATCGGCGCTGCCGAGGTAAGCCGTGATGACCTTGGGATTAGCGCGAATTTCCTCGGGAGTTCCCTCGGCGATCTTCGTGCCGTGGTCAAGAACGGCAATGCGATTACAGATGTTCATCGTAATCTGCATATTGTGCTCGATCAGAATAATCGTGGCCCCGCTGTCGCGTAAATTACGGACAAGCTCGAGAAGCGACAAAGATTCCCGGTGACTAAGCCCGGAAAACGATTCATCCAGCAGGATGATGTCGGGACGAAGACCGAGCGCGCGCGCAATTTCGAGACGGCGCAACAAACCGAGCGGCAAATTGCGCGAAATCTCGTTTTCATAATCCGCGAGCCCCGTCTGCGCCAAAATCATGCGGGCTTCGTCGCGATGTAACGCGTTGTGATGTTGTCCCAAGGCATCCACAAAGCCAGTGCAGAAGCGCGCGCCTATCCCGGCCAGCACATTTTCAATGACACTGAGCTGCGAAAACGGCCGCACGATCTGAAACGTGCGGCCGATTCCACGTTGGGCGATCCGGTGCGGCGCGAGGCTGTGAATCGGCTCGTTTTTGAGCCGGATTTCACCGCTGCTGCAAGGAATTGCGCCGCTGAGCATATTGAAGAAGGTCGTCTTTCCCGCGCCGTTCGGACCGATGACGCCGAAAATCTCCTGCGAGAAAACCTCGATACTGACGCCGTTGACCGCAACAAGTCCGCCGAAGCGGCGCGTCAAGTTTACCGTTTCAAGCACCCTGATCGGCGCTTGCGTCTTCTGCGACGCGGCAGGCCCCGCTGCCGCCGCCTCGCTCACCGCCGAAGCGCCAACCGAGTGCGCAGCGCGGCTGGACGACCGGGCGGAAAACCATTCGCCGACCCGTGACCGGACCGACAATATCAGACGCCACAGGCGGCTGTTGTCACCGAGCAGCCCATCCGGCTCGTACAACATCAAGGCAACCAGCATTCCTCCGTAAATCAGGTTCCGGTAGTCCTGAACGAAACGGAACAGCTCCGGCAGCAGCGTCAGGAAACATGCGCCGAACACCGCTCCGCGAACGGTGCCGATGCCGCCGAAGACGATCATGACAAGTATGTAGATGGAAGGCAGAAAGCCGAAATCGTAGGGAGTCACGTAATGAATAAAGTGCGCGTAGAGAGCGCCGCCGAGGCCGGCGAACGTCGCACCGATCGTGAAAGCGTAGAGCTTGAACCGCGCGGGGTGAATTCCGATGACATTCGTGGCGAGTTCGTTTTCGCGGATGCTTGCCCAGGCCAGGCCCATCCAGGCGCGTTTCAGATAGACGTTCGCGGCGATAACCAGCAGGAGCGCGGCCAGGACGAGAGCCAGATAAGCTTCCCTGCCGAGCGGCACGCCGCCGATCGTGACATGCGGGATACGCCCGATGCCGACCGGACCGCCGAAATACGGCAGGTAAACCAGCAACGATTCAAATACGAAGACGAGACCGATGGTGAAAACGGCCAACGAGTCTTCGCGTACGCGCAGCGCCGGCAATCCGGTGAGAAAACCCATCACGCCGGAGATGGCGAGCGCACACGGCAACGCCACCCAAAAGTCGAGACCGGCGCCGGTCGTCAGCATCGCGGCCGCGTAAGCACCCGTCCCCATGTAGACGCCAATGCCGAGATTGAATTGGCCCGCGTAGCCCGTAATGACGTTGAGACCCAGAGCGACGATGCTCCAGATACCCATCAGCGTAAGCACGGTCAGGGCATACGTGCTGATCATGACGGTCAGGCCTTGCCCAGGAGGCCTTGCGGGCGGATCAAGATGAGCAGCACCAGAAACAGCATCGCAATCGCTTCGCGCGACAACGGCACCGCGGTGTAGGTCGTCATGAATACTTCCGTGAGCGCGAGAAGAAACGAGGCGATCACCGTGCCGGTCAGGCTGCCAAATCCGCCGATGACGATAAGCGCAAGCCCCTTGTAGGCGATCGCGTCACCCATATCGGGATAGACGGCGTTGTAGAGCACGCCGACCATAACGCCGCCGAAGGCCGCCACCGCGGAGCTGAGGAAAAACATCCAGCTCACGCTGCGCGAGACATTGATTCCCATGATTTCGGTGGTTTCGATGTCCTGTGCCGCCGCGCGGACGGCAAATCCCAGCCTCGTCTTCTGCAGGATGAACCACAGCGACACGAAGATGAGGATTGTTCCGCCGAGGATCGCGGCGTCGGCTTTCGAAATCAGCAGATGGCCGATGCCATAGCTGCCATTCAGCGAACGAATGTCGAAGGAAAGCTGGTTCGGACCGCCGAGGATGCGAAACAGATCGGAAAAGCAGATCAGCAGTCCGATGCTGGCGATGAGCGCAACGATGCGCGGACGCGGGAGCATGGGCCGGTAGACAAAACGCTCGATCAACACGCCAAGGATGCCGGCAAGAATCACCGATCCGGCCAGAGCCAGCACGAAACTGCCGGTCACCTGATAGAGAAACAGGCCGATATAGGCGCCCGCGGCGTATATACCGGCCTGTGCAACATGCAGTATCCGCAAGACGCCATAAGTAAGCGCCAATCCTACCGCGATCATTGCGTAGATCGACCCAAGCTCGACCGCGTTAATGAGCTGTTGAATCAGCAGCGTCATTGCAACTTCTTCTACAGTGAATTCGCCGGGCTACACTGCGTTCGAGCTTACTTGTAGTATTTGTACCAGGGCCGCGGATCGATCAGGGCCTCGTCCTTTTCGAATTTGACGAGCTTGTAGTTCTGGCTTGCCGAATCCCAGCCTGCGAGCGCGATCGGCAGCAGCGGCTCGCGCAGTTCGGTAAACTTCACATCGACGCCGGACAGATTCATGAACGACTTTGTTTCGCCCAATGCACGCCAGATGCCGTCGGCCTTCGTGCCGCCGCGTTTGATCGCGTCGAACACAAGACGGCTGGAGTCGTACATCAAACCGGCCTGATGCGAGACGACCTTTTCACCCGTCGCCTTGGTGTATTCGGCGACGAATTCCTTCGTGAAAGGATGATTCGTGGAGGCCAGGAATTCGAGCGACGCAATCGTTCCGTTGCCGTATTGGCCGATGCCGCTGTACCAGTTGATTTCGGTGGCAGAGCAACTGATGTAGAATTGCGCCTTCGGAAACACTTCGAGCTCGTAGCCGATGCGCGCGGCCGACGTGAGGCTTGGAGAAAAGCCGGCCATGATGACGCTATCCACGCCCAGCGTCTTTATTTCGGTCATGATCGCGCGAAACTCGCGCTCGCCCGGAGCGAAAGGCTTCTTGTAAACGATCTTGCCCTTCAGTTCCTCGACCGCCTTCTCGACGCCGTTGACCACGCCACGGCCGTATTCCTCATCCTGCATCAGCACCGCGAAGGTCTTGTATTTTCTTTCCCGCATGGCGTGATGCGCGATGACGTAACCCTGCACGTCGGCAACGCTGGCCCAGCGGAACACGTGGTCCTCGCCTTTGACGACGCCGACAGCATTTGAATAGGCCGCGACCATCGGAATCTTCGCGTCATTGGCGACAGGCGCAGCGGCGATGCTGGTGAGGCTGACCGAGCCGTCCACAATCACCTGAACGCCGTCGCTCTCGATCATCTTGCGGACGACAGAGACCGCCTCGGCGCGATTGGCGCGATCGTCGTAAGCGACGAGCTGGATTTTCTTGCCGTTGATGCCGCCTTTTGCGTTGGCCTGCGCCACGGCAAATTCGATGCCTTTCTTGGCTTCCGTGCCGAGGCCGGCCGCCGGGCCCGTGAACGGACCGAACGTGCCGATCTTGATCGTCTGCGAATCCGCCGCGCGCGCGACGCTCGAGGCGGTCAGGCCCGCCGCCAGAAGGCCGGCGTTGAAACCGCGTCGCGTGAGGCGGTGATTTCTTTCGCGGTGACTGGATTCGATTGATGCGTCAGAACTTGCGGGCTGCAAACCAGCCATCGCGCAGTACATGCACATAGGGTTTCTCCCTCCCTGACGGTGACCTCGTTGGGCCGCGGCAGTGCACAGAGGCCTGCCTGTTTCTTAAATCATGTTTCATTTTTTACTTTTCGTCAATCAGCCGCCTCCGCGGGAAAACGGGAGATCTTGCGGGAAGACTGAGGGGAACAAACGGCGCTGGCCGAACGTCGCGGGCGGCAGCAAAGCGCGGAGAAATAACCGGAAACGTCCAAAAAAATCGGGCCGGTCGCGCAAACGACCGGCCCGGAATTCCAAAGTCTCAGGTAATCGGCTGGCCGGCCAATTGCCGGTTTCGCGCGCGACTACTTTTTGTTTTTCGCTTCGGCGACCTTGAGAGCCGCCAGCGCCACCTGGCTGTCGCCATCGTCGAGGCCGGCCGCGCCGACGCCGGACACGCCGATGCCCCCGATCAACTTGCCATCCATAAGAATTGGATAGCCGCCTTCGAGCGGAATCGCCGCTTCCTGGCGCAGATGCCAGAAGCTGGTGAATTTTCCGGCCGTGAGATCGTCGTGGAAGATTTTCGTCGGGCGACGGAATGCCGCCGCGGCGTAGGCTTTCGGCGGAGCAAGATCGATGCTGCCGAACTGGCCGTTGCTCATCCGGTGCACGAGAACGAGATGACCGCCGTCATCGCAAATCGCGATGGTGGCATTCCACCCTTTTGCCTTCGCATAGGCTTCGCCGGCCTCGGCCATTTCCTTGGCAAGCTCAAGCGTGATGCGCTCCCCGTAAGGGTGCTGATGCGGTACTGGCGCCATAATTACTTTTCCTTTCCTTCAGAACATGCGTTTCATGTTTAATTTCAACGCCAAAACCGCCGCTCTGTCAATGCGGTTTGCCTTGGCGCATTGCGCTTTCACTGGGCGGTTTGCCTTGGCACATTTCGCTTTCACTATGGCGCGCCGGCAGCCACCCACGCGCCCAGCGTCCTGCGCTCCGCGTCGGTTATTTCAGTGATATTTCCAGGAGGCATCGCGCGCGAACGCACCGCCGTGGTGTCGATGAGCGACGCGTACCGACGGATCTGTGCCGGGTCGTCGAGTTGAATGTCCTTGCCCGCCATGCCGAGCGTCGCCCAGACGGTGTCCTTGGCATGGCACATGCTGCAGCGGCTGATGACGATATCCTGCACGACCGCAAATGATGGCGTCGCTTGCGATGCCGCAGGCGCACTCGGCTGTCGCGGCCCGAGCGAGGAGAGATAAGCGATCACGCCCATGCCGATCGCCGTGACGATCCAAACCCACCACGGGCTGCCCTTGCCGGCGTGCCGGGAATTGAAGAAGTGCCGGATAACGGGCCCCAACGCGAGCACGATCGCGATAATCAACCAGTTGAAACGGGTCGCGTAGAGCAGCGGATAGTGGTTGCTGATCATCAGCAGGATAACCGGCAGCGTGAGATAGTTGTTGTGAATCGAACGCTGCCGCGCCTTTGCAACGAGCACGGGATCGGCCGCCTTGCCGGCGAGCAGCGCATCCACACACTTGCGCTGATTGGGGTGAATGACCGTAAAGGCATTCGCCACCATGAACGTGCCAACGATGGCGCCGATCTGGTTGACGGCAGCGCGGCCACTCAGCACCTGGGTGAATGCGTACGAAATGACGACAAGAAAACCGTAGACGACGATCGCCAGCGCCACGTCATGCTTCCCAAGCGGCGAGCGGCACAACAAATCGTAGGCAAACCAGGCAAGCAGAAGGCTCGCAAGGCTGAACAAGCCCGCCTGCCAGGGCGTCAGATCCATGACAGACTTGTCGATCAAAAACAGATCGGCCTGCATGTAGTAAACGAGAATCAGCAGCGCGAAGCCCGAAAGCCAGGTAATGCGTGACTCCCACAAATACCACGTGAAGGTGTCCGGCATGCGCGTGGGCGCCACCGCATACTTCACCATGTTGTAGAAGCTGCCGCCGTGCACTTGCCATGCTTCGCCGGCAACGCCAGGCGGCAGACCTTCGCGCGATTTCAGTTTCAAATCTGTCTGGATGAAATAAAACGAGCTGCCAATCCACGCCATCGCCGCCGTGACATGCAGCCAGCGCGCAATCAAACTCAGCCAATCCATAACAACAGGGTTCATAACGTGACCTCGCTCGTCCTTCTTTTCGTCCGTGACCTGATAGTTTCCGGGTGAAGCGACATGTTACAGATCCAGAACCAACACATCGTCTTTGCTGCCAGAACAGCAGATCATGATCTTGTTGTTAGCCGCGCGCTCGGCCGGGGTCAGAACAGTGTCCCGGTGATCCGGCATGCCCGACAGAACAGTCGTCATGCAGGCGCCGCAAAGCCCCTCCTCGCACGAATACGGCGCATCGACGCCGGCGGCGCGGAGAGCCGATAAAATCGTCTGGCCGGGCACGATTTTTACCTGCGTCCCCGAACGCGCGAGCTTGACGGTGAAACCGCCGGCGACAGCAGCCTCCGCTTGCGGCGTGAAATATTCGACATGCACCTGCTCTGCCGGCCACGATGCCGCCGCGCTTTCGAATGCTTTCAACATCGGAAGCGGGCCGCAGCAGTAAAGATGAGCGTCTTTTCTGGCGGCGCCGATTATCTTCTGGAGATCCAGCACCCCATCGCTGCTTTCATCGTCGAGATGAAGAACCGCCGCGGCATCGTTCGCGAGCTGATCGTGGAACACGACGTCCCGCCGTGAACGCGACGAATAATAAAGCTGCGACGATCCGCCGACCGACTTGAGTCGCCGCCACATGCACCAGATCGGCGTGATGCCGATACCGCCGGCGAAAAGGATGCTGTGCGGCGCAGCCTCATTCAACGGAAAATTGTTGCGAGGTGCGCTGATCGTCAGGGTCGAACCGACTCGGAGCTTGTGATGCATGTAGCTCGACCCGCCACGACTTTGCGCATCGAGCTTCACGCCAATCGCGTATTTGTTCGTATCCAATCCTGCCTGGATAAGCGAGTACTGGCGCACGATGTTGCCTGGCAAATGGACGTCGATGTGCGCGCCCGGCGCGCTCGGCGGCAACGGCGTCCCGTCAGGCTTCACGAATTCATACACATTGATGTCGCGGGCGCCGAAACGAATCCCTTCAACGCGAACTTCAATCAACGATTGCTTATCTGGCACAGGCACCAACGCTTCCGGAAGTTTTCGTCAAGCAGCTACATTTAAGGCAACGAAAGACGACCCACTTGCCGCGCCGTCTTCAACCCAGATTTCGTTAAAGGACTAGATCGTCCCGTATTGAATGCCGAGGGACCCAAGCCAGCGGCGATAGGACTGACCGAGGCGATCAGTGCGGTGGTGCAACTCCATTCGCAGGTCCAACGGAATCCGCTCCGGCCGCTGCGTTTCGACGATGGCCCGGTCTTGCTCAAACACAAGATTTTGCCGACGCAGAATGTCTTCCTCTGTCAGTTCGGGCGCAAAATTGATGGCGACGCCGAGACGGATGATGCAACTGACCTCATCGACCGGTTGAGCGGTCAAGAAAGTGCAAAAGCGGTCGCCTGGCGAACTTTTGTGCTTGGAGTTCGGATCCTTGATTTGCACGCGTTTTGAAAAATACGCGACGAGCGGCCGAAAGCACCGGTAGGTGTAACCCGCCTCGACCGGCACCTGGCGATGGTCGCCGTAAGGCTGAAACACAACAATTTCACTGGTTTTCAGGCTGCCATCCGCCTCCTGAGTCACTTCGTAGCTTTCGATCCTATCCGGATGGTCCTGGACGCCATTCAGCCCCGCATGGACAAACGGAAAATGCGTCGCGTCGATGAAATTCTCGACCGACCGAAAGCCGTTCGCATCGAAGAAATACGGCCCCGCATGAAAGACGCGGAAATGGTCATCGCCCCACTCGGGAAAGACGGGAACGTCATGTTCCGGCGATCCAAGTGTCGCCCAGATCATGCCAAATCGCTCGACCACCTTGTAGGGAAACGCCCGCGCCTTTTGCGGCGGCGCTTCGTCCGGCGCCGAGGGAATCAGAACGCATTTCGCTGTGCCGTCGTAACGCCAGCCGTGATACGGGCAGATCACGGTATCCTTCTCGATCCAGCCCTTGGACAGCCTGGCCCCGCGGTGAATACACAGGTCTTCCCACACGTGAGCCACGCCCGCGCTGTCACGCCACATCACCAGCTCGTGGCCGAGCAACCGGACAGGCACAAGGTTCCGCGCGACCAGGTCCCTGGAGAATCCGACAACGTGCCAATCGTTGATCAACGCGGCGTCCGTGCAGGAAAACCGGTCTGCCAACGGGACGGACTGCATCTGAATTGGCGTTTGGACCGTCATGGCGTCTCTCCTGCAGCGACAGGCCGGCTTGGACGAGTAAACGTATCATGTTACATTTCACACTTCAAGCGTCGGCCACGGCCTCGAGCTTTCGCGGGACTTCGGCGTTTTATTCTTCGTTTCATCGCGCCGGGAGGGTATAAGCCAATCAATTCACTTACGGGGATACCCAATGGCTAAGAAGCTGGTTCGCTCCAACCTGAGCGAAGACGCATATTTATTTCTTCGGGACCTTTTCATAAATGGAAAGCGATACAATCCCGGCGACAAAATCAGCGTGGAAGAACTTAGCCGCGAATTGGGCGTGAGCCGCACTCCGCTTTGGGGCGCCATCAATCGGCTCGAGGCGGAAGGCATTGTCGAAATCGCTCCCCGCCTTGGCGTCTACCTGATCAATTACGACCCGCAACGTATCGTTGACATCTATCTGGCGCGCGAAGCGCTTGAAGGAATGGCCGCGCGGGTCGCGGCCGAGAAAATCACCGATCACGATATCGATGTCCTGCGGGCAAATCTTGTTCTCCAGCGCAAGCTGTTGCGAGAAAACAAATTTGACGCATATCACGTGGTCGCCATCGAGTTTCACGAGCATATTGTACGGACAACTCAGAACAAGACACTGCAGCGGCTGCTGGAATCGATCTTTGCGCAAATTCGCGCAATGCGGGTGCAACGCAGTTCTCAACCGACGCGTCTCCCGCAGTCGTGTGACGATCACGATGAAATTTTAAAAGCCCTTGAGAAAAGAAAGCCTGAATTGGCGGAAAGAGTGATGCGCGACCATATTCGCGATTTGACGATGGTACTCCGTGAAGACGTGGAAACCGCAGAGCCGGCCGCCAAGGCGTCATCGCGCCGCGCTTCGCTACGCGCGTGACGTCGCTGCCGGGCCAAGAACCACGCTTCGGCGAACTCCGCCAAAGACGAAGCTTGCGCTCAATTAATTTCGATCCGTTTGCCGTTGGATAAAAGCGCCGCCTCGTAAACCTTCATCACGTCGTGCGCAAATTCCAAAGACCCCTTCTCGGCCGGCTTGCCCGCCAGCGCTTGCGTGCAGAAATACTGCATCTCATTGAATATTCCCTGCGTGAACAGGGCCTTGTTTTCGAGGGTGCCCTCCCTGTTCTGCGGCTCCCAGACAATGGCGCCGCTGTCGAGGCCTTCAGGGAGATAAGTTGTGTTTCTTCCGTAATTGAACGGTATGCCACGCTGCAGCGTCACGCGCAGGCCGTTGTCGATCACAAGGTGACATTCATCGCCGAAGAAACTGTAACGCTCGATCGGCTGCCCCCTGTTGCTGCCAGCGGCCAAATGAAAATTGCCGATGACCCCATTGGCAAATTCCAGAACGCATATGCCGCCACCGTGGTCGGCACGATGGAGGGTTACGGCTTTCACGGCGCCGCCTACTGCAATGCAAAGCGAAAGCGGATGACACCCGTTGCGCAGCCAATCGGGGATTGATCCATCCCGCAGAGTCGCCTCACCGTCTTCGGGAATCGTCATGGGATAGACCGCGAGGATGCTGCGCAAGGGGCCGAATTCCTTGCTGGAGAAAATCTCGATCGCTTTCTGCGTTGCCGGCATGAAGGCTTTCTTGAAGCCGACGACAACAACTTTATCCTTGCGATGGCGCATGATCTCGGCGATCTCCGAGGCTCGCCGCGCCGGCGGCTTCTCCACCCAGACATGCAGGCCGGCATCCAGGGCATCGCACGCCAGTTGCGGGTGGAAGACGGGCGACACGCAAAGAAAGACGGCATCGAGCCCTGCCTTGCGGTACATCTCCACAGCGTTGTCGTAGCAGCCCTTAGCGCCGTATTGGGCGGCCGTCTTCTCGGCGACCGGCCGATTGGTGTCACAAACAGCTTCGAGTGACACCGGCAGGTAATTCATCGCCGGAAGAAGATTGCGGTAAGCGTGCGACCCAACGCCGACGATTCCGACTTTCAGTCTCTTCTCGAATTCTCTCTGATAGGTCATGGCAATGTGGTGCCGCTAAAGCGTGTGTATGGGCTGACGGCACATGCGCCCTTCACGCGAAAGGCGCCACCGCAGATCGAGTATATCAGACTGTTTGAGCAAGAAGCAGCAAAGGCGCGGCTTTTTGGCCGCGCCTTTGCGTGTGTGTATTCAGTGAACGGGATCCTTGAGGATCTCTTCCGCTTCTTCCTTGCTGAAATTTTCGAAGATCATTTCCTTCAGCACCGGGCTCCATTTGTTGGCAGTGCGCGCGCGGCTGCGCAACTGCGTTTGCTGGTAGCCCCAGTTATCCTCGTCTTCGACATGAGGAATCCGGAGGTTCTTCGCCACTTCGGGATCGCGATACACGTTCATCGGTTCTTTTCCGTCGGCGACAACCTTGATCTGCTCCAGGAACATCTGACGGAGAAGCCGAACGCCCTTGTCCGACTCACACAGCAATTCCTTGGTGCGGTCGGAAATGGGGCCTTGTGCGATCCACGCCGCCATGTCCTGCGTGGCGTGAGCGTCGAGATCCTTCCACGTGATATTCCCCGCTTCGTCCATCGGGATGGGGATGTGGAAGTAAGGGATCTTATCCTGCTTCGGCTTCTCGCCCGGTTTCAACCAGTGAGCCCGGATGAGGAAATAAATGAAATGGGTGTCATCGACCGGGACACGGATCTGGAGGTCATTCACCGCACGCGCGAAATTGGGGAAAACGACCTGGATGCCGATGCGCCAATCGACGTCATCCTTCGTTCTGTCGCCATACACCGCGCGGCGCAGGATTCCCATTTCGTTGCGCTCGTAGAACATCTCCTTGAGCCTGCCGCGGTCTCCTTCGCCCTTGTGCTCGCCAGGCCGCCAGAAGCGCTTCTTGAGGTCGGGGCGGCCGTTGCGCTCCAGCACGTAATCGGAAAAGGCGACATGGAGCCAGTCGAGGTGATCCTGATCGACGGCGTTCTCCATGCTTTGGAACCAGTTGCAGGGAAGCGTGGCGTAGGCGATCTCGTGCAAGACGTTCTCGTCCGCCATCAGATCCCACAACGGTAATTCGGGTGCAGGCTGCGGCCCCAGATAGGCAAAAATCGCGCCGCAGGCTTCGCGGACCGGATAGGCCTTGATCTTCACCTTCTCGCAGTACGGATGCCCGCGATCTTTCTCCGCCGGCTGTTCGAGGCACTGGCCGTTCTCGTTGAAGCGCCAGCCGTGATACGGGCAACGCAAGCCCTCGTCTTCAGGCACGCCCAGGGACAGATGGGCCCGGCGGTGCGCGCAGACGCTGTCGATCAGACCAAAAGTACCCTTCCGGTCCTTGTAGAGCACCAGATCTTCACCCAACAACCTGACAGTCTTGACGGGATTTTCGTCCAGTTCTGCCGCGGCGGCGATGGGGTACCAGTAGCGTCTCAGCAGCTCCCCGCCCGGGGTGCCCGGGCCTACCCGCGTCAATAGTTCGTTTTCTTCAGCGGTAACCATGACGCATGCCCTCTTCCAATGTGGTTTCACGTGCCGTCGTCGGGGCGTTTCGCAAAAAACGCTTCCGGTATAGCGGTGAAAACTGTATTCACTTTGGCGGCTCCGCGCAAGACCCGCTGTGGGAATTCAGTCATGCAAAAGTGCCGCTATACGAGGGTCTTCGCCGCGGCTATTCGAATGGCGAAAGTGGATGCCGTTTGGGCCACAGCGCTCCGCATCGACCTATTTCTTGAAACAGGACGGCAATGCCGGCGATAAAATAATGCTTCAGCTCCGTATCAAATCGGCGGTCTGGGAAGCGCCGAATATCCTCTCGTATGAACTCCGCTCGACGGACGGCAAGGAATTGCCGCCGTTTACAGCCGGCGCCCACATCGACCTGACGCTTCCGAACGGGCTCATGCGCAGCTATTCGCTCATCAATCCGCAATCGGAGCGGCACCGCTACGTGATCGCCGTGCAGAAAGATCGCGAGAGCCGCGGCGGATCGAAATGGATGCATCAGAATTTGCGCGCGGGCGAGATTCTCGCGGTCAACGACCCGCGCAATAATTTCACGCTGAACGAGACTGCGGAGAAGTCGATATTCATTGCCGGCGGAATCGGCGTCACGCCGATGCTGAGCATGATCGACCGGCTAACCGCGATCGGGCGCGATTGGGAACTCATCTTCTGTTCGCGCATGCGCAACAGCACGCCGTTCATGGAACGGCTCGAGAAGGATTCCCGGGTGCGTTTCAATTTCGACCGGGAGCCGGGCGCCAGGATGCTGGATATCGCCGCGGCGGTGAAAGCCGCGCCGGCGAACGGGCACCTCTACTGCTGCGGGCCCATCCCGATGCTCGACGCCTTCGAGGAAGCAACGAAGGACCTGGAGCGCGAGCGGGTTCATGTCGAATACTTCACGGCGAAAGAACCGCCGGCAACCGAAGGCGGCTTCACGGTGGTGCTCGCCAGGAGCGGCAGGGAGATCGTGGTGCCGTCAGGTAAAACCATTCTCGGCGCGCTGAACGATGCAGGCGTTATAATTCCCTATTCCTGCACGGAAGGCATTTGCGGCACATGCGAAACGGTGGTGCTCGAAGGCACCCCGGATCATCGCGACCGCATTCTCACCGAGGCAGAACGCGTCTCGAACAAAAAAATGATGATCTGCTGCTCGGGGTCGAAGAGCGACAGGCTGGTGCTGGACCTGTAGCCGCCAATCAGACGGTCAACTTGTCTGAATTAAAACGGCAGCGGACCGCGCGGCAGCGGGACACCGAGCTGAAGAAATCCGGCATAGGAAAGCCCGACACTCAGCACAGCGATAAGCACCGCTTGCGTCCACTTCATGCCGCCGAGGCCGCGCATCACGAGCAGCATGATGGCAATTGTCGACAACACGAAGCCCGCCACGGGCAACACCAACGCGTAGGTGATGAAGGCTGCGGCCGCAATTGCCACCAGCCACGACCGCGAACTGAACTCCGCCGGCTCCACATTTTTGAGAAATGAGCTGACAACGATCGCCAACGCGAAGACGAACAGCAGCACCGAAAGCGACTTGGGAAAGAATCCCGAATCAGGGTGCCGGAGAGAGCCGAACGGCAAGTTATAGGCATCAACCAATGCCACGGCGGCGACGACCATCAGCACGCTGCCGCTCAGGCGGTCGGGATGGCCGAATATCGATCGATTCAACCGGGTCAGAATCTTGTCGGTCATGGCCTCGCTCCTGGCTTCGCCTTTTCAGCCCTTGCCGGCTTCAGTCCGTTGACCGGCAGTGGGGTTATGTCGGACCGGGTGCCTTTCCGTTGCGCCCGGCCGGTTGCGAAATCCGACCGCAACGAGGCTATACGGTATTGCGCGACTATCGACATGGCGTAGACACTGCACCGGCATGGTGACTTTCGGTATACAGTTTATTCTGTAAAAATGCCGCCGCGTCAATCGGCGCGGCTGATTTTAACGTCAACGCATTGGGCTAACAATGGAACGGATTGCTCGCGGGCGCCTCAAACCCAAAATCAGCGCCAAAAAATTCGAGCGGATGGAATGGGACCCCAATCTGCGCGAGCGAAAGACAATCACGGACTATCTGGCGACGGCGTTGCGCGCTGCAATTTATGATGGTCAGTTCGCCGACAACGAGGAACTCAACCAGGTTGAACTCGCGGAATATTTCGGTGTTTCGCGCGTGCCGATCCGCGAGGCGTTACGCCAGCTTCAGGCCGAGGGCCTGGTGCAGAATGTCGCGCACCATCGCACGCTCGTCACCGGCATGACCTTGCCGCAGATCGTCGAAGCTATCGAGATGCGGGCGTTGCTCGAATCGCACTTACTGCGCAAGCAGGGAAAGCGGTTTGACAAGAAGGGCATTGAGAGGCTGCGCCGGATTTGCGACGAAACCGACAAGATCAAGGATTACGGGCCCCATTGGGTCCTCAAGAATTGGGAATTTCACCGTTCTCTGTACAGCCACTCGGAATCCCCCACCATCATCAGTGCAGTTGAGCGCATCCAACTTAATGTGGAGCGATACGCACGACGAGCCGGGAGCAGCGATCGCCTGCGGAGGGCGGCCATCGAACATCGTCAAATCCTGAGCGCTATCGAAAACGAAAATTTTGAAAAAGCGAGCACACTGCTCCAAGAGCATATTTTGCATACCGGTGACGCCGTGCGCCGCGAGCATGAGAACGCGGATCCGAAATCGGCCGACAAGCCGGCTGAGAAAAAAACAAAGCGGATCGTGAAAGGAAAATAATTATCTAACCTCGCTCCGCCCTTTCCCCAGCGAAGAGCTACCCTCTCACCAACTGAAGACCACGTTGCACTCGCCGGCCGACCGAGGTCGATGGCGGGTTGATTTCGCGCGTGGCAGACGCCGAGAAAATCAGATTACCGACCACCGTTGCGAGAGCCGGCTCGCACTTCCTCCATGGGGAAACCATCTCTCTGGCTTTCGTGATTGCCACACGATCGTCGCTGTTGCCCTTGAATCGAGTCAGGAGGTATGCAAGCCTGTAAACTGTATTCATATTCAAATGAGACGCCGGATAAAGGCGGCTGACCCATCCGAACGACGGCGACGAAAGCAAATGCCGAGAGGACCTATCCATGGTTGCGCGTTGCACCTGCGAAACAACCAAAATGCACAAACCTACAAGGCTGAATAACAGCCAGCGCTTACGGAGGAATAAAATGAACGCACGTAGCATCGCTGCAGGTTTTCTGGTGGGCGTCGCCGCATCGTTAGTCGGATTGCTTCCCGCAGGAGCCCAATCGGCCTACCCTGCCAAGCCTTTGACAATGATCGTGCCATTCCCGGCCGGCGGACGGACGGATCTCGTCGGACGCATTGTTGCGCAGGAACTGACGAAAGTGATCGGCAAGCCGGTCGCTGTCGTCAACAAGCCCGGCGCGGGTGGCGTTCTCGGCGCACGCGAAACCGCCGGCGCGGCCGCAGACGGCTACACACTCGGATTCTTCTCGTCGGCGGCCGTCACCGGGCAATACACGGTCCCTACTCCCATCTCGCTGTCCAATTTCGAGCTTGTCGCCATCGTCAACACGGATCCGGCGGCCGTCGCCGTGCAATATGGCGCGCCCTGGAAGACGCTGAAAGACCTCGTGGACGATGCCAAGAAACAACCCGATAAATTGCGGCTCGGAATGATCCCTGGCGCGTCCGCGCAGATATTCGCCGCCGGCATGACGAATGCGGCAGGCGTGAAGATGATCATGGTGCCGTTCAAGGGAGATTCCGACGGGGCGATCGCTCTCGCCGGCGGCCACATCGACGTCCATGTCGCCGTACCCGTTTCTTACAAGAGCCTGCAAGCAGCCAAAAAAGTGAGAATTTTGGCGATCGCCGCCGACTCGCGTTCGCCGCTTTACGGCGATCTGCCGACGTTCAAGGAAAACGGCGTCGATCTCGTAATCGGCGCCTTCCACGGCGTCTACGTTCCGAAAGGCACGCCCAAGCCTGTCGTCGACAAGCTCGCGGACGCGCTTGAGAAGGTCATGCAATCGCAAGACGTGAAGACGAACATGGACCGCGCCGGAGCCGGGCTCGCCTTCCTGCGCGGCGCACAGGCCAAGGATTTTCTCACCAAACAGGATGAAACCTATCGCGGTATCATCGACAAACTCGGCTTGCGCGTCGTGCCGGCAAAGTAACTTCCGGCTCGAACGGAAAAAGGGCCGGGGTTTTCCCGGCCCTTTTACTTGAAGTCACGAAATCAGCGTTGCGGCGGAAGCGGCTTGACGGCCGGGCGCGGATTGCTGCGCTCATTGGCCGGACCGGGAAACCACGGGTCGAGCCGCGCATAGTGGCCCCAGACGTGGCTGTAGAATTCTTCCTTGCGTGCGCCAGTGAGAACGCTGCGCACTTCGCCGGTCGAAATTTTCTCGACCTTTCCTCCGAGCTGAGAGGCAATCCACTGCAACTGTGCGGTTTCTTCCAATGCGAACGTCGCGATCGTCGCGTTCTCGATCGAGTCGCCACAGACCGCAACGCCGTGGTTCTTTAGCACCAGTGCCATCGCATCGCCGATAGCATCGCGGCACATCCGGCCGGTTTCCGGCGTGTCGATCTGCCGGTCGTAATCGATGATCGGCACCTGCGGCGCAAAGATCGCCCCACGATTCCCGACCGGAATGATATTGACGCCGGCAATTCCGAACGCCGTCGCGTAAGTGGGGTGTGCATGAACGACGGACATCACATCTGGCCGCGCCTTCATGATTTCGAGATGCAGGAAACGCTCGTCAACCGGCTCGATACGGCCCTCAAGCCATTTGCCGTCGATGTCGACCGTCACGATGTCATCGACATCCGTGTCGATCAGCGAACGCCCTTCCGAATGGATGTGACCGAGAATGAGGACATGATCGGTCCCGGGGATACGCGCGCTAACATGCCCCTTGGTGATGGGCCAGATGCCACCGGCGGTGAGAATGCGGTGCGCCCGCGCCAGGCGACGCCGCAGCCCCAGGATCTCGGTCTCCATGGTGGTCATGGCGTCGGCATAGGTGGGCCGTTGGATAGTCATCGATCGTTCTCCTTAATTGTACGCCTGTTATTTCGGGTGCGACACCAGCAGCCCCAGCTTGGTGATCAGCGCCAGGTTGACCTTGTCGGCGTCAGCAAAAAAGCTCTTGAATTGGGCGGTGTCGAGATAATGCACCCCAAGAAGGAGGTCATTCATCCGCGCGCGGAATTCCGGGTTGGCAGCAACCTTTTCAAGGGCCGCGTTGAGCCGGGCAATGACCTTCGGCGGCGTGCCCTTTGGCGCGAAGATGCCGTGCCAGGACGAGATTACAAGATCGACGCCGCCTTCCTTCATCGTCGGGATGTCGGGATATTCAGCGACGCGTTTGTCGGACGCAACCGCCAGCACGCGGATCTTCTTGGCCTCGCGCATGGTCTTGAGCGGAGCAAGGATATCG
>JBARCH010000378.1:0-8118 GCA_049793875.1 Pseudolabrys sp. | reverse complement strand
GCCGCCCGCGGCGCCGGAACGCTCGACGAGTTGCGCGCAATCCTCGAACGCTTCGACGGCTGCGCGCTCAAACCATCGGCAACGCAGCTTGTGTTCGCCGACGGCAATCCCGAGGCGCGGCTGATGGTGGTCGGCGAGGCGCCCGGCCGCGATGAGGACATCGAGGGCCTGCCGTTCGTGGGCCGCTCCGGCAAATTGCTCGACCGCATGCTTGCGGCAATCGGCCTCGATCGCTCCGGCGTCTACATCGCCAACGTCGTGCCGTGGCGTCCGCCCGGCAACCGCACGCCGACGCCGCAGGAAACGCAAATCTGCCTGCCGTTCATCCTGCGCCAGATCGAGCTCGTCGATCCCGACATTCTGGTCTGCATGGGCAACCCGTCGACGCAGACGTTGCTCGGCACGCGCGATGGCATCACCAAGACCCGCGGGCGCTGGTTCACGTTCAACACCGGCAAGCGTGACATCCGCGCCATGCCGACGTTTCACCCAGCGTTCCTGCTGCGCAGCCCGCTGCAAAAGCGTTTCGCCTGGCGCGACTTTCTGGCAATCAGGAAGGCGCTGGATAGCCGATCGAATCCGGACGGTCGCTAATCGCGACCAGCTACATGAAACCCGGATTGCGCGGCAGGTACCGGGTCCAATCGCCAAAATCATGCGACGACATCAGCACCATGGGAAGCGTGATGCGCATCCCATGCTCGACCGCAATGCTGAGAACCGCGGCGCTGCTACCGGGAAGGAAAGCTGAAACTTGCTCAGAACCATGCGCAGCCGCCAGGTTCAGCGCGGTCCTGAATGCAGGGCCAAGGACGCTTGCCTGCGTCACCGCGAGCGGCCCGATATGACCGTCAGCGATATAAATATAACCCACGCAATCGTTTCCTTCATAAACGGTGACGCCCCGCGTGACGCTGTCGTTAATCAGATACTTGTGATGCTTTTCGCGTGACACCCCCAACGCCTGAATATCGATCTGGGAAAGGCTGTGGAGCTGCGACGCTGTGTTCTCGATAGGCACGCACCGCAATGGCGCGCTTTGCAACCGGCTCATCAAAGACTCACGCGCAACGCTGAAATTGTAAATCGGAAACCGCGGGAATAGTCCGTGCCGAATATACAGCCCTTGCGACACGCTATTGAAGGTGAAGGTGATCAGAGCCTTTTTGGTGACGCGCATTTTCTGCGCATGTTCCAATGTTCGCCTTAGCAGCTCTCGTCCGATGCCATGCCCCTGGTGCTCCGGAGATACAAACAACTGCGCCAAGAACCACAAGTCGTCGCAGATCCAACTGAAAGCGAATCCAAGGATTTGACCCGCATCACCATCTACTACCCACAAGCCGTCCGGATCATCGCCTAAAGAAAACATCGCGAAATTCGGTGGACGTACAACGCCAATTGATCCGAAGCCATGACGTGCAGCCAGATCATTCATGCTGCCAACGACCAGCGCGTTAGCTCGTTCCAGATCCTGGGCTCGGGCAGGCCGGCAGACGATTGCCATCGCGCAACTCCGCAAGGCCTAGCGGTAAGCGACGAGGATCGCCCCTACCGCGATCAACGCGACGCCGACCCAATTTGGCGTCGTGAGCCGCTCACCGAGAAAAACGGCGCCGAACAGCGCCACCAGCACGACCGATAACTTATCGATTGGCGCGACTTGCGCAGCTTGTCCGAGCTTAAGCGCCCGAAAATAACAAAGCCACGACGCACCGGTGCCCAAGCCCGACAGCAGCAGGAAAAGGTAGCTGCGCCCCGAAATCGACGCAGGCGACTGGAATTCACCGGTCGCAAGCAGCAGAAACGCAAGCGTAACGATGACGACAATGGTGCGGATGAACGTCGCAAGATCGGAATTGACGTTCTCGACGCCGATCTTTGCGAAGATCGCGGTAAGCGCGGCAAAAATCGCCGAGCCCACCGCCCAGATCTGCCACGACGATAAAAGCCCGCTTCTCATCCCGTTACCGCGAACTTGATGGCAAACAGTATCGCCAGCACGATCACGGCCGGCGATGCGTCGGACATTCTGCCGGAAATGATCTTCACCACAGCGTAAGTGATAAAGCCGAGCCCGATGCCGGTCGCGATCGAGTAAGTAAGCGGCATCGTGACGGCCGTAACCACCGCCGGCGCATACTCGGTGATGTCGTCCCAGTCAATTTCGGAAAGGCCGCGCGCCATCACACAGGCGACGTAAAGCAGAGCCGCCGACGTCGCATAAGCCGGGATCATGCCGGCAAGCGGCGCAAAAAACAGCGCCAGCAGGAACAGGATCGCCACAAACACTGACGACAGCCCCGTGCGACCGCCGGCGGAGACGCCGGCGGCGCTTTCGATATAGCTCGTCGTGGTCGAGGTTCCGATCAGCGAACCGAACATGGCCGCGAAACTGTCTGCGATCAGCGCCTCCTTCATGCGCGCGAGCTTGCCGTCCTTCATCAGGCCGGTGCGGTGGGTCACGCCGATCAGCGTGCCGGCATTATCGAATACATCGATGAAGAGGATCGAGAAGATGACGATCAGGAACGTCGGCTCCGCGATGCGGGAGAAGTCGAGTTGGAACAACGTCGGCTTGATCGACGGCGGCAGCGACATGATTCCGGAATAATGCGCGAGCCCGAGTGGGACGCCGATAACCGCGACGACGAGAATTCCGATGAGCGTGCCGCCCATGATGCGGCGGTAATTCATCGCCGCGATCAGCACGAAGCCGAACAGCATCAGCACCGGCTCCCAGTGGCGCAGGTCGCCGAGTGTCACCAGCGTCGCCGGTTGCGCGACGATGATATGCGACTCCTCCAGCGCGATGATGCCGAGGAACAATCCGACGCCTGCCGACACTGCAAACTTCAGATTCTGCGGAATGGAATCGATGACGTATTGGCGGATCTTGAACACGGAGATGAAGAAGAAGATCACGCCCGAGCAGAACACCGCCGCCAGCGCCTGCTGCCATGTATATTTGTAGGTCAGCACCACCGTGAAGGCGAAGAATGCGTTGATGCCCATGCCGGGCGCGAGCGCAATCGGATAATTGGCGTAGAGCGCCATCACCGCCGTGCTCACCGCGGCCGCGATGCAGGTCGCGACGAACACCGCACCCGCGTCCATTCCCGTCTTGCCCAAAATCGCGGGATTGACGAACACGATGTAGACCATCGTCAGGAACGTGGTCAGGCCGGCGATGAATTCGGTGCGGACGGTGGTCCCGTTCTCGGTCAACCTGAACTGGCGTTCCAGAAACGGCGTCTCGCGCGCGGTCGTGTCGCTCATCGCACCCCCCAACTTGGCCCGCCGCCAAGCATATTCCCAAACCGGCGGCGGCTGCCCGTGGCACGGCACACTTGTCCACCGCCCGGTTTCGCGATTTTGAGGCCGGAACGATCAATTGTCGCAGCCGTTTCCCCGCCCCTTGTTCCGCATCTCGCCCGGTGCCACCCTTGCGGCAGCGTTCGTGCCTCAGGTCGCGAGGGATCAGCGATGGATGCCGTCCTGCTCGCCCGTCTGCAATTTGCTTTTACGATTATTTTTCACATCATTTTCCCGAGCTTTACGATCGGGCTCTCCGCCTACATCGCAACGCTCGGCGCACTTTGGCTGCGCACCAGCGAGGAGCGCTATCATCGGCTGATGCGGTTCTGGATCCGCATCTTCGCGGTGTCGTTCGCAATGGGCGTCGTGTCCGGCATCGTGCTCTCCTACGAGATCGGCACCAACTGGAGCGTCTATTCGGTCACCATCGGCAACGTCATCGGGCCGATGCTCGGCTACGAAGTGCTGGCGGCGTTTTTTCTGGAGGCAACGTTCCTCGGCGTGCTGCTGTTCGGCTTCGACCGCGTCCCGCCATGGCTCTATGTTCTGGCGGCCGCCATTGTCGCTATCGGCACGGCCACCTCCGCGTTCTGGATTCTGTCCGCCAATAGCTGGATGCAGACGCCCGCCGGCTACGAAATGCGCGACGGCATCGCCTATCCGACCGACTGGCTCGCGATCATTTTCAATCCGAGCTTTCCGTATCGCTTCGCGCATATGCTCAACGCCGCCTATCTGACGACCGGCTTTGTCGTGCTCGCAGTCGGCGCGCGCTACCTCGTCGCCGGCAAGCACGTCGAGGAAGCGCGCGTGATGCTGCGCATGGCGATCGGCCTGACCGCCATCCTTGCGCCGCTGCAACTGATCATCGGCGACCAGCACGGCCTCAACACGCTCAAGTATCAGCCGATGAAGATCGCGGCGATGGAGGCGCATTGGGACGGCAGCAAGCCGGGCGATTTCGACATCTTCGCGTGGCCGGATGAAAAGGCGGAAACAAACCGTTTCGCGATTTCAATTCCGAAAGGCTCCTCACTCATTCTCACGCACAAGCTGAACGGCCTCTTCCCCGGACTGAAAGACGTGCCACCGCAAGACCGGCCGCCGGTGGCGACCGTGTTCTTCGCGTTCCGCATCATGGTCGGCATCGGTCTGCTGATGATCGCGTCCGCGCTGCTCGGCGCGTTCCTGTGGTGGCGCGGTACACTGTTTGAAGCGCGCTGGTATCTGCGCGCGATGGCGCAGAGTTGGTGGCTCGGTTTCGTTGCCGTGATCGCCGGCTGGGTCGTCACCGAAACCGGACGGCAGCCTTGGGTCGCGGAAGGCATTTTGCGAACCTCGCGTGCAGCCTCTCCCGTGCCGGCCGCGAGCGTCGCAACGTCGCTGACGCTGTTCGTCATCGCCTATGCGATCGTGTTCTGGTTCGGCATCTTTTACATCAACCGCCTCATCAACCGCGGGCTCGGCGCGGCGCAAGCGCCGCAAGGTCTCCCCAACCGGCCACTGATGGCGGGCGGCGGCATTCCCAGCGAACGCGAAAGCGGGTGACAGCGATGGAATGGTATCTCCCCGTCATCTGGGCCGCGCTGATCGGCGTCGCCGTCGCGATGTACGTCATTCTCGACGGCTTCGATCTCGGCATCGGCATTTTGTTTCCATCCGCCAGAAACGAAGCCGAACGCGGCCAGATCATGCGTTCGATCGGCCCGTTCTGGGACGGCAATGAAACCTGGCTGGTGCTCGGCGGCGCTGGCTTGCTGGTCGCGTTTCCGAAAGCTTACGCGGTGATCATGCCGGCAAATTATCTGCCGGTGATCGTGATGCTGCTTGCGCTCGTCTTCCGCGGCATCGCATTTGAATTCCGCACCGTATCCGTGAGCAAGACATGGTGGAACGCGGCCTTCGCCATCGGTTCGACGCTCGCCGCGTTCGCACAAGGCACGATTCTCGGCCATCTCATTCGAGGCATTCCCGTCAGCAATGGCGCGTTTGCCGGCGGCGCTTTTGATTGGGCAACGCCGTTCGGCTTCCTGTGCGGACTATCGATGATCGCGGGCTACGCACTGCTTGGCGCGACCTGGCTGACGCTGAAAACCGACGGCGCGGTGCAGACGCGTGCGCGCGCCCACGCCAAATGGCTGTTACTTGCCGTGCTCGTGCTGATGGCAGCGGTCAGCCTGTGGACGCCGCTCGCCGAGGCGCGCATCGCCGCGCGCTGGTTCTCGCTGCCGAACTTCTATTTCCTCTGGCCGGTGCCTGTTGTTACCGCCCTCACCGCATGGCTGGCGTGGCACTGGCTTGAGACCGGCCGCGATGTGCCGCCGTTCCTCGCCACCGTCGTTCTCTTTTTGCTCGGTTATCTCGGCCTGGTGATCTCGAACTTTCCATATCTGGTGCCGCCATCGCTAACGGTGTGGGACACCGCCGCGCCACCCGCGAGCCAGATATTCATGCTGCTCGGCACGCTCATCCTGCTGCCGATCATTATCGGCTACGTCGTTTTCATCTACTGGCTGTTCCGCGGAAAAGTCCGCGAGGGCGAGAGCTATCACTGAGCCGAAGGGCTCGGCGCAGCGCCGGTCGGCGGCGGCGATCCCGGTCGCACCACCGCCCAACCCATGCGCAGCAGCGGCAAAAATCCTTCGATGCGGCGCGGGAAGCCGCGCGGCACTTCCGGCACGATCGCCGGGAAATCCGCCTTGATCTCCGGCGGCGGCGTTGCCGCCGTTCCAGCCGGCCAGACCAGAATGCCGCCTTGTGCGCGGAAATCGTCAGGCGTCGCCCACGGGCTGCGTTCGGGCGCGTCGTCGAAGAACACGTGCGGCCGGCTCGGTGCGCCGAGCGCGACCAGCGCTGCCGTGCGATCGTCGCCGCCAACGTAAGTAAGCGGCTGGCCGGTGCGGCGTTGATAGCTATCCGCGAAGAAGCGGCCCATCGCGTTCGCCGGCTGTGCGACACGCAGATCGGTCGGGAAGATCCACGGCAGCACGGCGATCGACAGCGCCGTCAGCACCGGCGGCGCGATCAGGAGGCCGACCCAGGCGAAGCTCACCACGCGCTCGCGATAGATCAGCACGCGGTCGCCGGCGACAACCATCACCGCGAGGCCGGACAAAACGATAAACGGCCCGACGCGCGTGAGCGGATCGATGCGCCCGAAGAACGCCGCGGCCGCCAACACCGCCAACGGCGGCACCAGCGCAAAGAAATAAACGAAGGTGCGCGCAAACGGCTCGGTCGGCGTGCGATCGATTTCCGGCGCGCGTTCCTTGCGCCGGCGCGGATAGCCGCTCGCAACCGCCACCAGCAACATGAGACCGAGATGCGTCGCGACGATCAGGCCAAGCAGACGCAACGCCGGCGTCAACGACGGGACAGGCAACGCGCTGTCGCGCAGCGCGGTCAGCACCGGCCAGCCCATTTCCTTCAGCCAGGCGAGGTGCGGAAATACGACGAACAGCAACAACAGGATCGCGATCCACGGTTCAGGATGCTTGAACGCGGAATGCACGCGCGGCGCGGCGGCCGAGAACACGATCAGCAACATGAGCAGGATGACGCCGGCATAACTCGTCAGCAGCAACAGACCGACATCGACCGCCAGCAGAAACCAGTAGCCGCGTTCGCCCTGGCCGGCCGCGCGCCAGTAATGCAAAAGCGCGAGCGCCCACAGCGGAATGGCGAACACCGCCGGACCGAAATCCGGCGACGGCACCGAAAACGCGGCAATGCCGGCCATCAACAACACGGCAAGCACGGCGTGGCGCGTGCCGACGATCGTGCGGCCCAGCTCGAACACCGCCCAATAAGCGGTGACCATGCAGGCCTGCGCCAGCAGATAGACGCCGAATGTGCCGGCAATCCTGAACGCGACCTCGCCGAACCAGAACGCGAGCGGCGGCCCGAGATAACTGCCGAGCAAAAATTCGTGGCCTACGGCGAGGAGAATCGGAACGTCGCCGGGCGGCGCGCTGTAGAATATTGATGGGATGACGACCCAGAGCGCGGCTTGCGCCAGCGCCGCGGACCAGAATACGGCCGAGGGACGTCCGCGCAGAAATTCGACAATAAGCGATACGTAATGCATCGGCCCGCGCGGGGGGAAATGGACAAAGGCAGCCCCAACGCAGGATTAGAGAACGAACGCTAGCGTGGCAACAAGGTGGCTGCCGCCTCTTCGGCCAATGCTTCGGAAACCGCGCTCAAAGCTGCAAGTTTCGCCGCAACCGGCGCGAACGAGCGGCGGTGGTGGATGGTCGGCCCAAGCTTGGCCAGCGCGGCAAAATGCTCCGGCACGCTGTAGCCCATGTGCCGCTCGAAGCCGTAGCCGGGATGAGCAAGGCCGAGCCGGCGCATCAGCCGGTCGCGCGTGACCTTGGCAACGATCGAGGCCGCGGCAATGGACGTAACCAGCGCGTCGCCGCTGACGACCGTCTCGCAATCGCATCCGGCGTCGATCTTCTGGTTGCCGTCGACGAAAACAAGCAACGGTCGCACCGGCAGCGCCCTCACCGCACGCGCCAGCGCCCAGAGCGAGGCTTGCAGAATGTTGTCGCGGTCGATGCGGTCGGTACAGCCGAACGCCACCGCGACCTCGGCGGTTGCGCAGATCTTCAGGTAAAGCCTCTCGCGCTCGGCGGCATCGAGCTTCTTCGAGTCATTGAGGCCGCGCGGAATGCGTTTCGGATCGAGCACGACGGCAGCGGCAACCACCGGACCGGCGAGCGGCCCTCTGCCGACCTCGTCGCAGCCGGCGACCGGCCAGATGCCGCGATTCAAGGCGCGGCGCTCGCGCCGGAA
>JBARCH010000377.1:0-7520 GCA_049793875.1 Pseudolabrys sp. | reverse complement strand
CGATGTCGGGCGCGAAAAACGAAATCGCGCGCGACAGCGCCGCCATGCGCTGGCCATCCCGACAAATGACGGCAAGGGAAATCGCCGGTGCGTTGGCGCGCGCCGCGACCGCGCGCGCAAGATCGGCCAGCACGAATCCTTCCGCGCCGTCGGCGACCTGCGCCAATGTGAGTGCCTTGCCGGCCGTGAGCGCTTGCGCGGGCGACGTTACATTTGCCTTCACGTGCGCGTACCCAGCTTAAAATGAAAATCGCGCAACCGCCTGAACAGCGCGGTGTCGTAATCCGGCGGCACGGCGAATTCGCCGGTGACCCAGCCAAGCAGGTCCTGGTCGCGCACGTCGAGCAGCCGTTCGTATTCGGCAAGCTCTTCATCGTTCAGGTTCGCGATATGGGCGTCCGCGAAACGGCCCATGATCAGGTCGGTCTCCCGCATGCCACGCCGCCACGCGCGCAGCAGCATGCGCCGGCGCCGCTCATCCAGTCCGTCGCTCGACCGGCTCATTCCGCTCAATGTCGTTGCTCCAACGCCAAAAACCCGGACGGTGCCGGGCGGGGTTTATATAGAGGGGCGGCGGCGCGTTGTCAGGCCTCGCTTTGCACAGGCCCGCATTGCGCGCCGGTTTCCCCCACGTCAGCATGGCCGCCATGCGCCCGCCTTTGCTCAACCCGCTGTTTGCAACGCTCACGAGCCTTTCGGGTGTCGGACCGAAGCTGGAGAAGCTGTACCGGCGGTTATTGGACCGCGAAACGCCACGGGTCGCCGATCTGCTGTTCCATCTGCCGTCGGGAACGATCGACCGCCGAGCGCGCCCGAAGCTGCGCGACGTGCAGGCCGGCCAGGTCGTCACCGTTGCGGTGACCATCGACAAGCATCGTCCCTCGCCGCCGCACCGTTCGCGTGCGCCTTACCGCATCGACACCAGCGACGACACCGGCACGCTGACGCTGACCTTTTTCCATGCCAAGCGCGACTACCTGGAAAAGCTGATGCCAGAGGGAGAGACGCGTTACGTCTCCGGCACGGCGGAATTCTACGACGGCGAATTGCAGATGGTGCATCCCGACCGTGTCGTGGACGAACAGGGCTTCGCCAACCTTCCACTGGTCGAGCCGACTTATCCGCTGACGGAAGGCCTGGCACTCGGCAATGTGCGGCGCGCCATGGAAAGCGCGCTTGCACGGCTGCCTGATCTGCCGGAATGGCAGGACGAGGCATGGCTTTCGCGCGAACGGCTTCCCGCTTTCAGTGCCGGGCTACGCAGCCTGCACCACCCCGCCGAGCCCGGCGACGTGCTGCCAACGAGCGCGGCGTGGACGCGGCTCGCCTTCGATGAATTGCTCGCCGGCCAGTTGGCGCTCGCGTTGCTGCGCGCGCACATGCGCCGCCTGCCGGGACGCGGCAGCGCCGGCGAAGGCCGGTTGCTTGCGCGCGTCTTGAAGGCGCTCCCCTATTCGCTCACGCCATCGCAGCAACGCGCCGTCGACGACATCGTCAACGATCTCGCCCAACCGCAGCGTATGTTGCGGCTGCTGCAAGGCGACGTCGGGTCCGGAAAAACCGTCGTCGCGCTTTTATCGGCGGCAAGCGTGATCGAGGCCGGACGGCAGGCCGCCTTGATGGCGCCGACCGAGATTCTTGCGCGCCAGCATTTCAACACCATCGCACCGCTCGCCAAGGCCGCCGAGTTGCGTGTCGCCATCCTCACTGGCCGTGAGCGCGGGCGCGAGCGCAATGACGTTCTCGAACGGCTGGCGATTGGCGACATCGACCTGCTGGTCGGCACCCACGCGCTGTTTCAGGATGACGTCACATTCCGCGATCTCGCGCTTGCCATCGTCGACGAGCAGCACCGCTTCGGCGTGCATCAACGCCTCGCGCTGACGCAAAAGGGCGAAGCGGTGGACGTGCTGGTGCTGACCGCGACGCCGATCCCGCGCACTTTGGTGCTCACGTATTTCGGTGACATGGATATCTCCGAATTGCGCGAGAAGCCGGCCGGACGCCTGCCGATCGACACCCGCACCATTCCACTTTCTCGCACGACCGAAGTCGAAGACGCCGTCTTCCGCGCGCTCGAACAGGGCCAGCGCGCGTATTGGGTCTGCCCGCTGGTGGACGAATCCGAAAAGATCGACCTCGCCGCGGCGGAAGCGCGCTTCAAGGAACTCAAAGGTCGCTTCGGCGACGCCGTCGATCTCGTGCACGGCCGCATGAAAGGCGCCGACAAGGACGTCGCGATGGAGCGCTTCGCGGCAGGCAAGACCCGGCTCTTGGTGGCGACGACCGTCATCGAAGTCGGCGTCGACGTGCCGGAGGCGACCATCATGGTCATCGAGCATGCCGAGCGTTTCGGGCTTGCGCAATTGCATCAGTTGCGTGGGCGCATCGGGCGCGGCTCGGGCCGTTCGACATGCCTGCTGCTTTACAAGGCGCCGCTCGGCGAAACCGCCAAGGCGCGGCTTGCGATCCTGCGCGAGACCGAAGACGGCTTCCGCATCGCCGAGGAAGACTTGCGCCTGCGCGGCGAAGGCGACGTGCTCGGCACGCGCCAGAGCGGCATGCCCGGATTCCATATCGCGCGCCCGGAAGTGCACGGGAAATATCTCGGCGCCGCGCGCGACGACGCCGCTCTCATCCTCGCGCGCGATCCGTCATTGGCGACGCCGCGCGGTCAGGCGCTGCGGCACCTGCTCTATCTGTTCGAAAAAGACGACGCGATCAAACTCATCCGCGCGGGCTGACGCTCAGAGCCAGCGCCGCGACCCGGTCTGCGTGTCGCCAATCGTTCCGCTGACAACCAAACGGTGCCAGATAAAGAGCACGATCACCGCGCCAACCGTTGCACCGATCAAACCGGCACCCTGATCGATGCGGTACCAGCCGATCGCCTGGCCGATGAAGGTGGCGAGGAACGCCCCCGCAATGCCAAGCACCGTCGTGAGAATAAACCCGGCAGGATTGTTCGAGCCCGGCGCCAGCCACCGCGCAATCAGTCCGGCGATGAAGCCTATGATAACGATCCAGAGAATGTTCATGGCAGGCTCCTTGTGAACTTCGGTTGAGGCAAACCCGGATTGCTCTTTTTGTTCCGCCGACACGGACTTCAACGGGTTGTGACGGAACCATTCGGGCCAAAAAACCATGTCTGCGCACTCACGAATGTCATGGGAGGTTACCGATGGGCCTGCTCGACGTTCTTAACGGAATGCAGAATGGACCGAGGGGACAGCAAAACCCGAACACCGCCAGTGGAGGCATGTCTCCGATCACGATGGCCGTGCTTGGACTGCTGGCCTACAAGGCGGTGAAACACTTCACCGGCCAACCGGACGGCAATGCCGCACCCGGCCAAACTGCTCCGCTTCCCGATCAACGCGCCGATACCGGTGGAGGCCTCGGCGGCCTCCTTCAGGGCGGGCTGGGTGGATTGGGCGGGTTGCTTGCGGGTGGAGCGGCAGGAAGTGTTCTCAGTGGCGGCCTGAGTGACTTGCTCAAACAGTTCCAGCAGAGCGGTCACGCCGATGTTGCCAAATCCTGGGTTGGAACCGGCCCGAACAAGTCAATCTCGCCCGATGATTTGGCCAAGGTGCTAAGTCCCGATCAGATCGATACGCTTGCCGCGCAATCGGGAATGTCACGGGACTAGCTTCTTGCCTGACTTAGCCAGCATCTGCCTGAAGTCGTCAACGACCTGACTCCGGACGGACAAGTGCCGACGGAACATGATTGGGCGCGGTCGGGTTAGCGCGGACCGGACTTCGTCAACTGACTTACAGTTTCCGCATCGCGGACAACCTGCGCGGCGCTCGCGCTGGCTGCCAGCGTCGCGAGTTTTTTCTGCGCGTCGTGGTCGGGCTGCACCATGCCCGCCGATATCAGCAGCGTCATTGCGTTCTCGACAGAGATGTCGATCTCGATCAGGTCATTGCGTTTTACATAGAAGAAGAAGCCGGTGGTTGGGTTGGGCGTGCACGGCATGAAAGCAGACACGTACTCGCCCTGCGGCAACTTTTCCGCAATATCGCCACTCGGTGCTTGCGAGAGGAAAACCAGCGACCACATGCCGGGCGCCGGAAATTCAACCAGCGCGACCTTGCGGAAACTCGACCCCGACTTCGAGAACAGCGTCTCGAAGATCTGCTTCATCGTCTTGTAGACCGGCCGCACGATCGGCATGTGGTTGAGCAAACGCTCGCCCCAGCCCACGAGCGTGCGCCCTACGAGATTTGCAGTCAGGAATCCAAGCAACGTGAGCGTTACGAACGCGATGACAAGGCCGGTACCCGGGATCGGCCACGGCAGATAGCTTTCCGGCCGGTACGCCGGCGGGATGAGCGGCCGCATGAAATCGTCCGCCCAGGTGATGATCGTCCAGATCAGCCAGATCGTGACGGCGAGCGGACCGGCAACGACGAGGCCGGTCAGGAAATAATTTCGGATGCGCGCCGCAACGCCGCCTTTGGCGGGTTCGGGCGGGGACGGCACCGCGGAGGTCTGGTTCAGATCGGCCATAGTCCGATTTTATTCCACGGTGACCGATTTCGCGAGGTTACGGGGCTGATCCACATCGGTACCGATAATCGCGGCCGTATGGTAGGCCATCAACTGCACCGGAATGGCGTAAACCAGCGGCGTCACGGTTGACGCCATGTCGGGCAGAGTCAGTGTCACCGTCGATTCCACGGGCGCTTCCTTGGCGCCCTTCGAATCCGTGACCAGGATGATCCGCCCGCCCCGCGCCGCCACTTCCTGCATGTTCGAAACGGTCTTCTCGAACACGCGGTCATAGGGTGCGATCACGATCACCGGCATGGTTTCGTCGATCAGCGCGATGGGACCGTGCTTGAGTTCGCCCGCCGCATAGCCTTCAGCGTGGATATAGGAGATCTCTTTCAGCTTCAGCGCGCCTTCGAGCGCAATCGGGAAACTGGTGCCGCGGCCGAGATAGAGCACGTCTTTGACTTTGGCGAGTTCGTGCGAAAGCTGCTCGATCTGGGGCTCGAGCGCCAGCGCCGCCGCCATGTGGCGCGGCGTTTCGATCAAGGCCTGCACGAGCTTCCGCTCATCATGTTCCGATAGTTCGCCGCGCGCGCGACCGGCCGCGATGGCCAGACAGCACAGCACCGCCAACTGGCACGTGAACGCTTTGGTCGAGGCAACGCCGATCTCGGGCCCCGCCAGCGTCGGCATCACCGCTTCGCTTTCGCGGGCGATGGTCGAGGTCGGCACATTCACGACCGAAAGCACATGCTGCGCGTTCTCGCGCGCGTAACGCAACGAGGCCAGCGTGTCCGCCGTCTCGCCCGATTGCGACACGAAGATCGCGAGATTGCCGGGATCGAGCGGCGTGCCGCGGTAACGGAATTCGGAGGCGATATCGATCTCGACGGGGATCTTGGCGAAACGCTCAAACCAGTATTTCGCAACCAGCCCGGAGTAAAAGGCCGTGCCGCAAGCCGAAATCGACAGGCGTTTCAGTTTTTTCCAGTCGAACGGCAATTTGCCCGGCAGCACGACATGTTCGGTGGTCATGTCGATGTAATGCGCGAGCGTGTGGCCGACGACTTCCGGCTGCTCGTGGATTTCCTTCGCCATGAAGTGCTTGTGGTTGCCCTTATCGACCATCTGCGCGGTGGCCGTCGATTTCAGCACTTCGCGTTCGACAATACGGTCGTTCTGGTCGTGGATCTCGACGCCCTTGCGGGTCAGCACCACCCAGTCGCCATCCTCGAGATAGCTGATGGTGTCGGTAAAGGGCGCCAGCGCAATCGCGTCGGAGCCGAGATACATCTCGCCGTCCCCGTAGCCGACCGCGAGCGGCGAACCCTTGCGCGCGCCAATCATGAGATTTTCTTCACCGGCGAACACGAAGGCCAGCGCAAACGCACCGCGCAATTGCCTGAGCGCAGACACAACCGCTTCGGCCGGCTTCTGGCCCTTCTTCATCTCGTCGGTGACCAGATGCGCGACCACTTCGGTGTCGGTCTCGCTGCCGAACTTCGCGCCACCCTTGCCGAGCCGCTCGCGCAGTTCGCGGAAATTTTCGATGATGCCGTTGTGCACCACGGCGACGTGTTCGGTCGCGTGCGGGTGCGCATTGCTCTCGTTCGGCTTGCCGTGGGTTGCCCAGCGCGTGTGGCCGATGCCGATCGTACCCTTCAGCGGCTCGCGTTCCAGCCGCGCTTCCAGCGATTTGAGTTTGCCTTCGGCGCGGCGGCGGGTGAGCACGCCATTCTCCAGTGTCGCGACACCCGCCGAGTCATACCCCCGGTATTCGAGGCGCTTGAGCGCATCGATCAGATGGCCGGCGACCGGCTCGCGTCCGAGAATTCCAACGATCCCGCACATCCGCGTGGATGGCCCCTTGCCCTTTAAGCTGTCTCTTTAGTCGATGCCGGCAAACAACTGGAAATCAAAACGTATTGCGCCATATGACAACGAGAAAGCGCACCGTCCGGCAGGCAAAATCAGCGTTGCGGCGTCTTTTTGCCGAGCGATTTCATGTCGCGCAAGCGCTTCGCCCAGCCTTCCTTAACTGTTTCCGGCGTCCGTGCGAGCGCCAACGCATCGGCGGGCACGTCCTTGGTAACGACCGTGCCGGTTCCGACATAGGCACCGTCACCTACTTTAACCGGCGCGACCAGCGCCGAATTGGAGCCGATGAAGGCGCCCTTGCCGATATCGGTGTGATGCTTGGACACGCCATCGTAATTGCAGGTGATGGTGCCCGCCCCGATATTGGCGCCCTCGCCCACGCGCGCATCGCCGATGTAGCTCAGATGATTTGCCTTCGCGCCGGCTTCGATCGTCGCCGCCTTCACCTCGACGAAGTTGCCGATATGAACGTCCTGTCCCAGATCGGCGCCTGGCCGCAGACGCGCATAGGGGCCAACGCGCGCGCCTTTGCCGACATGCGCGCCCTCCAGGTGCGAGAATGAACGGATGGTTGCGCCGTCCTCGATCACGACGCCCGGACCGAACACGACATAAGGCTCGACCGTCACATCGGCGCCAAATTTCGTGTCGGCGGACAGGAACACGGTTTCCGGCGCTGTCAGCGTGACGCCGGCCTGCATCGCGGCGGCGCGCAGACGCGCCTGCAACGCCGCTTCGGCCTCAGCCAGTTGTGCCTTGGTGTTGATGCCGCGCACGTCGTCCTCCTCGGCTTCGACCGCGACCGCCTTCAGGCCCATGCTCCGGGCAATGGCAACCGCGTCGGTGAGATAGAATTCTTTCTTGCTGTTGGCATTGTCGATGCGCCCCAGAATGTCGAGCGCCTTGTCGCCGGCGAGCGCCATCAAGCCGCCATTACACAGACGAATGCGACGTTCATCGGGTGTTGCATCGTTTTCTTCACGTATCGCTGCAAGTTCGCCGTTCGTCACCACCAGCCGTCCGTAGCCTTTCGGGTCCGCGGGCGTAAAACCCAGCACCGCGACCGACGCGCCGTTCGCCAGCGCCGCACGCAGGCTCATCAGCGTGGCCGCGCGGATCAACGGCGTATCGCCGAAGATAAT
>JBARCH010000376.1:0-3309 GCA_049793875.1 Pseudolabrys sp. | reverse complement strand
GAAGACGCCGAAGCGCGAGCGCGAACTGGCGGCGCATCCGTCGCTCAAGCCGCAGGCGTTCCTTCGCCAAGTTGTGCGCGCAGCGCTGCCGCTTGGCGACGGCACGGTCCTCGATCCCTTCGCTGGGTCTGGATCGACGCTCGCGGCCGCGAACGCCGTGGGCTACCCCTCGGTCGGTGTCGAGGCCGATCCGAAATACATCACGGTTGCGAAGAAGGCGATTGAGAAGCTGGGATCACTTCGGCAGGTAGATCCAGTTTGATCGGAGCTTGGCGACGCCGGCTCGATCGAGCGTCGCGGTCCTAGTGCCGAGGGCGCCCCGGTTATTGCTCCGGAAGTCGGCGACCTTCACGTCCGCCAGATAGACTTGGGTGAACTTCATCGGCTCGCGGTCGACGGCGGGCTCAGACTCATGATCGGTCGCGTAGACGAAGACGCACATCCATTGGTCCCGCGCGCCGTGGGTGTCGACGGCGCCGCCAGCCTTCCTGGTGCTCTTGATCTCGACGCCGTCGGTGCCAGCTGCCACCGTGTTGTTCGGATAACGACCCTGCACGACGAGATCCGGATGGCCATTGAAGTGTTTGTTCTCGACGAGGACGCGGGCGTGCTTCGCCATAGACGCCGTCAGCATATCGGAGATCATGCCGCTCATCGCTGCCGGCCGGAGCATGTCGTCCATCCGATGAAGGCCCTTGCCGAGCAGCATGGCGTTCACGTCGTAGAAGAAATCGTACACGTCCTGCATCGCGATCTCGAAATCCTTGAGACGCAGCGAGTAGGGTAGCGTAGCCTTCGGATTAAAGGCCGACAGGTCCAGAATCTGTTTTTTGTGCGACATCGTTCCCCCGTCCCTGCGCAGAGGATAAACGCGATTCTCCCGGCGTGACAGCCGCTCGACGGTCCGGCACTCGTGGCATGTTCCGGCCCCAGCGAAGGCAGGAATGAACCTCGCCAGCCGCTTCCGGAAAGAACTAAAGAGCGATTGAATACCGCCCTCGAAACCAAGCCGTGGCAGAGCGGCGGCCGTTGCCTGGCAAATACGAGCGGCAGCGGCCTCCCACGTGTCACAGGAAGCACCGGAGCGGCACCATGTAAACCGCCCTACCCCTTCTCCCGCATCAGCCGCCCGCGCTCGCGCTCCCAGGAACGCTTCTTGAGCGTCTCGCGCTTGTCATGCAATTTCTTGCCGTGCGCCAATGCGATCTCGATCTTTGCTCGACCTTTTTCGTTAAAGTAAAGCTTGAGCGGCACGATCGTCATGCCTTCGCGCTCGACCGCGCCGGACAATTTGTTGATCTGGTTCTTGTGCAGCAGGAGCTTGCGCGGGCGCTTGGGCGGCTGATTGTAACGGCCGCCCTGCAAATATTCCGCGATGTTGGCGTTGATCAGCCAAATCTCGCCGTCGCGCGAGTCGGCGTACGATTCGCCGATCGTCGCCTTGCCGTTACGCAGCGATTTGACCTCGGTTCCGGTAAGCGCAATTCCGGCCTCGTAAGTCTCGCCGATTTCGTAGTTGAAACGCGCCTTGCGGTTCTCGGCGACTATCTTGAGGCGCCGGTCGGGTTTACTGGCCATGCCGGATGCGGGCTATTTCGACTTCAGCAAATCGCGAATTTCGGTGAGCAGTTCTTCCGACTTGGTCGGCCCCGCCGGCTTCGCCTCTTCCTTGCGGGATAGCCGGTTCATGCCGCGGATCAGCATGAAAAGAATCCAGGCGATGATCGCAAAATTGATGACCAGCGTAACAAAATGGCCCCATGCCAGCACGGCGCCCTGCTTCTTTGCTTCATCCAGCGTGACCGCCGTGACCTTGGCCGACAGCGGAATGAAGTAATTCGAGAAATCGATGCCGCCGGTAACCGCACCGACAACCGGCATGATGATGTCGGCGACCATCGACGTGACGATCGCGCCGAACGCCGCGCCGATGATCACGCCGATCGCAAGATCGACGACGCTGCCGCGCAAGGCGAATTTTTTGAATTCTTCGAACATGTCCTGACCTCGCTATCAATACGAAGCGCGGCCAATTCCGCGCGGCGTCAGTAATGCACCATCAGTTGATCAAACCCGCATGGACCATGGCTTCGCGCACCGCCACTTGCGCCTTCTCCGTCGCCGGCACCATCGGCAGCCGCACCGTGTTCGCGCACTTGCCGAGCAACGACAGCGCGTACTTGATCGGCGCAGGGCTTGTCTCGACGAACAGATTGACGTGCAGCGGCGCAAGCTTGTCCTGAACCTTCAGCGCGGCAGCGAAGTCGCCCTTCTGGCACGCCGCCTGGAATTCCGAGCAAAGCCGCGGGGCCACATTCGACGTCACCGAAATGCAGCCATGCCCGCCGTGCGCGTTGAAGCCGAGCGCGGTGATGTCCTCGCCGGAAAGCTGATTGAAGTCGGCACCCATAGCCTCGCGCTGCTGCGAGACACGCGTCATGTTCGCGGTCGCGTCCTTGACGCCGGCGATGTTCCTGAGTTCGTAAAGCCGCTTCATCGTGTCGACATTGATGTCGACGATCGAACGCGCCGGGATGTTGTACATGATGATCGGAATACCGATGGCGTCGTTGATCGCCTTGAAGTGCTGGTAGAGGCCTTCCTGGGTCGGCTTGTTGTAATAAGGCGTGACGACGAGAACGGCGTCAGCGCCCGCCTTCTCCGCATGCCGTGACAGTTCGACGGCCTCGGCGGTCGAATTGGAACCCGCGCCGGCGATGACCGGGACCCGGCCCTTCGACTGGTCGACGCACCATTCCACGACCTTCTTGTGCTCGTCGTGCGACAGCGTCGGGCTCTCGCCCGTCGTGCCGACCGGCACCAGACCATTGGTTCCTTCGGCGATCTGCCAGTCGACAAGTTCCCGGAAGGCCCGCTCATCCAGGGACCCGTTTTTGAACGGCGTGACGAGCGCTGTAAATGATCCTCTGAAGCTCGTCTTGGCGGTCATGGCACGCTTCTTCTCCGCAGGGGTCGCTGTACCCCAATCAATATCGGTTTGGGCCATTCGTTGAAAGCCCCATGGCCATCACGATTACTGCCGCCATTTCGCCCCGGTCCCGGCGTAATCGGGCCTTCCGAATGCAAAGACTATCCCTTCGTCAAGGTTATTGGCCTAATTGAGGTGCCGTATCCATTCGATTCGGGCACAGGATTGCCGGCAAAGGGCTGACCGGACGTGATCACTCGCAAGGCTTTTCGCGCGCTTGGAATCGCTGCCGCCTGCGGCGCAACGTTTGCGTATGCCGGTCCGCGTGAAAAGCACGCGACCCCGCTCCCGCGACCGCGGCCGATCGTTCATTCTGCAAA
>JBARCH010000375.1:0-5406 GCA_049793875.1 Pseudolabrys sp. | reverse complement strand
GCTTCCATCAAGGCCTTGGCGCGATCCTTCAAGCCCATGGCGCGCATCGCCTCCGGCGGCGGGCCGACAAAGACGATGCCTGCATCGGCGCAGGCTTGCGCGAAACCGGCGTTCTCCGACAGAAAGCCGTATCCCGGATGCACGCAATCGACACGCGCGGCACGCGCGACCGCGATCAGTTTCTCGATCGACAGGTAACTTTCTGCCGCGGGCGCAGCGCCAATCGCGTGCGCCTCGTCGCAAAGCCGCACGTGCAGTGCGTCAACGTCCGCATCCGAATAGACGGCGACGGTGCGCAGGCCCATTCGCCTTGCGGTGCGCGCAATGCGACAGGCGATTTCGCCGCGGTTTGCGATCAGGACGGAAGAGACCATGCCGGAGGATACTAAAGCGCACGCAAGCGAAGTGCGAACCGGTTCGCCGCAAATGGCGCGGCCATGCAGCGATTTATCGGGCGGGCGCCGCACCCTGCGTTTGCGGTCGGCGCGGCGGAAGCGGCGGTTTCCCTGGCGCCTCGGCCGACACGGCCGCTTTCGGCCCCTGCGCACCGTTGGCGTCGGTTGCGGGTGTGCCGGCGGCCGGCAGTTTCGGCTCGGCGTTCATGATGCTGACCGCGGGGATCGAATCCGCCGACGGGAAATCGTATTTGCTCGACACAGGCATGTGCGAGGGGGCCAACGCCGGTGAACCTTGTGGCGACACGCTTGCCATCGGCACAGCCGGTGCCGGTAACGCCGGATTTTCGGCGACCGCCGCAGGCGCCTGCCCCGGCCTGTTCCAGGCCGTTGCATAACGCGCAACGTAATTGTCGAATGCCGATGTCTTGAGGTTGGTCTTCAGCGCGAACGCATCGCCGAGCAGAGCGAAAACGGGGCAGCGCTCGACCGTGCATCCGTCCCGCGTCGCCAGCACATGCGCGGCGATGCCGAAGCGATCGAGCGCAATGGCACGGCGCAAGCCAGCGAGCGTCGCGGTGAACCCGAGGTCGGTTGATTCCGGCTCCGCCAGTCCATCGGCAAGCAGCGAAAGCTCGGCCGCCACGTAGCCGACAGCCGCCGCTGCGCTTTCGGGACTGGCGAATATCCGCTTCTCGCAGGCACTTTCGATGACGTCGCCGGTCGCGCCGCCAAGACAGGCAAGCACGGAGCCTGGAGCAAGCGCGCTGGCCGTCAATTCCGCGCTGCGCATCTCGAGCGCATGGCGGCTTGCAAGCCGCTCTTGCCTTGCAGACTGACCAAGGAACGCGAAGATCGCCAGCATGCCGGCCGCAACAGCCACGATCCGCAGCAGCGCCGCGAACGGGCCCGCGCTGCCGCGACGGAACGCGAGCACGCCCAGGAGGGCGAACATCGCAACGAACAGGGCGGCGACAGCGCCCGCCAGCCAGACCGGCATGGCGAGCGGCATCGCCGCCGCATCGAATGCGCTCGAAAAGGACGGACCGTTGAGCGCCATGAACCTCCGATCAGCCGGACTACTGGATCTTGATATTGGCCGACTTTACGACCTTCCCCCACTTATCGATATCCTTGCGGAGGTAGGCGTCGAACTGTTCCGGAGTCAGCGTCATCGGCACTGCGCCCTGCTTGGCCCAGCGCGCCTTCACGTCCGGCAGGTTGATGACCTTGTTGACCTCGGCGTTGAGCGTCTTGATGATTTCGGGCGGCGTTCCCTTCGGTGCCATGATGCCGAGCCAGATCGTCGCCGAGTAACCGGGCACGCCGGCTTCAGCTACGGTCGGGATGTCAGGCGTGATCGGCGAGCGTTGGTCGCCGGTGGTCGCGAGCGCGCGCACCTGTCCAGCCTTGGCATTCGGCAACATCGTCGTGATGGCGTCGAACATCATCTGCACGTGACCGCCGAGCACGTCATTGCGCGCTTCACCGGAACTCTTGTGCGGCACGTGGACGATATTGGTGCCGGTCATCGACTTAAACAGTTCGCCCGCCATGTGATAGGGCGTGCCGGGACCGGACGAGGCGTAATTGAGCGTGCCCGGCTTGGCCTTCGCAAGCGCGATCAGCTCTTTCACGTTCTTGGCCGGCACCGAAGGATGAACCACGAGGAGCAGGTCGGAATAGTTGATCGCCGCCACCGGCACGAAGTCGCGCATCAATTCGAACGGCTTCTTGGGGATCAGCGTCTCGTTCGTCGTATGCGTGTTCGACATAATCAGCAGCGTGTATCCGTCGGGCTTGGCCTGATGCACCGCTTCGGTGCCGATGATCGAACCGGCGCCGGGACGGTCTTCGATGACGAAAGAGCCCTTCATGCTCTCGGACAGATGCTGCGCCACATCGCGCGCGAAAACGTCGGCAGGGCCGCCCGCGCCGAACGGCACGATGAATTTCACGGGCCGGTCCGGATATTTGTCGGCCGACCAGGCGGACTGGAGCGGCGCGGCTGCGGCAAGCAGCAGCGCAAGAGCGGCAGTCCGGAACAATGTGCGCATCGATAATCCTCCCGATGGTTTCTTGTTGTGCTTAAGCCGGCCAATACCGGCCCGGCCTCTTTATTCCATGAGCGAACGGGCGTCGAGACTCCCAAACCGCGGCAAATGCAGCCGCGATGATGGTATCTCTATGCTCCTCCGGCGGACTTGAACCCGGGCGCGAGATCGCTCGCGGCAGCCAGCGCGCCCTTGGCTTCGACCGAGGTCATCGCCAGCGTCGTCCGCAAACCGGTCACGCCGCCGCCGCTCGCGGCAGCCAGCAACGCGGCCGCCATCTGCGTCTCACTCGGCATCTCGGCGATGCAAAGGAAGTCATATTCGCCGAACGTAAAGTAGTAACCGATAAGCCGCCCGCCGGCTTTGGACATCAGACGGCTGACCGCGTCGGCACGGTCCTCCGGCTTCACGATCATGCCTTTGACGGCTTCGCGGGTGTAACGGCCCTGCGTGATGAATGTCGGCATGCTGGTTCTCCTTGCGGCGCCTAGCGCCGGGCCCGATAGCACACAATGAGCAATGATGGGCGACAGCCTCGCCGATCAGGCGCGATCGAGCTGACTTTCCTTGGCGACGCGCTCGAAAGCTTCGCCCGTGCTCTTGATCCGGTACTGATAATCGTCGCCCTCGGACGGAAGCAGCTTCACCACCTGGTAGCTGCCGGTCGCAGCCGCGCGCCCGAATGTCGGCGACGTATAATAGACCGTTTCACCGATCTGGTACTTGTGCGACTTCAACTGAATCTCGGACACGGCCGCCGGCTGCACCGGCGGACTCTGCGTGCGCACGATTTTGACGCCGATGCCGGCACCGAGCTTCGGCGCAACGCTCGGCGAGCGCACCGTCGAAGCACGCGCGGCCCGCGTCACGGTTCCGCCAGTCCGACGCGACGATTTTGCGGTCTTTTTGGCGGCGGCGGCGCCCGCGCTCTTCGGAGCCTTCTTGGCCGGCCGCATGGCGGCCTTCGCCGGGCGTCCAGTACTCACTGAATTTCTGTTCATGGCGGGAATATAGCAGTTAATTTTCCGCCCGGGGGAAGATTCTTGCGAATTAATTCGTTTCATATCAATAGCTTATAAGGTCATTTGCGAACGATAAGACAGCTTTTTCGCAATTGGTAAAAGCCCCTGTGCAGCCCGCTGGCCGCAAAAACCGCACAATCCGACCTGCCCAGAGGCTGCTCGCCGCCGCATTTACCCACCTAGCCATGCCCGTCGCGACCGGCTTCTTCCACCGCGTGACGGCCACCGACTTCTTCCGTTGCGCGGATACGCAAGGCGTCACCGATTGCGCGCTTGTTCATCCTGGTTCCGTCATCGCCCTCGATCAGCAACGGCACGCGACCGCCACTCTCGACGTGATGGGACCACGCCAATGCATCGTCGAGCGTGGTGAACTCCTTGAACAGCAGTTGCTCCTTCTCGAGCGGCGAAACGTCTGCGGACCCACGCGGGCCGCTATAGACACGATATCGCATGATCGACCCTCGCAATTTCGAGAATAACGCGGCGCGACGGCCGCGAGTTCCCGTTCCGACGGATAACCGCCGTGATAAGGTTTCCGTCGGCGAGGAGATCGGCTGCATGCTGGCTGCGTATTACGAGAAAAACGGCACGGCGCGTGACGTGCTGCGCGTGGGCGACGTCGAAACGCCCCTGCCCGGTCCGGGCGAGGTGTGCGTGAAGCTTGCAACCTCGGCGGTGAATCCGTCAGACGTCAAATCGCGCCTCGGCGCCACGCGCAAGATGGCCTACCCGCGCGTGATTCCACAAAGCGATGGCGCGGGCACGATCGATGCCGTCGGCGACGGCGTGCCAACATCGCGCATCGGCGAGCGCGTCTGGCTATGGAACGGCCAGTGGAAGCGCGCGTCCGGGACTGCCGCGCAATATATCGCGCTCCCCGCCGCACAGGCCGTCCAATTGCCGGAGCCCACGGATTTTGCCGAAGGCGCCTGCCTCGGCATTCCCGCCATGACCGCCGTTCATGCCATCGACATGGCGCAAGCTGGAAAAGACACGACTCTCCTGATCTCGGGTGGCGCCGGATCGGTGAGCCAATACGCCATCCAGTTTGCCAAAATGCGCGGCGCGCGCGTCATCACAACCATCTCATCACCGGAAAAGGCCGGGATCGCGCGCAATCTCGGCGCCGACCATACCATCGACTACAAACGCGAGAATGTCGGCGAGCGTGTCATGGACATCACCGGCAAACGCGGCGTCGACGCCGTGATCGAGATGGATCTCGCCGCCAATGCCAGGCTGATCCCGTCGGTGCTGCGGCCGAAGGGCAGCGTCATCGTTTACGGCACCGGCCCCGAAGCAACATTGCCGGCACAGTTCTGCCTGACCAACGCCGTCGCGATCCGGTTCTTCCTCGTCTACGAACTCGACGCCGCCGAGCGCGAGCGCGCGTTAAGCACCATCACACGTGCGCTTGAACAAAAGATGCTGGTCAACCGTACGGAAGCTCCCTTCCCGCTCGCCGAAATCGCAGCCGCCCATGAGGCGGTCGAACAAGGCCGCGGCACCGGCAATATCATCGTCACAATGTAATCGCGATGGGCGTGTCCCACACACGCCGTAATGGACGATCAGGCCACGGGTGGCGCAACCTGTGCGTCCGGGAAGCCGGCGCGATCGAGCGCGCGCCGGACGACACCGGACTTCTTCGCCCGCTCGAGAAAATCAGTGGCAATGGCAAGCGCAGCCGGACGGTTCTTCGGCACCGCGATGCCGATGCCCGTTTGCTGGAAATTTCCCGCGAGCACGCGCGCGCCCGGCAGCTTCGGCAGCAGCCCCGCAAACGAGTCGTGCGACAGCGCGAAGGCGTCGCCTTTGCCGGTGCGCGCCCTTTCCGTCATCTCGTCAACGGTCGGTACTTCCTCGACCGACGCATTCGGTGCAGTGCGCCGTGCGCTGCGCATCGTCGTGGTGTTGGAGATGGCGACGATC
>JBARCH010000374.1:0-7146 GCA_049793875.1 Pseudolabrys sp. | reverse complement strand
TGCCCGATATGCGAAGCCGGAAGGCTTTCGGAGGCGCAAGGAGGATGCGGAATGAAACGACAGCGCGCCCGGCGCTGCAAAGAATACGGGCGATGACGCGCGCCCGGACGGGTGCGGCTCAAGGCTTTCCGGCGTCCTCGAGCAGTCCCAACTTGCCGCCAAGCCATTTCGTCGTCGGCGCCTGGATCAGGATCGTCATCAGGATCGCGATGAACGTCACCGAGGCAATCACGCGCGCGCCGGGCGCTTTCATGCCAAGCAGGAGTCCGGCAAGCGCAGCCGGAATGACGCCGGTCTCGCGCGTCCAGCACATGAACAGCATCTCGTTGAGGCTCCATTTCGCGCGCCGGTCCGGCAACGCGCAGGCGAACACCGCGACCGGCCGCGCGATCAGCATGAACAGCACGACCACGATGACGCCGCCGACGGCGTACTGATGCATCAGGCCGAAATCGACCTGCGCGCCGAGCAGAAGGAAAATGAACAGCCGCATGATGAAGGCCGTCGTCGTCACATAGTCATCGAGCTTTTGCTGTTCGCCCTCTTCCATCCTGAAGCCGAACGAATCCTTGTTGCCGAGTACGATGCCAAACACGAACACCGCCATGAAGCCCGACGCCTGCAGGTTGTCGGCGGCAAAGTAAGCACCGATGACCGCAACCAGCGTCACCACCGGCGCGTATTCGGAGAGGAAATTCCATTTCTCGTGTGCGATCAGAAGCGCCGCCAGATAGCCGAGCACGCCCCCGGCGAGGATGCCGATGAACGCCTGCTTGAGCAGATCGAAAAGCGAGGACGTCAGCGAGAATTGTCCGGTGCCCATCGCAACCGCCAGCACGCCGAAGGTGACGATCGCGCCCATGGCGTCGTTGAACGCGGATTCGCTCATCACCGTTTGCGCCACGCGGTCGCGGATGTGGACTTGCCGGAAAATAGGAACCAGCGTTGCCGGATCGGTCGAGGCGAGCGCCGCGCCCATCAGCAGCGCCACGATCCAGGGAACGCCAAGCACGTAATATGCAGCGATGCCGGTGATGGCAGCGGTGATGACGACGCCCACCGTGGCGATGATGACGATCGTAATCCAGACCTGCTTGAGCACGGCGAAGCGCAGCGATGCGCCGCCGTCGAACAGGATGTAGCTCGCCCCGAACAGAAGAATGATCTGGTTGAGCGCCGAGTCAGCCTTGATGTTGACGAGGCCCAGCACGTCGGGGCCGATCAGCATGCCGACGATCAGGAATACCGCGACGTCGGGGACTTTTATCTTCTGCGCGAACAGGCCGGTCAGCGTGCCGATGGCGAGAATGACGCCGCCGGACAGCAGCGTGTGCTTGGCAACTTCGATCGAGGCAGACGCTTCCAAAATTCCCCCCGTCCCCAAATTATTGGCATGCCTTGTATTTTTTGAATCAGGCGCGTGGCACGCGTCGAAGATGCTGCCCGATGCCCCGCGCACTGGCAAGATCGGGGATTGCAGCAACGAGCGCGGAGGAAGTGCGCGGCGGATCAGCGCGTCGCGGCTGCGAGGTGCACGACCTTGGCGGGCGTTGCCGGCTTCGGCGCAGCCTCGCCGGGTTGCCTGGCGGCCTGCGGCACATAGAGCCCGCGATGCTGGCTGTGCGGCTTGAACGCATCGGTGAGGCCGACCACGGTCTCGGCGGCGCCGAGCACCAGATAGCCGGTCGGCTCGATGACGTGCGCCATCCGCTTGAGCACATCGGCCTTGGTGGGCTGGTCGAAATAGATCAGCACGTTGCGGCAGAACACCACATCGAAGAAGCCGAGATGCGAGAAGTCATGCAGCAGATTGAGCTGGCGGAACGTCACCATCTGCCGCAGTTCTGGCTTGATCTGCCAGTGGTCGCCGACTTGCGTGAAGGATTTCACGAGATCCTGAATCGGCAAGCCGCGCTGCACTTCGAACTGACTGTAAATTCCGGTCTTCGCCTTCTCGAGGATTTCGCTGGCGATGTCGGTCGCCAGAATGTCGACGCGCCAGCCAGCGAGCTTGTCGGCCATGTCGCGCAGGATCATCGCGAGCGAATATGGCTCCTGCCCGGTGGCGGCGGCCGTGCACCAGATGCGGATGCGATGACGGCGGTAATGCTGCGCGATGAGTTCCGGCAAGATCACGTTGCGGAAGTGATCGAACGGCAGCTTGTCACGGAAGAAAAACGACTCGTTGGTGGTCATGGCTTCGACCACCGCGACGGTCAGCGCCTCGACGCCCTTGCCGCGAAGCCTGGTCACCAGGTCACCGAGATTGGCGAGGTCGTTGCGGCGCGCGAGCGGCAGCAGGCGGCTCTCGGCGAGATATTGCTTGTCGGCCGAGAGCACCAGGCCGGAACGCTCCTTCAGGAGCGCGCGCAGATAGTCGAAATCCTGTGGGGTCAAGTCTTGTCCCCGGTAAAGAGCCGCACCATTTTCGGCGCCAGTTCTCCAAGCGGCAGCACGGCCGAACAGACACCGGCCTGCGCAACTTGTCCCGGCATTCCCCAGATCACGCTGGTCGCTTCATCCTGCGCCACGACGCTGCCGCCGGCCGCAACGACGGCGTGCGCGCCGCGCAGCCCGTCCGAACCCATGCCGGTCAGCACCATGCCCATCACCCAGTTGCCCCACACCGCGGCGGCCGAGGTGAACATCGGATCGACGGACGGCTTGCAGAAATTCACCAGCGGCCCGTCATCGATCGCAATCACCGCCGAGTTGTCGCGGCGCGCGATCGTCATGTGCTTTCCGCCCGGAGCGATGTAGATGGTGCCGGCGTTTATCTCTTCGCCGTCTCGGCCCTCGCGCACCGGCCGTTTCGTCAGCCGCGCCAGATGTTCGGCAAGGATGGTGGTGAAGGTCGGCGGCATGTGTTGCGTAATCAGCACCGGCGCGCGGTCGAGCACGCCGCCGAGCTGCGGAACGACGGCGTTGAGCGCCTGCGGCCCACCGGTGGACGACCCGATCAAAAGCACGCGCGGCGGCAGGGACTGGAACGGGCGCAGCTTGATCCCCGGCATGCCCGGGACAATCGATGGCGCGCGCACCACCGGGGGCGTCCCCGGCCGGACGGACGTGCTGGCCTTGAACGCGCGCGGTTGCGGCGTCGCCATACGCCGCGCCCGCACGCCGAGGGCACGGACTTTCTCGACAAGCTCGCGGCGGAAAGTGGGGGACCCCGTGACTTCCTGATTCGTCGTCGGTTTCGGGATGTAGTCGGCGGCGCCGAGCGACAGCGCCTTGAGGCTGATTTCAGCGTTTCGCCGCGTCAGCGTCGAAGCCATGATGACGACGAGATCGGGCTTCTTGGCGAGCAACATCGGCAGCGCGCTCAAGCCGTCGAGTTCCGGCATCTCGATGTCGAGCAGCACGACGTCGGGATCGATGCGCTCGATCTGGCTGACGGCCTCGCGGCCGGTGCGCAGCGAGGCGACCACTTCGAGATCGGATTCCGCTTCGATCCAGCGTGCAAACAGGCCGCGGATCACGACGGCGTCGTCGACGATCATCACCCGCAACTTGCGCATGGTGGCGGCGGCAGTCGGAGATCCTGAAGCGATAGCGACGTTCATCGGGCGCACTGCCTTGTTGCAGGGAATCGGTTTCAACGAAGGTCCGTCATCGAACCGGTCAGATCAAACCGACTTCCTGAAACTTCGCCTCGACGATCTCCTTGTCGAATGGCTTCATGATGTACTCGTTTGCACCGGCATGCAGCGCGCGCGCGATGTGCGCGACGTCGTTCTCGGTGGTGCAGAAGACAACCTTCGGCGCGTCGCCACCCGGCAGCCGCCGCAACGACCGCAGGAACTCGTAGCCGTCCATCTTCGGCATGTTCCAGTCGAGCAGGATGGCTTCCGGCAGTTGGTGCCGGCAGGCATCAAGAGCCTGCTCGCCGTCCTCGGCTTCGACAATCTCGAAGTCGAGGCCTTCGAGAATTCGTCGCGCCACCTTGCGGATGACGCTGGAGTCGTCAACGACCAAGCACGTTTTCATCGTACAGCCTCGTTTTGTTCAGTCGCGGGGTTACCCGCCTTCGTTCTTCCGGTCTCTTTGCCTTCCGTCTCACGCCGCGAGCGATGCCTGACTGACATCGAGGATGCGTTCCACGTCGAGCACCACAAGCAATTGTCCTTCCAGCCGGTGAATTCCCGCGCACACGCGCGCAAGACGCGGCTCCAGATTGATCGGATTGATTTCGCGGGCGCGATCGTCGAGTTTGAGGACTTCTCCGACGCTATCGATCAGCAGGCCGTAGGATTCGCCGCGCGATTCGACTCCGATGGCCATGATCTGACCATCGTCAGCGCGACCCTCGAGGCCGAGCCGGCGACGCATGTCGATCAGCGTGACGATGCGGCCGCGCAAGTTGAGCACGCCCGCGATCTCCGGCGGCGCCAGCGGCACGCGCGTCAGCCGGTCGGGCGCGAAAACGTCCTGCACGCTCAGGATCGGCAGGCCGAACATCTGCCCGCCGATCATGGCCGTGACGTATTCGCTTAAATTTTCGTCCGTGGTTGCGGTCATGGTTGTTCTCTTATGCCGCCTGTCCAACGTCGGTCTGTTCCTTGATCGCTGCAATCAGGCCCTGACGATCGAACTTGGCAACGTAATCGTGGAACCCGACCTGGCGGCCGCGCTCAAGCGCTTCGGACGACACCGTTGACGACAGCGCAATGATCGGCAGCCCCTGCATCGCGGAATCGCCGCGCACGGCCTCGGCAAACTGGAATCCGTCCATCTCGGGCATGTCGATGTCGGTAATCACGACGTCGAAGCGGCGGCCGTTGCGCAACAGCGTCAGCGCGTCCTGCGCGCTGGACAGAGAAGTCACGTCATAACCGGCCGCTTGCAGAACAGGCGTGAGCATGTCGCGGAAGAACGGCGAGTCGTCGATCAGCAGGACCGACTTAACCTTGGCGCTCTCCGGGCGGTCCTTGCGACGGAACCAATCTTCGAACGCTGCCGGCAGGAAATGGCCTACATCGATGATCTCGGTGGCATGGCCCCTGATGACAGCGGACCCGAGGATACCGGAATTTTCACTGCCGACCTGTATATCGAGGCGCTCCTCGACGATGTCGACAATTTCATCCACCACCAGAGCCATTGAACGGTTGCCGTCCGAGAAAACCAGCAAAGGCTGCGCGCCCTCGCCTTTGACGCGAACTTCGTCTGTCATACGGACCAGCGGCATCAGATGACCGCGGTACTGCACCATGTGGCGGCCGTTCGAGAGCTCGATCTTGCGAGCGTCGATTTCCTCTAGGCGGGTAATCAAGGCGAGCGGCACCGCCTTCGCCTGCGACGACCCGGCGCGGAAGACGAGCAACGAGGTCAATCGCTCGCTCGCGGTATCGGGCCCGATTTCGGCATCGGCGGCGGCAGCCATTTGCGCCGTCACGGTGCTGCCGATCGACTGCGCGACGCCGTTCGGGTCGATGATCATGATGACCGAGCCGTCTCCGAGAATCGTGTTGCCGGAGAACATCGGAATATTGCGCAACTTGCTCGACATCGGCTTCACGACGATTTCTTCCGTGTGAAATACGCTGTCCACGACGATGCCGAAAGTCTGCGGGCCGACCTGAACGACAACGATGAAGCCATTTTCATTGGCGCCGGCGTCCGCAGCGTCGAGGCCAAGAATCTTTGTCAGCCGCACGAGCGGCAAAAGCTTGTCACGGAGCCGCAGTACCGCCGTGTCCTTGATGCGCTCGATGCGATGGTCGCTGTTGCTGCGCGCACGCACGAGCTCGACCACAGAAAGCTGCGGGATGGCAAAGCGGTCGCCGCCGGCCTCGACGATCAGCGCCGAGACGATGGCCAGGGTGAGCGGAATCTTGATCGTGAAACTCAAGCCAACGCCGGCAACCGACTTGACGTCGATGGTGCCGCCAATCTGATCGATATTGTTGCGTACCACGTCCATGCCGACGCCGCGGCCGGATACGTTCGTGATCTTTGCCGCGGTGGAAAATCCCGGCGCGAAAATGAATTTGTGAATCTGCGCCTCGGAGAGCTTCTCGATCTCAGTCTCCGAAACGAGACCCTGCGCGAGCGCCTTCGACTTGATGCGCGCGGTGTTGAGACCGTGTCCGTCATCGGCGATCTCGATCACGATCTGGCCGCCCTCGTGATAAGCGGACAGGCGGATGCGGCCCCGCGGCGGCTTTCCGGCGGCGCGGCGATCCGCGGGTGTTTCCAGCCCGTGGTCCGCCGAATTGCGCACCATGTGCGTAAGTGGGTCCTTGATGAGATCGAGCACCTGACGATCGAGCTCGGTCTCGGCGCCATGCATCTCGAGATCGATGTCCTTGCCAAGCTCGTGACCAAGGTCGCGCACGATGCGCGGCAGCTTCTGCCACGCGTTGCCGATCGGCTGCATGCGCGTCTTCATGACGCCTTCCTGCAACTCGGCGGTGACGTTCGAAAGCCGCTGCAGCGGGCCCTTGAATTCGGAATCCTCGTGGCGACGCACGATCTCGAGGAGCTGGTTGCGAGTCAGAACCAGTTCCGAAACCATCGTCATCAGGTGTTCGAGCGTATCGACGGTAACGCGGATCGACTGGTTATTCGATTTGCCCTCGTCATCCTTGCTCGTTTCCTTGGCCGCTTCCTTGGGAGCGGCATTGCCGGAGTCCTCAAGCGTCGCCTTGACGGACTTTTCGACCGGCGTTTTGAGGACCGGCACATCGACTTTCGTTTCGCGGAATGCACGCTCGAGCTCGTCGAGTGAAACCTCGCCGGGCCGCAGCGGCCGTTCCAGTATTTGCGGGGTCAGCACGCCGATGGTCTGCTGCGCCGTTTGCGGAGCCGCAGCGGCAGGCTGCGCGACCTGCTCGACGATTCGATGCAACTCTGAAATCAAATCGGTGTCGGCGCCATCCGGCTCACGCTGATCGTTTTCGAGCGCGTCCAGAATTTCCTTGATGCGATCGATGGTCGTGAGGATCAGGGTGACGGCTTCACCGGTCGCCGGCGCGCCGTCGCGGAATTTTCCCATCAGCGTTTCGGCAGCGTGGGCGAGCGCTTCGAGCCGCGGCAGGTTCAGGAAGCCGCAGGTGCCCTTGATCGTGTGGACAAGACGAAAAATATTATCGAGGATTTTTTTATTGTTCGGTTCCTGCTCGAACCGGACGAGTTCGACAT
>JBARCH010000373.1:0-2203 GCA_049793875.1 Pseudolabrys sp. | reverse complement strand
GCGAGCGCTTCGAGCCGCGGCAGGTTCAGGAAGCCGCAGGTGCCCTTGATCGTGTGGACAAGACGAAAAATATTATCGAGGATTTTTTTATTGTTCGGTTCCTGCTCGAACCGGACGAGTTCGACATCGACCACGTCGAGACTCTCATTGGTCTCGGTCACGAATTCCCGCAGCAGGTCGTCCATCGAAAACGCCTTTGCCGAACGGGGCTTAGCCCCGTTTCACCGCACCCATTTGCGCGCGCGGCCAGTGTGTCGGTGAAGCGTTTAATTTTAGTTGCGGACGGCACAGACAAATGCCGCCGTTAACGTCTCGTTAACCACTCAAAGCCTTGTCCTGCGGCGTTTTGCGGGTCGTCAGCTCGCGCTGAGGACGACGGCGTCGCCATCCATGGCGATCGTTGCCGAAACGCCGGACGCCTGGGCCAGAAGCCCCGCGTAGAAAGGCTGGATTCGGTGAGCATCAAGACCCTCGCCCCGCTCACCTGCCAGCAGGCCTGCGGCGTGCGGGGGGATGCGGGCATTGGTGCCCGTCGCCCGGATTGTGAAGCCCATCGTCTCGCCGGAGCCGACCGGGTCGATGGCCATGACACCGCCGCGCGGAATCGCCTGCCCGGCAATCAGCAACAGGTTCAGCAGCAGCTTGACCCGATTCTTCGCCAGCAACGCGCGGGGCAGGTTCCAGGTGAGCTTGGTTTTGTCGTCCTCGAGAAACCCGCGCGCAATGGTCTCCGCATCGCCGAGATCGATCTGAGCGCCGGCAGAACCGGCCGCACCGAAGGCGATGCGGCAGAACTGAAGCTTGGCGGAGGCCGTGCGGGAGCTTTTCTTGATAAGCTCCATCGCAAATTGCTGCGTCTCCGCATCCTTTTCTTCGGCGAGGACTTCGAGACCGTTGACGATGGCGCCGATCGGGCTGATCAGGTCATGGCAGACGCGCGAGCACAGCAGCGCGGCGAGGTCGAGCGCTTCGATTGCGGGAGCCGACATGATGACCTCCGGGATGCGTGCGGGACATGGGTGGGCCTGCGAATCGCCGACCACACCGGCTCGGCGCGTGATACACTGCACGCGCATAACCGCCAAGGATCGAGACGGGATTCGCCAAGCTGACGACCGCCCCTGAAATCACGCCGGCCATGGCGGCCAGATTGCTCGATGACCTGACGGCCATTGTCGTACAGGCATCCGCTGTCATTTTGGCAAACCCGGCCAGCACAGCCGCCCGCCGCACCAAAGACGACCAGTCGCCGGTAACGGCCGCCGACGAAGCGGCGGAAGCCGTCATCCTGCGGGGCTGTGTGCGCGCCGCGCCCGGCATTCCCGTCGTGTCGGAAGAAGACATGACGCGGTCGGCGCCGCCTGCATTGGGCGGAAGTTTTATCCTGGTCGATCCACTCGACGGCACGCGCGAATTTATTGCAGGGCGCGACGAGTTCACGGTCAATCTCGCTATCGTCACCGGACGAACCCCGATTGCCGGCATCGTCGCGGCGCCCGCACTCGGTCTGTTGTGGCGCGGCATCGTCGGTGCGCATGCCGAACGCTTGCGGCTGTCCGCGGGCGGTGTCACGGGCGAGACGCAGACAATTCGTTCCCGCCGATGGCCCGGTCACGATGCGATAGCGGCGGTCAGCCGTTCCCACTACGAAGCCGAAACCGATTCCCTGTTGCAACGCTTCGGCGTGACGCAACGACAATCCAGCGGGTCATCGCTGAAATTCTGCCGCCTCGCGGAAGGCGTCGCCGACATTTATCCGCGGCTTTCGCCAACGTGCGAATGGGACATCGCAGCCGGCCACGCATTGGTCGTCGCAGCCGGTGGCGCGGTTACGACGCCGCAGGCAGAGCCGCTTGTTTACGGCAATGCCGGCGGAAAATTCCGGGTGCCGGGCTTCATCGCGTGGGGCGATCCCGCGAAGATTCAGCCGTCCAGCCGATAAGAAAACGAGTCGCGTGGATCAGGGTGGCAGCGTGCGCTCGACCGCCGGCCATTGACGTTCCGCCATTTCGATTATCCGCTCCGGCTGCCTGGCAAACGCAGCCCGCGCCTTGTCGCTATAAAAGAGATAGAGCCTCTGGCCGATGACGAGCCAAATCTCCGGATGACCGGCAACCGACGTCCCGCGCGCGATCGCGACGGGGTCGTAGCCCCCGAAACGGGGCGCATAAACGTCGGGATTTTCGGCGAACGCCGCGCGATT
>JBARCH010000372.1:0-10664 GCA_049793875.1 Pseudolabrys sp. | reverse complement strand
GCCGCGGCGCGGTCGAGCACACGGTCACGCGCCGCTCGCGCTGCTTGCGCATAGCGATCCGGACGCCGCAACTCGGGCGATTGCGGCAGCGCCACCAGCAGCGCCGCCTGCCCGAGCGTCAGCCGTCGCGGCTCCTTGCCGAAATAGGAAAGCGAAGCCGCGCGAATGCCTTCGAGATTGCCGCCGTAGGGCGCAAGGCTGAGATAGAGCGCGAGAATCTGGTTTTTGTTCAGCGCGTGTTCGAGTTCAACCGCGCGCACCATCTGATGCAGCTTGGCGGTGAGGCTGCGCGCGCGCCGGGGCTCCAGCAAGCGCGCCACTTGCATTGTGAGCGTCGAGCCGCCGGAAACGATGCGAGCATTGGTTATGAATTGCAGTGCGGCGCGCGCGACGGCGGACGGATCAATGCCATGATGCCGGTAAAAGCGCTTGTCCTCGTAGGCGAACAGCATCCGAAGAAATCGAGGATCGACGTCTTTCACCGTCGCCGGCAGCCGCCATCGTCCTTCGGGTGTCGCATAAGCGCGCAGCAACCGGCCTTCATGGTCGAGCACCACGTGCGAGTAAGCGATGTCCTTGCCGAGCGGCGCCGGCCCAAGTGACGTGACCCACCACGCGCCCATCAGCACCGCCATCACCATGACGGTACAGACGCCGGCGACGATGAGACGCAACGGTTTCATTTCGCGGTAATCTCGACCGCGCCCGTTCCGGTACGGCCGTAGCGGTCCGCACGGTACATGTCCTCGACCCTCGCCTGCGGCAGCACGTAGCGCCCCGGCGACACGGCACGCACCACATAAGCGACCGTGAACACGGGCGCGTCGCCCGCCTTGCGCTCGAACGCCGCGGTGAAACGATCGTCGCGGAATTCCGAATGCGAGGGTTCGGCGCCGTCGGTGATCCATTCGAGCTTGGTGGCGTCGCCTGACGACACCAGCGCCGGGTTGTCGATTTCGAAGCCGGCCGGCAGATAATCCGACACGACAATCCGCTCGAATTTCGGCTGCGGCTCGGTGATCTTCAGCACCACCGCGAAACGCTGGTTCTGCGTGGCGTGTGAGGGATCGGCCTTCTCGCCATCGAGCGTGAAGTAATCACGCTCGATCTTGAAGCCGTGTTCGATCTCCGGCTCCGGCGTCAGCGGCGCGCCACTCACCGACACCACCGCCTGCACCGTGCCGTCGCCCGCGTTGGCAACCGTCAGCGGCGCATTCAGTTCGTCCGCATTCAGGCTGCGGTAGAGCGCACCCTTGCGGCTGTCGCCATTGACGCTCAGGGCGATGGCGTTGACCTGCTTGACCAGCGCACGAGCGGCCAGCACCAGCCAGGCGTCCTCCTGCGTCGAGGTCTCGCCCGCAAGACCGCGCGCCGCATCGATGCGCGCCACCGCGCCGTCGATCGTCGGTTGCGCGGCGCCGCTTTCGGAAGCGAGCGTCACCAACGCCGCCGCGTCGCGCAATTCGGAGCCGTAATCGTCGCGACCCAATTCGAGCGTCGGCTTCGGCGCCAGCGCCTGCAGCGCCGCGCTATAGACGCGCTCGGCGCGATTCCTGTCGCCAAGCATGGCGAGCGCTGCGGCGACCTGCGCCTTGGCGATCGGCGTTGCGATATCGTTGAGACGCACGTCGGCGATGTAGCGCAGGTCGCCGACCGGCGCCGCGCCGTTGCGCGCCAGAACGTAAAGCGCGTAAGCGAGATCGCGGCCGCCGTTCTTGTTCGGCTCCGGCGCGGTGGCGATGTAATTGCGCAAGCGGTCGAGCGCGAGCGTGAACCCGGCCGCCGGCACATCGAAGCCGCGCGCGCGGGCACGTGTCAGGAAATCGGTCACGTAGGAGTCGAGCCACGGGTCTTCACCGCCGGCCGACCACAGGCCGAAGGAGCCGTTCGAGCCCTGCCGCGACAGCAGGGTGGCGATTGAATCGCGAATGCGCTTGTCAAATTCGCCGTCTGGTCCAAGCCGCGCCTGCTTCGCCAGTTCGTCGGCATAGAGCAACGCCATCGCGCGGCTCGTCACCTGTTCGGAGCAGTTGTACGGATAACGGTCGAGCGCGGCGATCAGCGTTGCGGCGTCAAGCGCCGTCGAGATCGAAACCGACAGTCCGACGTGTCCCGTTCCCGGCACCAGATCAGCAAACATGTCCTTCGACAGCGTCAGGCTCTCGCCTTTCGCCAGCGCGCGTATGGTGCGGCGCGTGAGGATTTGCGTCGCGGGGCGCGTGTCGAGCACATAGGAGCGATCGAGCGCAAATCCGTTCGGCCCGGCGACATTGACCTTGATTGTGGCCGGTCCCGCACCCGCGGCATTCAGCGGCACGCTGACGTGATCGCGCTGCTTTGCCGCAAGCGTCATCGTGCGCAGAGCGTCACCCTCGATCGTGGCGGAGCCTTCCGCCGCCAGCGTCACGCGGTAATCGCCCGCGGTGCCTTCCACATTGTCCAGTTCAAGCTGCATGGCGCCGTGATCGCCGGTGCGCAGGAAACGCGGCAACGTCGCCGTCAGCACCACCGGATCGCGCACGACGACATCACCGGACGCCTTGCCGACCTTGTCCTTGCTCCACGCCACCGCCATCACGCGCACGGTGCCGGCGAAGGCCGGAATGTCGAAATGCACCTGTGCGCTGCCGTCTGCGCCGACGGTGACGATGCCGGAATAAAGCGCGAGCGGCGCCTGCGTCGGCGGCGAGCCCGATAATTCGACCGCGCCGATATCGCCACCCGAGCGGATCGCCCCGGCCGCGCCCTGCATGCCGTCGATCAACTGCCCGTAAAGGTCGCGTACTTCCGCAGTGAGCCGGCGCTGGCCGAGATAATAGTCGTCGGGCGCGGGCGGTTTGTAATTCGTCAGATTGAGGATGCCGACATCGACGGCGGCAACGACGATACGCGCCTCCTCCCCGGCTTTCAGTCCGCCGATTTTCACCGGCACGTTCAGCGTCGTGTCCGGCCGCAGCACCGGCGGCAGAGTCATGTTCACCGCGAGCGTATGCGCGCCGCGCTCGACAGAGAACCATTGCACGCCGATGGCGCGGCCCGGCATGCGTTGTGCCGGCGCATCGAGCGGACGCCGCAATGTCGCAACGAGATAGGCGCCGGTGCCCCAATCCCTGCCGACCGTCAGACGTAAATTGACCGCGCCCTGCCTCACGTCCTGCGACGTGGTGGCGACAAGCCGGTCCGTGAACACATTGAGCGTGAGGCGGCCGGCTGCGCGCGCGGTCACCGCGACATTCATGGTGTCGCCGGGTTTGTAATCGGGCTTGTCGAGCGCGACTTCGAGCAGATCGGGCGTATCGGCACTCGATTCAGCATAGAAGCCGGCGTCGAAATTGAGCGACGTCAGCGGCCCGTCCGGCTCGGCGCTGGAAACCTCCAGCCGGTAACGGCCCCAACGCACCGGCATCGACAACCGCGCCGGCTTGTCGGCCGTCACGTCGATCATGCCGTCACTGACGCGGCTGGTCTGCTTGACCGGTTCGAATTCCCAACTGCCGTTCTGGCGGTACCACTGATAGCGCGTCTCGATCCGCAGCAATTGATAATGCAGGCCGCTCCTGGCCATCAATTTGCCATCGGGCGCGGCAAGCACGATGTCGAAATTGGCGTTCTCGCCATCGCCGAGCGAACGCCCGGAGAAAGCCGGCTTGATGCCGATCATCGGCGCTGCGGGCGTGACCGGCAGCGTGAGCTTGCGCTCGACAGCGCGGCCGCCGGATTCCGCCAGGCTGACGGTGATGTTCGCTTCCAGGGGACGCGTGGTTGCCGGCACCTTGTCGAGTTTTACGCTGACGCTCGCCTTGCCCTGCGCATCCGTCTCCGGCAGATCATCGAATTGCTGGCGGATCGCCGTTACTTCATCGTCACCGACGCCGAAGGCGTAACCGGGAAAACCGGCGCGCTCCTTGGCGACGCCAATGGTCATCTCGCCTTGCAGGGCGAGGTTCGCAGCCGGTGCGCCGTACAGGAAATGTCCGTCCAAGGTCAGTTCGGCCGGCGCATTGCGGCTGATCGTCGTCGCCGGTGACGTCAGATCGAATTCCAGCCGATCGGGCACATAGTCCTCGACCAGGAAAGTCGTCTCGCCGACCGGCGGGCGCTTTGGATCGGTGAAGGCGCGCACGCGCCATGTGCCGGTGGCAGCCGACTTGACGATCGGCACGCTCAGGCTGCGGCCGCCGAGGCCCTGATCGGGCACGATCGCGCGGCGATATTCGACGCCATCGGGACGTTCGACCACAAAGGTCAGCGGCGTTGCGGGCGCAGCAACGCCGAGCGGGTCGCGCAGCAGCGCCGTGACCTCGACTGTTTCCCCGGATCGGTAAACGCCGCGTTCGGTAAAGACGAAAGCATCGAGCCCGTTCGGCACCTGCCGTCCGGCCACGCCGCGATCAGAGAGATCGAACGGCGGCGCCTTCAGGCTGAGGAAGGCGTAGTCGGCCTTCTCGGTCGCGACGATTGCCGCCGGCGCCAGTCCACCCTCGCCGCGCGCCAGACCGCTTTCGAAATGCACGAAACCGTTGCGGTCGGTCTGCCTGGTCGCGAGCACCTCGTTGTTGCGCGCCATCAACCGCACGTCGGTCTGGCCGTGCGGTTCGGCGGTCGCCAGCGAATTGACGAACACGTCGATGCCGTCGTGGCCGGTGTAGGCGGTGAGCCCCAGATCGGAAACGATGAACCACTGGGCCGCAACCTGGCTGAAATCGTCGGTGGCTGGCGCTTTCGGCGCCGCGGTCATGACATAGACGCCGGGCGCGAGATTGCCGACCGCCTGCGTGACCGGAAACGCGGTGGTGACTTCAGTGTTGAGCTTCTGCTCGACCTTGAGTTCGCCGCTCCACACCTTGTTGCCGCGCGTATCGGCGAGGCGCGTGACTTCATACGGATAGAGGTTGCGCTGGAATTCGCCGCCGAGCACCGTGTCGACCAGATTGCGGTCGCCGATGCGATAGACGCTGACAGCAACCGCATCGGTATTGACGCTGAGCACCGGAATGCCGCGCTGGCCGGTGCGCGGCAGCACATAGGCCTTGCCGGAAAAGCGCACGAACGGCTTGCGGTCGCGGACATAGACGCCGAACTCGGCGGATTTCACCAGCGTCTCCTTGACGGTGGACGGCAATCCTGCGCGCAGCGTGACGTTGTAGTGCTCGCCGTGCTTGAGGCCTTCGACGCAAAGCTGCTTGTCGTTGACCGTGACCGCCGGCTTGTCGATGCCTTCGACCGAAACGAAAGGCGAGAAGTCGGTGCGCTTGCCCGGCAGGTCCTCGGAAAACTGGAAACAGGCGCGCGGCGAGATTGCGTCGGAATCGACCGTATAATCGAGCAAACGGAACCCGTGTTCGCCGCGCAGCTTCTCGTATTGTCCGCGCAGATCCGCCGTTTCACGCAGATCGAGCCCTGCGCGCATGGCATCGAGCGCGGCGCGCCAAAGTTTACGCTCGGCGAGCGTTGTGCCGAGCAACGCCAGACTGTCGGCTTGTTCGGTCCGGGCGTCCGAGCGCTGATAGGCGATGTAGGCGGCGGTCGAGGCGCGATCGAGCAGCAATGCCTTTTCGCGGTCGTCGCGCGGACGAATTTGCGAAATTGCGCGGGCAAGCCGCAGCCAACTCGCCGCGTCTTTCGGCGCGGCGGTCACGAGTTGTCCCAGCACCATCATGCCGTTGCGGAAATCCTTTTTCTGGAAGGCCGCATCGGCATCGCGCTTGAGAGTCGCGGCCGGTTTGGTGACCGTACCGGCGTCGGTCTTGATCTGCGCCTCGAGGCGGATCGCCGCCTCATCGAGGTCGCTGCGGTGGAATGGCTTGTCGGCGGCGAAGGCGGGAACCAGCGCGAACAGGACCAGCGCGGCGGCAAAGCCGGCGCGAATGGACATGGGCATGCAAAGACCTCCGGAGGGAACGCCGAGTCGAACTATCAGTGGAGTGCCCGACGGTGTCGAGGGCATGACCAAAAGTGAATTGATCGGCCGTCCACGGGACAGCGCTTCTTGCGTGTTCGTACGGCTTATTTTTGAGAAAATAGAGACCTGCTTTGGATTTTTGATAAATTACATGAGACGCTGGAGAAAATGCTCGTAATAATTTGAAATCAATATAAATTTCAGGCCTGAAGCTGCGGAAACGGCATCGCTCGTTCGAGCGCCCGCGCCGCCCGCAGCACCGTCTTGTCGGCCCGCAACGCGCCGACGATCTGCAAACCGATCGGCAATCCCGCCTTTGTCAGCCCGCACGGCACTGATGCCGCCGGCTGCCCGGTCAGATTGAACGGATACGTATAGGGCGACCAATTCAGCCAATCGTCGCCAAATCCGCCCCCTTCCGGCATTTCACGGCGCACCTTCAGCGCCGCTATCGGCATCGCCGGCGTTAGCAGCAGGTCATAGCGTTCGTGAAAGTCTCGCAGGGCGATGTGAAGTTGGGAGCGCGCCGTGTAGGCGTTGAGATAGTCCGTGGTCGTGTAATGCCGGCCTCGTTCAGCGATATGCAGAAAGCCCGGATCCATCTCGGCACGGCGGGGCGGCGGCACCGCATCGACGATCGAGGCCGCTGTCGGCCACCACATCGCGCGGATGATATCGAGCGCCCCGCCGAGCGGCGGATCGGCTTCCTCGACGTGAGCGCCCTGCTCCTGCAGGATGCGCGCGGCCTTTTCCGCCGCCGCCGCAATCTCCGGATCGAGATTTTCAACCGACCCCAACCAGGGCGACCACGCGATGCGCAGGCCGCGCACCCCCTCATCGAGTCCGCTGACGAAATCTTCCGCCGGTGTGTTCCACGCCGCCATGTCGCGCGCGTCTGGCCCGCTGACAACCGACAGCGCCTGCGCTGCATCCCCGACCGAACGCGCGACCGGCCCCTGATGCGACAGCACGTTCAACGGTGACGCTGGATAGACCGGCACGCGACCGAAGCTTGGCTTTACGCCCACGACGCCCGTGAACGCCGCAGGAATGCGCAGGGAGCCGGCACCGTCGGTGCCGATATGCAACAGGCCAAGACCGAGCAACGCAGCGACCGCGCCGCCACCGGTCGAGCCGCCCGGCGTGTACTCCGGATTCCAGGGGTTGCGCGTGATGCCGGTCAGCGGACTGTGACAAACGCCGATCCAGCCGTGCTCGGGCATCGTCGTCTTGCCGACGATGACGGCTCCCTGCTCGCGCAGCCGCGCCGTCGTCGGGGAATCATCGGACGCCGGCGCGGCATCGCAGGTCCTCGACCCGCGGCGCGTCGGCACGCCCTTTACGGCAATATTGTCCTTGATGGTGGCCGGCACGCCGTCAACAGTGCCCAACGCTTCCCCACGCTGCCAGCGCGCCTCCGACTCCCTTGCCGCCGCCAGCGCGGCGGCAACGTCCAGCGGCATGAAAGCGTTGAGCGCCGCATTGGCCTCGATGCGGGCGAAAACGTCGCGCACAACCTCGACCGGCGACAGAGCACGCTGGCCATAAAGCCGCACCAGGTCGGCGCTGCTCATACTGGCAATAGTGTTCATAAGGACCCGATCTTCAGCCAACTTGAACGGCGTACCTTTTCATGGCGCCCCGGTCCGGGTAAACCGGCCATGCAAGGACCCCGTAGCTCAGTCGGATAGAGCATCAGCCTTCTAAGCTGAGGGTCGGAGGTTCGAGTCCTCCCGGGGTCGCCACAACAAGATTGTCGTCATATTTCGATCGCTTGGCTTCTTTTGTCCGCGGATCGAAGGTGGGACAGTTTTGTTCCTTCCCCGGTTCAGAAGTCCAACTTGTCCTGGATCGCGGATAAACCGGCCTTCGCGCAAGCCTCGTCCTTGTCACCGCCCGGCGCGCCAGCAACGCCAACGCCGCCAACCGTCGACCCGCCGGACTGGATCAAAAGCCCACCCGCCAGCATGACGACATTGGGCAGGGTAGCAAGACCCGCGCTCAATTGACCGGCGGCAATCGATTTCAAAAGATCGCTGGTGTCGTGCCCGAAATTGACAGCGGTCCATGCTTTTCCTTTTGCCGTCGCGGACGCGACCAATCCGGCGTAACGGTCGCGCAGCATGACCAGCGGCTGACCGAAACGATCGATGACGACGACTGCGACCTGGAAGCCGTCCTTTCGACACTGCTGAAGCGCCGCCCGCGCCAGATCGAACGCAACATCGGGCGCCAACGATTTGTATGTGACGATGGCCTCATCGGCTTGAGACGGCGCAGCGGCCAAAACAGTCGCGGCGATTACTGCTCCCAGCAAAATTCGCATGGCCTGCTCCCGCTATGTCGCCGTTATGGACGGATGTAACTCCACCCCTCCTCCTGCAATTCATTGAGCCGCACCACGCCGGACGGCACGATTTTGGCCTCCGGCACGATCGAAATCGGATGGCCTTCCTTCTTTTCCATTCCCATCATGGTGTTGTGGCAAGCAGAGAACTGCAAGCTGGACGGGAAGCTGCCCTCTTTCATCCGCTTCAGCCGGTCTTTTACCGGCGATTTGTCATCGCGGAGCATGTTCAGGCCCGGCCCGTAAGCAACCACCTCGACTTTCACGTCTTCATTCTTGCCGTGGTAGTATTCGAGCGTGTTTTGAACATTGTTGAGAACGAGATTCATCGTCGCCGGGTCATTCTGATCGACCTGGAACACGACCTTGTGCTCTTTGCCTTTTTCGGCCGCTTGTGCGGGCAAGGACAAGGCCATGACACCGACAACCGCGGCAATCACGGCGAAGGCAGACGCGACGCGCTTCATTTTCATTCTCCTTCGTTGATCCTGGCGCGTTCACTCATGGCCGCACCAGCGTGAAGCCCTTCTCGGTCAAGGCGAGAATCTGCGCAACTCCTGCCTCAACCTTGACCGCATGCGGGTTGAGTTCGACGTGCTTGCCGGTTTCGCGTTCGACAGTGTTGACCGTGTTCATGCAAACGTCGAATTGAACACCTTGCGACACCAGACTATCGACCAGCGCGCGATTGGAATTGCCGGCACGCAGCAGGTCAATGCCGGGACCGAAGGTGACCACTTCGATGGCGATCTGGTCCGGGCCGTAAAATTTCAACAAGTTGTAAGCCACGCTGATCGTCAAAGCCTCTTTTTTCGGATCGCTGTCCGAGAGCTGGATCGCGAGGTGATGCTCGGCGAACGGCTTGTCGATGACAGGGGCTTTCGGCGAACTCTGCGCATCAGCCGGCAGGCCAGCAAGCAAGGAGAGCGCCGCGGCAACACAGCCGGCAATCGCCTCAATACGAAACCGAGTCCAAAGCATGACGATCCCTAGCGGGAAACTCCCGGATTATTCGCGACACCCTTGAGCCTAACCTGATTGCGTCTCTTTGGCTGCGCGTTTTTGCCAGCGCGCAAATAACCGGCAAAAACATCCGCAACCGGCTTTCCATCCTGCGGATTGACCGATGCCCAGCCGGCAACGCTGTAACTCTTGCCGGCGTCGAGCTTTTGGCCGTTATCAAGCGTAAGGTCCGAAATACGGCGGCTGACAGGTTCGTTGGGCGCGCAGGTGTAATCCATCCCGCCGATGCGAACCATATCGCCGCCTTGCTGATAATAGGGGTCCGGATTGAAGAGGTTGTCGCAGATGTCTTCCATCACCGTCTTGATCTGGGCGCCGGTCATTTCCTGTACGTACACCTGAGGATATGTGATCGCAGTTTCGGACAGGACGTCTTCCATCGTGATCGTATCGCCCGGGAGCATGGTGTTGCCCCAGCGGAACCCGGGCGAAAAAGCCAGATCCGCGTCAAACTCGCGGCGCAGCGCGTCGCACATGAGTTGATCCATGGTGCCGTTAAAATTCCCGCGCCGATATAAAAGGTCGCCGGCCTTGCTCAATTTCACGTCGAGCTTGCTCGCGTAAGGCTTCCGTACCCGTTCGATAAAGGCCTGCATGGCCGGATCCGGTTTCAGCAAATCTGCATAGACCGGCAGCAAATGGTAGCGGACGCCCTTCACGCTGCCATTGCCGAGTTCGAGGTCGACGACCGCCAGAAATTTTCCGCTCGATCCGGCATTGGACACGAGCGTTTTGCCGCCGGCGTTGGAAACGGTAATCGGTTGCGGCACGCCGTCATGCGTATGGCCACCGAGGATGATGTCGATGCCGGTGACGCGGCTGGCGAGCTTGAGGTCGACGTCCATGCCATTGTGCGAAAGCAGCAGGACAGCATCGACCCTTTCGCGCTGACGCAGCCCATCGACAAGTTTCTGGAGTTCGGCCTCGTGAATTCCGAAAGTCCAGTCCGGCACGAAACGCCTGGGATGAGCGACCGGCACGTAGGGAAACGCCTGACCGACGATACCGATGCGGTGGCCGCCGATTTCTTTCACGGTAGCCGGCTTGAACACGCGGCCGCTCGCGACGTCGAAGGCCGGCTTGTCGTTGAACGCCGCATCCTCGGTCAGAAACACATTCTGCGCGAGAAACTCGCCTTTGAATTTTTTCAGATTCTCTCGCAGGCGCTCTTCGCCGTACGTGAACTCCCAATGTCCGGTCATCGCCTCGATGCCGAGGAGATTGCCGGCCTCCACCAGCGCCTCGCCTCGCGTCGCATCGGCAATTCCGCTGCCCTGCCAAAGGTCGCCACCGTCGAGCAACAGCGAACGCCCGCTGCCGGTTTCGGCCCGCAAGCGGTCGATCAGCGTCTTCAGATAAGCGAAACCGCCCAGCCGCCCATAACGATGGGCC
>JBARCH010000371.1:0-11492 GCA_049793875.1 Pseudolabrys sp. | reverse complement strand
AGCGCCGCGCGCCGCGAAGCGATCCTGATGGCGGCGCTTTCCGAATTCTCTGAGAGCGGGTTCGCTGCGACACGGCTCGACGACGTCGCCAGGCGCGCCGGCATCGCGAAGGGGACGATCTATCTCTACTTCCGCGACAAGGAGACGCTGTTCCAGGAACTGGTGCGCGCAACGCTTACACCGGTGGTCGGCAATATCGAGATGATGGGCAAGCTCGACATTCCGACGGCCATGCTGGCGGAGCGGATCGTCGCACTGTTCGTCAACGAGATTTTCCGCACCAACCGCAAGGACGTCATCCGCCTGATGATTACCGAGGGGCGGCGTTTTCCCAAGCTCGCCGAGTTTTATTACCGCGAGGTGCTTTCGCACATTACCGCCGCGGTGCGCGCGGTCGTTTCGCGCGCGGTCGCGCGCGGGGAAGCGCCGGAAGCGCTCGCGCGCTTTCCGCAGATCATCGCCGCGCCCGGTCTTGTCGCGATCATCTGGAATGGATTGTTCGACCGCTTCGAGCCGCTCGACGTCGAAGCGATGATGAAAGCCCATGTCGAATTGCTGTTCGCACCGAGGAGAGTGCCATGACGGGCATGACGGCCGGCACACGCTTCATGTCTGTGCTGTTGATTGCCGGCGCTGCGTTGGCACTCGGCGGCTGTGACGAAAACAAGACCCCGATGGCGCAAGGCTGGGTCGAGGCCGACATGATTTTTGTAAGCCCCGACGAGACGGGTCGGGTCGGAGATCTGAGCGTGCGGGAAGGCGATACGGTGGCCAAAGGCGCGCCGCTGTTCACGGTGGACGACGACCTGCAACAGGCCGATCTCGTCGTGAAGAAATCCGCCGTGACAACGGCCCAGCAAACCTTCGATCGCGCCAAGCAATTGTTGCAGAACTCGGCCGGCACACAGAAAGCCTATGACGATGCGGAAGCGGCGCTGCGGCAGGCCAATGCCAATCTTGCTTCATCGCAAACGAAATTGACGCGCCGGCGCGTGTTCAGCCCGGTCGCCGGTACGGTCCAGCAGGTTTACTACCGTTCCGGCGAAATGGTGCCGGCCGGAAAGCCGGTGGTCGCGGTGCTGCCACCCGCCAATCTGAAAATCCGCTTCTTTGTGCCGGAAGCGATGCTGCCATCGATCCGGTTCGGCAGCAGTGTCGGCGTCAGTTGCGACGGCTGCGAGAAGAACCTGACCGCAAAAGTAAGCTTCATTGCACGCAGCGCCGAATTCACCCCGCCGGTGATCTATAGCCTCGACGAGCGCGCCAAGCTCGTCTTCATGGTCGAAGCGCGGCCGGATCAGCCGGATAAATTCCGCGTCGGTCAGCCAATCAGCGTGGCGTTCTCGAGCAAGGCGTCAATGAAAGAGGCCGTAAAGTGAATGCGCAGGTGAATGCCCCCGATATCGTCATCGACGTCGAAGGCCTGACCAAGAAATTCGACGGCCGCACGGTGGTGCATGACCTGTCGATGCAGGTCAAACGCGGCATGATTTACGGCTTTCTCGGCCCGAACGGGTCCGGCAAGACCACGACCATCCGCATGCTGTGCGGTCTGCTGACGCCGGATGAAGGTCACGGCACATGTCTTGGCTACGACATCCGCACCGAGACCGACAAGATCAAGCTGCAGGTCGGTTACATGACGCAGCGCTTCAGCCTCTACCAGGATCTGTCGGTGCGCGAGAATCTGGAATTCATCGCACGCGTTTACGGTATCGCCGACGCACCAGGCGCGGCGCGCGGGGCGATCGCGCGACTTGGTTTGTCCGGCCGCGAGGAGCAGCTTGCGGGCGAATTGTCAGGCGGCTGGAAGCAACGGCTCGCGCTCGGCGCCTGCACGTTGTCGAGCCCGAAGCTGCTCCTGCTTGACGAGCCGACCGCCGGTGTCGATCCGAAGGCACGGCGCGAATTCTGGAACGAGATCCATGCACTCGCCGCTGACGGACTCACGGTGCTGGTTTCGACGCACTACATGGATGAGGCGGAACGCTGTCACGAGATCGCTTACATCGCCTACGGCAATTTGCTGGCGCGCGGCACCGTCGAAGAGGTCATCGCCGCTTCGCATTTGACCACCTACATCGTCAGCGCCGCCGAGGGCGAGGGCCTCAACAAGCTCTCCGACGAACTCGTGAACCGGCCTGGCGTCGACATGGTGGCGCCATTCGGCACCAGTCTGCATGTGTCCGGACGCGATGAGAAAGCGCTCGACGCTGCAATCGAGCCGTACCGTGCTCGCGCGGACCTTTCCTGGCGTCATTCCGAGCCGTCGCTTGAGGACGTGTTCATCGACCTGATGGGCAAGGCCAAGGACAATTTCCAATGACGCACGTGATCTCCGATGCGCCCGTGCGCCGGCTTCGGGGCGGCGGATTCTGGCGCAAGACCTGGGCGGTGCTGATCAAGGAATTCATCCAGCTTCGCCGCGACCGCGTTTCGTTCGCCATGATCATCATGATTCCGTTGATGCAACTCCTGCTGTTCGGTTACGCAATCAACACCACGCCGCACGATCTGCCGACCGCGGTTCTGTTGCAGGAGCACAGCGACGTCGCGCGCTCGATTCTGGCTGCGCTGCAGAACACCAAATATTTCAAGGTCACGCAACTGCCGCGCAACGAAGCGGAACTCGATCAATTGCTGAAAGCAGGCAAGGTTCTGTTCGCAATCGAAATCCCGGCGAATTTCGAGCGCGCCGTGCGGCGCGGCGACAAGCCGGCGATGCTGGTTGCCGCTGATGCTACCGATCCGATCGCGTCCGGCTCGGCGCTCGGTGCGCTCGGACAACTCGTGCAGACCGCGCTTGAACACGACCGGGCAATTCCCGATAGCGGGGCGCCGGCCTTCGAAATTCGCTCTCACTCTCGCTACAATCCCGCGGGCGCGAGCCAGTTGAATATCGTTCCCGGCCTTGTCGGCACCATCCTGACCATGACGATGCTGATCTTTACGGCGTTATCGGTGACGCGCGAAATCGAACGCGGCACGATGGAAAGCCTGTTGTCGATGCCGATCAAGCCGGTCGAAATCATGCTCGGCAAGATCATTCCTTACATCATCGTCGGCTTCGTGCAGGCCGCGCTCATCATCGGCATCGGAATATTGCTGTTCGGCGTTCCGGTTCTCGGCAGCCTGACGATGCTCGCGTTTTTGAGCACGCTGTTCATCGCGACCAATCTGGCGATCGGTTACACCTTTTCGACAGTGGCGCAGAACCAGCTTCAGGCGATGCAGATGTCGATCATGTTCTTTCTGCCAAACATTCTGCTCTCCGGATTCATGTTTCCTTTCGCCGGCATGCCGGTCTGGGCGCAGTGGGTCGGCGAAACGCTGCCGCTCACGCATTATCTGCGCATCGTGCGCGCGATCATGCTTAAGGGCGCGACGCTTTCCGATCTCCACTTCGATTCGGCGGCGCTTTTCGGACTGATGCTGCTTGCGATGGTCATCGCGGTGACGCGCTTCCGCCGGACGTTGGACTAGCGGCGCATAAGGACGCCGATGCGGCCGTAGGCGCCGTTGCGCTGGTCGGTATCATGCGCCCAGCCGGCGGCAAAAGACCACTCGACCCCGCCAGCCTTCAGCGCAGTCAAATGCGCGCCGAAGCGCAACTGGCTGTAACCGTCGCAGGCGAAGGCCTGCACTTCCGGTCCGGCATAAAACAAGTCGAACGCACGCCAACCGAACGCCGCGCGCGCCGAATAACCTGTCGCAATCGATGACAGTGATCCATCCACCGCCACCATCGTGGCGGGCGTCGGCTCGTACCAGAGATCGAACGCCCCGCGAATGCCGGCCTCGTGGCCGCGCAGGCTGCTCGTCGGATCGTCGGGGAGGAGCCGGTGATTTTCGACATCGAGACCGGCAAAGACTTTGACTTCCAGCGTGCCACGCTTGAAGCGCCAGCCAGGCAGAAACTGGCCGACGGTTTCGATGCCGGTTACCTGCGCGCCGAGGGCACCGGAGTGGTAGCGATATTGCCCGCCCGAGAGCAGTGCCTTGAGCGTGAAGCCTTCGCCGTTAAGGCCATCGGGCGACCAGAGCACGCCGCCATAGGCGAATGCACCCTCATGCCAGATATCCGAGCCCGAGAAAAAAACGAACCGCGCGCTGTCGCTGCCCTCGACCGGGGCGGCTGACACGCAACTCAACAAGACGACGAAGGCCGCGACGGCGGACGCCGCCGCGATGGCACTCCTCCCGGTACACATCGAGGCCCCAAGCCCCGTATTTACTGCATGCCCGGTTGGCTCCGGGCGATAGTGCAACTAAAGCGTGTTTAGCTGTATGTGTCGAGGCCGCTCTGCAAATTGGGAATTAGGCCCGGCCGACCGGAGCGGCTATATCCCTGACGACGGCCTTAGACCGTCAAACCGAGGTCCGATGAGCCAGACTGCTGACCAGATGCAGCCGTATGACGCCGCTACCCGGCGTTCGATCATGTTCCTTAACGTGGCGCATTCGATCGACCATTTTGTGCTGCTTATTTATCCCACCGTCGTGATCGGCCTCGAGGTCGTTTTTCACCGGCCCTATAGCGAGTTGATTGCGCTTTCGAGCACGGCGTTCATCGCCTTCGGCGTCTTTTCGCTTCCGGCCGGCTGGCTTGCCGATCGCTGGAGCCGCCGCAATATGATGACGGCCTTTTACCTAGGCTGCGGTGTCGCCCTCATCGCGATCGGGCTCGCTCCGAATTTGCTGATGCTTTCGGCCGCCATGTTCCTGCTCGGCATTTTCGCCGCGATCTATCATCCTGTCGGCATGGCGATGCTCATCGAGGCATCGCGCGCGCGTGGCCGCACGCTTGCCTTCAACGGCGTTTGCGGCAACCTCGGTGTGTCGCTGGCGGCCGGCATCAGCGGCGCGCTCGCTTATTGGGTGAACTGGCGCGCCGCATTTTTCGTGCCGGCGGCGGTATCGATCGTGGTGGGCATCGCCTATTTCTGGCTGACGCCGGACGATCGCCACCATGCAAGCAAGCGCATATCGAAAGCGGCGATCCCGCTGACACCGAAGCTCGCGGTAATGTTGTTCGGTCTGTTTATCGTGATCGCACTCACCGCCGGTCTTGTCTTCAATGTGCTCACCATCGCGTTGCCGAAGATTGTCGACGAGCGGCTTTCCAGCGATATGCCGCTGATACTGATCGGAAGTATTGCGACTGGCGTGCTGGTATGCGGCGCGCTCGCGCAATTGACGGTAGGGCGGCTGGTTGAACTCGTTCCGCCGCATGTGATTTTTGCCGCGGTCACGCTCCTTGGCTTTATCGGCAATCTCTGGGCCGCCTATGCCAGCGGCTGGAGCCTGATGCTTGCGCTCGCGGTGGCGGTCGCGGCGATTTACGGACAGGTGACGGTCAACGACATGATCATGGCGCGCTATACGGCCGACGCCTGGCGCGGGCGCGTCTATGCGGTGCGCTATTTCCTGCTGTTCGTCAGCGCGGGTGTCGCCATCGGCATGATCTCGCTGCTGCACGAGCATGGCGGATTCGCCATGGTTCTCGGCGTCAACGCGGCCATCGCCTTGCTGCTCTTCATTGCGACGATCGGGCTGGTTGCGATGATCGTGAACGTTGAAGGCAAGCAGGCGGCGGCGCAACCGGCGGAATAAAGATTTGCGCTAGAATAGCGGCGGGATCAGGTCGTCCACCTCCACGCCGGTGCGTTTGCGTACCTGTGCTACGATACGGCTGCGGTGGCACTTCTTCGGGTCGCGGCAATAGCACAACAGCACGACACGTTTTCCGGATTTGACCAGATCGACAAGTTCGCTGAGTTCTTGCTGTGCGTCGGCGGTCTTGAGGTGCTTGTCGTAGACGCGCCAGAGCGTATCGAGATCGCCAGCGCGCGCAGCTTCCCGCCCTTCCGCGGGCGTGCCGAGTTTTTGCAGGTGAATGTACCCGACACCGGCTTCATCGAGTGAGGCCGAGAGCTGGCGCTTGGAGAAACCCGGCCGGCGCGAGGCCGCGACTGCGCGGGTATCGACGAGGATGTCGATCCTGGCCGCCTTGATTTCATCCAGCACGGCGGCAGGTTTGGCCTGTTCGTAGCCGATCGTGAACAGCGGCGCCTTCTTTCTGGTCTTCGTTTTTGTCTTTGATTTCGGCTTTGCTTTGAGTCTTGGCTTTGCTTTTTTCATTTCAATCGCTCGATCAGCGCCATGGCAGCGGCGGGCGCGCGCACTTTTCCTTCGTGAATGAAATACATGAAGACATCGCGCGGCTGCGTTGCCGGTTTTCCTTTCTTGTCGACAATCGGAAGATCCTTCGGCACGCCGCCCTTCGCCCAGGCTTCCGCGCGCTTTGCCCACGCGTCGATCTCTTTAGGCGGATAACCGGTTTTCACGCTGTCTTTGCCCTTTTGCAACCGCGCATAGACGAAATCGGCAGTAACGTCGGCGATCTCCGGAAAGGTTTCGTGCTCGGAATAGCAGATGGCAACCCCGTACTTGCGCGCAAGCGCAATGAATTCCGGCGCCAGAAATGAATCGTGCCGCACTTCCACCACGTGGCGTAAGCTCACGCTGCGATGTTTTTCCGGCAGCAACGCAAGGAATTTTTCGAAATCATCGGGGTCGAATTTCTTGGTCGGCGCGAATTGCCAGAGCAGGGGGCCGAGACGCTCGCCCAATTCCGTAACGCCGGAATTGAGAAAAATTTGTAGCGATTCGCCAGCCTCGGCCAATACGCGCCGCTGCGTGACATAACGCACACCCTTCACCGCAAAGACAAAGCCGCCTGGCACTTCGGACGCCCATTTCTGAAACGTCTTCGGCGATTGCGTGCGATAGAAGGTGCCATTGACCTCGATCGAGGTGAGCTTTTGGCTGGCGAAGGACAACTCCTGCGCGTGCGGCAGTTTGGCAGGGTAGAACACGCCGCGCCACGGCTCGAACGTCCAGCCGCCGATTCCTGCACGAATTTGGCCTGTTTTGCCGGTCATGGGGTTGTCACAATTCGCGGGTATAAAACTCACAAGTGGCGATGGAAGCGTATTGTATTCATCGCCTGACGGCCACGACGATAAAGCGACGCCGGATGTACGCGCGCTTTCCCGTCCGTGGTCGTTTGTATTTTGGGATCAGGCAGCGTAAAAAACAAACTGCCGTGAATTTAGACAATTCGGCTGAGAATAGCCGTTTCCGGCAGCGACCGATTGTACAAAATTCCTTTCGCTTATAATTGGGCCGCAACCGATCTTATCTTTTTTGCGCCCGGAACTCTTGCGCCCGGATTTGGTTACCGCGAAGCTGTCCGCCTGCATCAAAATTCTAGAGTCCATGACTCGGATTTCCGGGGAGACAGTGATGACGACGATTAGCCGCCACACCACGCGACATAGCCTGCGTCTTGTTGGAACCCTGCTGGCGAGCTGGGTAATGTTGCTAACTGTCGCCGCACCGTTAGCGGCGCAGACAACACTTCGTATCGGCCACTTCCCGAATATTACCCACGTCCAGGCGTTGGTCGCCCACAATCTTTCGCGCCAGGGCAAAGGTTGGTTCGAGCAGCGGCTCGGCCCGAACGTGAAAATCGAATGGTACGTCTACAATGCCGGCCCCAGTGCGATGGAGGCGATTTTCGCGAAGTCGATCGATCTGACTTACGTCGGTCCTAATCCGGCGATCAATGCTTACGCCAAGTCTCGCGGGCGGGAAGTGCGTATCGTCGCGGGCGCGGTCAATGGCGGCTCCGCGCTGGTCATTCAGCCGGATTCAGGTTTGAAGACCGCAGCCGATTTCCGCGGCAAGAAGATCGCAACGCCGCAATTCGGCAATACGCAGGACGTTGCTGCCCGCGCATGGCTCAAGGCCGGCGGCCTGAGAATCACGCAGTCCGGCGGCGACGCCCAGGTGATACCGACGTCCAATCCGGATCAATTGGGGCTTTTCAAGCAAAAGCAGCTTGATGCCGTCTGGACGGTCGAACCGTGGGTGTCACGGCTTGAGCGTGAAGCCGGCGGCAAGATACTGATTAACGACAAGGATGCGATCACCACCGTGCTGGTGGCGCGGGCGGATATGCTGACAACGCAGAAGGATCTCGTGCATAAAATTGTTGCTGCCCACCGCGAGCTTACGGAATGGATTCAAAAAAATCCGGAGCAGGCGCAGCACATGGTGCGCGAGGAGCTCGATGCCGAAATGCATGCGAAATTTCCCGCCGAGCTGGTCGCAGGCGCTTGGCCACGGATCGTGCCGACAGCGGACATATCGGCTGACGCGCTCAAGAAATTTGTCACAAGCGCGCAATCGGTCGGTTTCTTGCGCGGTGCACCGGACATGACGCAACTGGTTGCCCATCCATGAGCTCTTTTGCTTCCGAGCCGCAGGCATCGCCGCCGGCGCCTCTCGTCGTCGACCGGGTCAACAAGTGGTTTCGTACCGACCGGGCCAGCGTGCATGCGCTCGATGACGTCAATCTCAATGTGCGTGGGGGTGAATTTGTCTGTCTGGTCGGCCCGAGCGGATGCGGCAAGTCCACGTTGCTCGATGTTGTCGCCGGCCTCACAAAGCCGGACGACGGTCGGGTCCTGGCCGATGGAAAACTGGTTGAAGGTCCGGGCCGGCACCGCCTGGTGATGTTCCAGGAATCGGCGCTGTTTCCGTGGCACAATGTGTTCGGCAATGTGATGTTTGGTCTGCGGCGCAGGCCGGATCTCACCGACCGGCAGCGCAACGAAATCGCCGATTATCACTTGAGGCTTGTTGGGCTGGAGAAGTTCAAGAAATCGTACGTTCATGAGCTGTCGGGCGGCATGAAGCAGCGCGTCGCGCTCGCGCGTTCGCTCGCGCCCGATCCGCGCGTGTTGCTGATGGATGAGCCGCTGTCCGCGCTCGACGCTATTACACGCGAACAGCTTTACGCCGACATTCAGGATATCTGGCAAAAGCGGCCGAAGACGATCGTTCTGGTTACGCACAATGTGCGCGAGGCTGTTTGTCTCGGTGACCGTGTGCTGCTGATGTCGCCAAGTCCGGGCCGCATCCGCGAAGAGTTCAAGATATCGCTGCCGCGTCCGCGCGACATCAACAGCCCGGAGCTTGCCTCGATCGCGCAACGGATCACCGCCGCTCTTAAGGACTATTTGATTGAACCGCGGGAAGCCGCGGAATGAAACGCACGCTCGTCGTCATCGTTTTCTTCACCGCACTCGGCCTCATCTGGCAGGCGGCGACCATGACGGGCCGCTGGTCGCCGGTACTGCTGCCGCCGCCGCAGGCTGTCGCCGAATACCTGTGGGATGCGCTGAACGACGGATCGCTGCTGGAAGCAGCGGCCGTCACGCTGAAGAGGCTGCTGATCGGTTACTTCATCGGCATCGCCATCGGCCTGCCGCTTGGTCTGCTCACCAGCACATCGGAATATTTCGATGACACCATCGGCGCGCTCTCGCTTGGCCTGCAGACGTTGCCGAGCGTCTGCTGGGTGCCGCTTGCGCTGTTGTGGTTCGGCCAGACCGAATCCGCGATGCTGTTCGTGGTGGTCATGGGTACGGTCTGGTCAGTGGCGCTCGCAACAAACACGGGCGCGCGCACGATTCCGCCGATTTATGCCCGCGCGGCGCGCACCATGGGCTCAGAAGGTTTCGACAAGTGGACGCGGGTCATCCTGCCGGCCTCGTTGCCTTATGTGGTCAGCGGGATGAAGCAGGGCTGGGCCTTCGCCTGGCGCTCGCTGATGGCTGCGGAGATCTTCGTCACCATCCTTACCGGGTTCGGGCTCGGTCATTTGCTTCAGTACGGCCGCGAACTTTCGGCGATGGACCAGGTCATCGGCATCATGGTGGTGATCGTGGTCATCGGGCTTGTCGCCGATAAGGTCCTGTTCTCGCCGTGGGAGCGTTTCCTGCACCGGCGCTGGGGCACTGGTCTGCGATAAGCAAAAGGCCCGGGATTTCTCCCGGGCCTTCTTTATTTCCGTGTTGGACGGATGGATTAGAAGTCCATTCCGCCCATGCCGCCGCCCATGCCGCCGCCAGGCATACCGCCGCCTGCGCCCTTCTTGGCGGGAATTTCAGCAACCATGGCCTCGGTGGTGATCAGCAGACCTGCGACCGAAGCCGCGTTCTGGATCGCCGCACGCACGACCTTCGTCGGGTCGATGATGCCCTTGCTGACCATGTTCCCGTATTCGCCGGCCTGCGCGTCGAAGCCGTACGCATACTGATCCTTCTCGAGGATCTTGCCGACGATGACGGAACCGTCTTCACCGGCATTGGTCGCGATCTGGCGAGCCGGAGTCTGGATCGCCTTGCGCACGATCTCGACGCCGGTCTTCTGGTCGTCGTTCTGCGTACGCACTTTCTTGAGAGCTTCAGTGGCGCGCAACAGCGCCACGCCGCCGCCCGGCAGGATGCCTTCCTCGACCGCGGCGCGGGTGGCATGCATCGCGTCATCGACGCGATCCTTGCGCTCCTTCACCTCGATTTCGGTGGCGCCGCCGACGCGGATCACCGCAACACCGCCGGCGAGCTTGGCCAGACGCTCCTGCAGCTTTTCCTTGTCGTAGTCGGACGTGGTCTCTTCGATCTGCGCCTTGATCTGCGCCACGCGCGCTTCGATGTCGGCCTTCTTGCCGGCGCCGTTGACGATCGTGGTGTTTTCCTTGTCGATCGTTACCTTCTTGGTGCGGCCCAGCATCTGAATGGTAACGTTCTCGAGCTTGATGCCGAGGTCTTCGCTGATCGCCTGGCCGCCGGTCAGGACGGCGATGTCCTGCAACATGGCCTTGCGGCGATCGCCGAAGCCCGGCGCCTTGACGGCGGCAACCTTGAGGCCGCCGCGCAGCTTGTTGACGACGAGGGTGGCAAGCGCTTCGCCTTCGACGTCTTCCGCCACGATCAGCAGCGGCTTGCCGGATTGCACCACGGCTTCGAGCAGTGGCAGCAATTCCTGCAATCCCGACAGCTTCTTCTCGTAGATCAGGATGTAGGGGTCTTCCATCTCAACGCGCATCTTGTCGGCGTTGGTGATGAAGTACGGCGAGATGTAGCCGCGGTCGAACTGCATGCCTTCAACGATGTCGAGTTCGGTCTCGAGGCTCTTGGCTTCTTCGACCGTGATCACGCCCTCGTTGCCAACCTTCTGCATCGCCTTGGCAAGATAGTCGCCGATTTCCTTATCGCCGTTGGCCGAAATGGTGCCGACCTGGGAGATTTCTTCGTTCGACGTCACTTTCTTGGAGTTGGCCTTGAGATGCTCGACGATCGCCTCGACGGCGAGATCGACGCCACGCTTCAAGTCCATCGGGTTCATGCCGGCAGCAACCGCCTTCGCGCCTTCGCGAACGATCGCCTGCGCCAGCACGGTCGCGGTGGTGGTGCCGTCGCCGGCGAAGTCGGACGACTTCGAGGCGACTTCGCGCACCATCTGCGCGCCCATGTTCTCGAACTTGTCTTCGAGCTCGATTTCCTTCGCCACCGTCACGCCGTCCTTGGTGATGCGCGGGGCGCCGAACGACTTGTCGAGCACGACATTGCGGCCCTTGG
>JBARCH010000370.1:0-2731 GCA_049793875.1 Pseudolabrys sp. | reverse complement strand
GGCGGCTACCTGAAGGTTCAGCCGAGCACCGCAATCTGCGGCGCGGCGGGTGTTACCGGTGTGATGAGTCAGTTCGCCGCTGGTGCCGCTTGCACACCGGACTGGAGCGCGTGGCAGATCGGTTCGCGTACGATCTGGAACCCGGTTGAGAACCTCGATGTGGGCGTCGAAGTGATGTACTCCCGCATTCAGACCGCGTTCGCGGGTGCCACCACTGCCGTGGCGGCTGGCGCTCAGGGAGCTGGCGTGGCCGTGGACGACGAGAACGTCTGGTCCGGCATCTTCCGCGTGCAACGTAACTTCTGGCCCTGATCCTCTGATCAAGGTTGGTTAGTTTGGACCCCCGGCCGGAAACCGCCGGGGGTTCTTCTTTTGTCGTTCCCGACCTTTTCTTTCTGTCATTCCCCGCGAACGCGGAGAATCCAGTAATCGCAAGCGTGAAATTTATTCCGAGACGTCGACGGCTACTGGGTCGCCCGGTCAAGCCGGGACAGCGGAGAGGTTGGGGCGACGACAGCGCAGGAGATTGTGCAAGGCGCCTCAGTCTTTCGCGCACCGCGCCACAAACTCCGCAATGCGGGCGATGACGTCTGGCTCGGCCAGCAGCGGCGCGTGGCCCTGGTCAGGTATCTCGACAACCTCGATCGAAGCACGCCGCGCACGCATATCGTCGACCGTCTCCACCGACAGGATGTCTGAATTGGCGCCCCGTATTGTCATCAGCGGCACGTGGGCGAGGGCATCGAACTGTTTCCAGAGTGACGGCAGCGGCCGCTCCGCATTGAGGCCCTTGAGCGTGCTCGCAAGCCTCACATCGTAAGTCGGCAGTAATCTCCCATTTTCCTGTTTGAAGGCGCGATGGGAGTACGCCAGCCAGTCTGCCGCCATGAGCTTGGGGAATTGCGCGTCGAAAAGCCGGCGCAGGATTTCGGCGCCTTCTTCGAAGGTCGCGGGTTGCGGCAGCCTGCCAACGTAGCCCTTGATCCGCATCAGCCCCTTGGGCTCGATGACCGGTCCGATATCGTTCAGGATGGCGCCGGCGATCGCAGTAGGCCGCAGCGTGGCCAGAAGCATCGTGAGAATGCCGCCGCGCGATGTGCCGACGTAAACCGCCGGCATCGCCTCGAGAGCGGCCACGGCTGCGAGCACATCGGCAAGCTCGACGGGAAGGGCGTAATTATCCGGATTCCGGTCATAATCGGATTGCCCGCGCCCGCGATAATCGAGGGCGATGACGCGCCTTGGACGGGCATTGTCACTTGCGAGGCTCGCCGCCAGTGCTTCGAAATCGGCGGCGGTACGTGCCAGGCCCGGCAGGCAGACAACAGGCAATGTAGCGGCCGCAGCGGGCCCATAGCACCGTGCATGGAGGCGCAACCCATCCGCTACGGTGATGAACGTGTCCGTGTAATTCCCTGGTGCCATCGCGTGCCTGGCGGACGTCTGCCGTCCGTTGGCACTATGCCATAAGTTCTACGCAACGGCAGGCGGTCGCCGCCGCCGGCTAGTTCTGTTCGTTGCCGCGCTTGATGTCGGCTTCGATCATCAGTCTGTTGCTGCCGCCGAACCGGGCGCGATAAATTTGCAAATTCTCCATGATCCGTTCGACGTAATTGCGCGTCTCGGAGAGCGGAATGCGCTCAACCCAATCGACCGGATCGACTCCCGGATCGCGCGGATCGCCGTAAGCGGCGATCCACTGTTTCACCCGCCCACGGCCCGCGTTGTAGCCGGCAAAGGTGAGCAGGTACGAGCCGTGATAGTATTGCAGCAGGTTGCCGAGTTCGGCCGCACCCATCTGCATGTTGTAAACCGGATCGGTGAGCAGGCGCGATCGGCTGTAGGTCACCTTGTATTTCTTCGCGGTGTCGATGCCCGCCGCCGGCGTGACCTGCATGAAGCCCATCGCGTGCGCGGATGAAACGACCTTCTGGTTGAAGTGGCTCTCCTGCCGCGCGATCGAATAAGCGACGGACTCCTCGATCGGCGGGCCGACCGGCTTGTAGTCGGGCAGGCCGACCGTCGGATAGGCGTAATAGTCGAGCGGCAGGCCGCGTCCCAGGCCGGCTTGGCCCAACAGAAGCATCGAGCGGCCGTCGCGATGGCGGCCGGCCGTCTCGGCCAGAATTGCCATCCCGGCTATATCGGTCGCGCTCTCGCCCAGTTCGGCATAGATCGGCGCGATCAGGTCGCGCTCGTCGATCTTGTAGAGAATTTCGACCGCCCGCACGATTTCGAGCTGGCTCAGCGTCACACGTTCTTCCGCCGTCAAGGGGACAGGCCCGCGCAGGCCCAGGTCGCGCAGGCCGAGCCGGGCGCGCGCGAGCTGGCCGTAATAAGTCGCCGTGTATTGGGCCGCCGCTTCATAAAACGTCCTGGCTTGCCCCTTCTGCCCCATCGCGTCGGCAGCGCGGCCCTCCCAATAGCCTGCTCGCGATAATGCGTGGGGGTTGAACGTGCCCGCCGGGATCTTGGCGAAATGGACCATGGCGGTCGTGGGATCGTGCAGGAAGCGCAGGGCAATCCAGCCGGCGGTAAAATGCTGGTCGACACGGAAGTTTCCGCGCGCCGGCGTGGCGGCATCGCGCGCCAGCCGGTAGGCGGTCTGGGCGTCGTGGTCGTCGAGCAGCTTGCGGACCAGAATGCGCCGCTCCTGCCACCACTGGTCGAGATCGACCAAGACAGCCGGATCGGTCGGCGCGGTCAGCATCAAGGTGGCCGCTTCCGAAAG
>JBARCH010000369.1:0-2774 GCA_049793875.1 Pseudolabrys sp. | reverse complement strand
CACGAAGGCAACGTGCGCCATGCGCGGCAGCATCACGTCGCTGACATATTGTCCGCGGCCTTGCGTAAGCCGCTGCAAATTCGGCCGCGGCACGGAACGGCCAATGTAGGAATTCGGCCGGTCGAGTGCCGAGAGGATGGGCGGGTTGTCTTCGACAATCTTCATCGCTTGCCTCCCGCACGCGCCTGCGCCACCGCCTCGATGGCATCGACAATGGCGTGGTAGCCGGTGCAGCGGCAATAATTTCCCGAAAGATGTTCGCGGATTGCCGCGCGGCTTGGCACGGTGTTGTTTTCGCTTGCGCGCTTGAGCAGGTCTTGCGCCGTGGTCAGCACGCCCGGCGTGCAAAAACCGCACTGCAGGGCGTTGCGCTGTTCGAACGCGGCTTGCAGATCTGCGAGTTCGCCCGAATCCGACAGACCTTCGATGGTCTCGACTATGGCGCCGTCGCACTGCGCCGCCAGCATAAGGCAGCCGCGCACGATGTCGCCGTTCACGCGCACCGTGCAGGCGCCGCAAAAGCCGTGCTCGCAGCCGATATGCGTGCCGGTGAGCACCAGATCGTCGCGCAGGAAGTCGGCCAGCGTCTTGCGCGCTTCGACGCGTTCGGAAACGGGCTCACCGTTGACGGTGAGCGTGATGTCGCAAAGATACTCGCTCACGACCGCGTCTCCATGAGTTGCTTCGCCACGCGCCGCAGCAGCACGCCTGCAAGATGCTTGCGCGTCGCGCTTGTCGCCTGCACGTCGTCGGACGGGTCGAGATCGAGCGCGGCGACAGCCGCGTCGAGGCGCTTGTCGTCGATTACGCGGCCGGTCAGCGCCGTTTCCGCCTTGCGCGCCCGCACGGTGGTCCCGCCGACGCCGAAATAGGCAAGCCGCACATCGCTGAGACCCTCGCCGTCAGCGCGCGCCGATGCCGCGAGCCCGACGATCGCATAGTCGCCGTGACGGCGCGCAAGCTCCGCGAAACCGGTGCGTGTCTGCGCGTTCGCAGCCGGAACGCGGATCGCGGTGAGGACGTCCTGCGGGCCGAGCGCAGTCTCGAACAGGCCTTTGAAGAAATCTTCCGCCTTGACTGTGCGTTGACCCTTCGGGCCGGCGATGTCGAGTTCGCCGCCGAGTGCCAGCAGGCAGGCGGGCAATTCGGCAGCCGGATCGGCAAAGGAAATCGAGCCGCCAAGCGTACCGCGGTTGCGGATCGCGGGATGGCCGATCTCCGGCATGGCGCGGGCGATCAGCGGGACGTCCTTGGCGATGAGATCGGAACGCTCGGCCTCGACGTGGCGGGTGAGGGCGCCGATTTCGACCGCGCCGTTCTTGCGCACGATGCCGGCCATTCCGCCGATGCCGTTGATGTCGATGAGCAGGCTCGGGTTCGAAAGCCGCATATTGAGCGTTGCGATCAGGCTCTGCCCACCGGCGAGCAGCCGCGCATCCTTGTGCTCGCCGAGCAATGCAATCGTCTCGTCGAGCGAGCGGACTTTCTTGTAGGCAAATGGCGCCGGCTTCACGCGGCTCCTCCCAGCTTTTTTTCCATTGTGACCGAGAACGGGGAGAGGTCAATGAGCGTGAAGGTACCCACTCGCGGTGTCGAAGTTCAGTGCGTATAAGGCAGCGTTCACGAAAGTGAGGAAGCCGATGGCGGAAGAATTTCGAGGCAAGGTGGTCGTCATCAGCGGCGGCAGCCGCGGCATCGGGCGGGGAATTGCGATAGCGTTCGCGCGCGAAGGCGCGCAGACTGTGCTGGCGGCCGCGAATGAGGCGACGCTGGCTGAAGGCGCGAAGGCTGTTGCCGCCGCGGGTGGACCCGAGCCGATAACGATTGCCGGCGATCTGCGCACGGTCGAGGGCTGCGAGCAGGTCTTCGCCAAGGTCAATGAACGCCTGGGGCGTTGCGATGTGCTGGTAAACAATGCCGGCGCTACGCGCGCCGGCAATTTTTTTGAGCAGCCGGACCAGCTTTGGCTCGACGGCTTCGCACTGAAATTTCACGCTACCGTGCGGTTCACACGGCTGTTCTGGCCGCTGCTGAAGGAAGCGCACGGCAATATCGTGAACATCGTCGGGACCGGCGCGCGCACTCCCAACACGGAAACCCTCATCGGCGGCTCGGTAAACGCGGCCTGTGCAAATTTCGCGAAAGGCCTTACAGCGCTCGGCAATCGCGACGACATCAACATCAATGTCATCCATCCGGGCGACACCGAGACCGACCGCATGGCGCAGCGCATTCAGCGATTTGCCGACGCGCAAAAGAAAACACCGGAACAGGTCTATTCCGAAACGCTGGCGAAGGATGCGATTCGCCGCTTCGCAAAACCGGAAGACATAGGCGCGCTTGCGGTGTTCCTCTGCACCAGGCACGCGCGACAAATCCAAGGCACGGCGATTGTCGTCGATGGCGGCAAGACACCGGGTTATTACTAGGGTGGAAGCGTGTAAGCGCGGCCGAGTTGGAATGACTAGATAAGGTTTTTTACGATATCGATCGCGCGCCGTAGCAGCGTTTCGGAAGCTTCCGGTGTGCGAAAGGCTGCGTGCGCGCTGAGCGTGACGTTTTCCAGATTCGCCAGCGGGTGATCGGGCTTGAGCGGCTCGTCGTGGAAAACGTCGAGTCCGGCGTGGCGAATGTGGCCGCTTTTCAGCGCCGCGATCAGTGCGGCCTCGTCCGCCAGCGCGCCGCGTGCGGTATTGACGTAGATGACGCCCGGCTTCATGCGCGCGATGCGCCCGGCTGAAAGAAAACCGCGCGTCTCCTCGCCGAGCGTGAGG
>JBARCH010000368.1:0-3230 GCA_049793875.1 Pseudolabrys sp. | reverse complement strand
GCGATGACGACCAGGCGACCGCGCCGATCAGAATTACACCGCAGAAAAGCAGGATCGCGCCCTTTGCGCTCAGCCGCCTGACGGCAAGCACAAGAAGCAACGGCACGATCGTAACAAGCGCGGTGCGCGAGGTCGCGACGTAAAGAACGTTGGCGAGAAACGCGAGCGCCAGCAGCAAGGCTCCCGCCGCGACCGCCCGCCGCTCGCGGTCGCCGAGGTCAGCCGCGAAATAGAGCAATCCGAAGATACAGGTGACGAATTCGCCGCCTTGCGTGGCGGAATTTTTCACCAGCACCTTGTCCCATGTCAGATGGATAAAGGCGTTAGCCGGCAACAACCCGACGACCGTCGAGGCGGCCAGAAGCACAGCGCGACTCGCGAGATAACCGCCGAATATCCAGACGCCGCGTTCCGAGCGGCCGAATTGCGCAAACAGCAAAGGAATCGCGAGAAGCTTGACGAACGAATCCAGGCCGCCAAAGCGCTCGTGCAGCGAAACATCGGCCCAGACCATGCCAAGAAGGCCGAACACAAACAACAGGACCGGCAAGCCGCCGACGGCGCTCGTTACTTCGCTTCTGACCTTCTCCCACTCAAGCGACGGGATGAGTGCGATCGCCCACAACACGGCAAGAATACCGGTTGCGGATGTCGACCACGGCAATGACACCGCGAATGCGACCGCCAGCCAATCCGCGGCGTCCGCCAATTTTTTGCGCTCGAACCAGTTTGCGGCAGATGACGACGCCATATTTAACGCACCTTCGCTGCCGCGCCAGTGAGCGACGACAGGCCCTGCTGCGCGCGGACGCTGTCGCCAGCGACAATGTCGTCCAGTTTGCGCTCGTTCTTTGTCAACTGCGAACGGTCGGCCGCCGCGTGCCAGAGATGGATGACGCCGGTCGCAAACACGCCATCCTTGCGGCGCACGCCTGCATGAAGCAGCCGTACGAGAAAATCGGAATCTTCCTTGCCCCAGCCGCTGTAGCTCGCGTCGAAGCCATCCACCCGATCGAGATCGGAGCGCCAGACCGCAAGATTACACGAGCGCGCGCCGCGCCACGCTTTCTGCCTGAGCCGCCGCAAGGGGCCGAGCGGCAGATGCAGCAATGCAGACATCCGATTGATGCCGCCGCGTCCGCGCTCCGCGATCCAATCGGACAGTTTCCATGTTTCCGGCGTCAACCGTCCATGCAGCACTTTTTCGGTCAAGGCCGTGGACAGCAAAATCCGGTTTCCGGTGACGAACCATCCAGGCTCGGCCAGTCGCCGGTGCGTGGCAACGAAGTCCGCCTGCGCGATGCAATCGCCGTCGAGGAAAACGCAATAGACGCCATGCGACGCCAGGATCGCGCGGTTGCGAATTTCGGCCGCGCGAAATCCACGGTCTTCGTGCCACACATGCGCGAGCCGTTTGCCCACTTTCCCATGCCAGCTTTCAACCATGGCTTTGGTCGCCGGCCCGGAGCCGTCGTCCGCAACCACCACCTCAAAGTCCGGATCGGTCTGGCGCGCGAGCGAGCGCAAGACCGCGTCGAGCGCGTCTTCGCGGTTATAGGTGGTGAGGATAACGGATATCAGCTCAGCCACTGGCGCCCTGTCATTGTCCCGCGTACGTCTGAAATCCCCCGCGGCTGCAGGCTTTAGCCGAAGACGCACAATGCCACAAATCCCTAGGGCCGCCCCGGCCGGCAATGTTACCTTGCCGGCAACAAAAGCACCGCCCCGCTACAGCCCAGCCAGCACGATGCCGAAGATATCAGCCTATATCCTCACCTATAACGAGGCCGAAAAGATCGAAGCGGCGGTCTCAAGTGTCCTGTGGGCGGACGAGGTCGTGGTGGTCGATTCGTTCAGCGTCGACCGCACGCCCGAGATCGTGACGGCGCTCGGCGCGCGTGTCGTGCAGGTGCCCTTCAACGGGTTCGGTGACTTGCGCAATCGCGCGCTCGAAAGCTGCCAACACGAATGGATCTTCAGCCTCGATGCCGACGAACGCTGCACGAAGGAAGTGCGCGACGAGATTCTTGCGCTCATCGCTGGCACACCTTCCGCTGATGTCTACCGCGTGCCGCGCCGCAGCTACATGATGGGCCGCTGGATTCGCGGATCGGGCTGGTATCCGAATTTCCGCCAGCCGCAACTCTTCCGCAAGGGCGCGATGCGCTACACGCTCGAGCCGGTGCATGAGGGCTTTGAGAACCTGAGCGGCAAGCCGATCGGCACGCTGACGAACGCCGTCTGGCAATTCCCGTTCCGCAATCTCGAAGAAGTCATCAAGAAGATGAACCGCTATTCCACGCTGGGCGTGCCCAAGCTCGCGCATAAGCGCGTATCGATGGCGGGTGCCTTCGGCCACGCCTTCTGGGCTTTCCTGAAACATTATATTTTCAAGCGTGGCTTCGTCGACGGCTGGGCCGGTTTCGTGATCGCCTTCGGCAATTTCGAAGGCACGTTCTACCGCTACGCCAAGCGCTACGAAGAGACGCAGGACTGGAAAGCACCGCCGAGCGAGCCGCTACGGCGCGAGCCCTAAATCCTGGTGCCATTGCGCAAACGGCGCGAAGCATTGCGCAACATCCGGAACGGCAGCGCCAGGTAATATTTGCGGATGATTTCCCAATAGTCGCGGCCTTCGATGCGTTCGGGCGCATTGGCGGGAACGTACCAGCCGTTGTTCTCGTAGCGCCGGATCAGGCGATAGCCCGCGGACTTCATGAATCGATGCTTCGCCAGATCGGCAACATGGTCTTCCAGCAGGATCAGGCGCGGCCGCCAGCGGGCAATATCGAATCCGCGCAGCACTTCGATTTCGTGGCCTTCGACATCAATCGACAGAAAATCGAGCGGCTTCGGCGCATCAGCTTCGTCGAGCAAACTGTCGAGCGTGCGGATCGGCACCTCGATCACGCGCTCCGGCGCAGCGCCCGGCGCCATGTGCTCGCGGTCGAGGGACGATAGCGGCCCGGCCACATGCAGCGGCATGGTGCGGCCGGCATGTTCCGGCGACGAACAAGCGACCGCGAATACTTTTCCGGTGCGCATCGTCCGCAGTTTTTCCGCAAGGTCAGGCTGCGGCTCGATCAGGATGCCGGTCCAACCGGCGCGCTCCAGATGCAAGGTCTGCGAGCGCGCGTGAGGGTCATTTGCACCGACCTCGACAAAAAACCCTTTGGTGCCGCCGAAGAAGGCCGCGACCAACCGCATTTCATGGTCGGGAGGAAAATTCG
>JBARCH010000367.1:0-1618 GCA_049793875.1 Pseudolabrys sp. | reverse complement strand
CGCGAGGAGATTTCGGTGTCGCATGTGCCCCTCATTCGAAATTGCCCGGCGCACCTATACCATTCCCTGTACCCGCCCGGCCACGCGCGGCCGCAAGCCCAGCGCGAGTGACGCCCCCGATGGCGACAGATAGCCCTGTTGACTTCTTTCCTATTAGGATTATATTCATATACATCCCGCCCTCGTTAGCGAGGGGCGTCTGATCGAGCGTCTCCAGATGTGGGGGCGGGATGCGGTGGCCGGGGTGCTTGCAGCGGAGATGCGCTGCCCAAGTCCCGGCGGTTCAAGCCGCGTTGTCCCGGCGCGACTGCCTCGCGCCGAGGCTCCTGATGACCAGTACGCCTTTAGCCTGCGTCAGCAGGCGCGGCCGAATGTCCGGGCCCGAATGGTGAAGAGCCGCACGGCCTTGAGTGGACGATGCGGATGAAAGGACGGACACCAGGGGCAACGCGGAGCAGACCTAGGAAACACCGCGCGCGGAACGCCGGGCGACCGGCGGACTTGCGGTTATTTCGGACTTCAGCATGCCTCGATGCTGCGAGGCGTCGGGGTCCGTGGGTCCGGCTTCGTCCACAAGGCGAGGCGCGGTGCCCGGCGTTCCGCGCGCCCTCGTTATCGGGGCGACGAACGAAATGGACGACGACGCACCCGGCGTCGCTAAGAATACGGGCGATGGCGCGCGCCTGCTTTCACGCCGCCGCCGTCGTGCCGGCCATTCCTGTCTTTGCTAAGCTGGAACCGGAACGTCTTTGCAGCATCCAATCCGTAACAGCGAGCCTTCATCCAATGCCTCACTTCATCTGCACCGCCTGCGGCACGCAACACGCCGCCGCCGAAAAGCCGCCGGCGCAATGCGACATCTGCGAGGAGGAGCGGCAATACGTGCCGCCGCGCGGGCAGACCTGGACGACGCTCGAGGCCTTGCAAAAGGCGCACACCAACGCCTTCCGCGAATATGAGCCGGGCGTCCTCGGCATCGGCGCGCAACCGGCATTCGCCATCGGCCAGCGCGCGCTTCTGCTACGCACGCCCGGCGGCAACGTGCTGTGGGATTGCATCGCCACGCTCGACGCCGCCACCCTCACCCTCATCAAAGGCCTCGGCGGCATTCAGGCCATCGCGATCTCGCATCCGCATTTCTACACGACGATGGTGGAATGGAGCCGCGCGTTCGATGACGCGCCGATCCATCTGCACGCCGCCGACCGCGCCTGGGTGAAGCGGCCGGACAAGGCCGTGCATCACTGGGACGGCGAAACGCTGAAGTTATGGGAGGGCGTTACGCTAGTCCGCTGCGGCGGGCATTTCCCCGGCGGCACGGTGCTGCATTGGGCAGGCGGCGCGAACGGCCGCGGTCTTGTCTGCTCCGGGGACATTCTCTCTGTCACCACCGACCGCAAGTGGCTCTCGTTCATGCGCAGCTATCCGAATTTCATTCCGCTTTCCGCGCGCGAAGTCGAGCGCATCGCCGTGGCGATGGCGCCATTCTCGTTCGAGACGCTGTATGGGCATTATTTCGACCGCGTGATTCCCGTGGACGCCAAACAGGTGCTGGAGAAATCGGTCGCGCGCTATCTCGCCAATATCGACGGCACCGCGCGCAAAGACGGCGAATAAG
>JBARCH010000366.1:0-17570 GCA_049793875.1 Pseudolabrys sp. | reverse complement strand
GCGGTAGGCCATGCAATGAGTGAATGGTGATTCACGTCGCAATGACAAGATTTAAAACCATCATGGCCAGGCTTGTCCCGGCTCGCCCCCGCGCCCTCGAATGTGGGGCCAACGTGAAACCCGGCATGACGACTAGTGCTTGCCGGCGCCGCCCCTGCCCGCCAGCGACTTCTCGCGGATGCCGGCGAGCGTCGCGCTCGGCGTAATCGCTTCCGGATCGACTTTCAGATGAATGATCGACGGCTTGCCGGTGGCGACCGCCTGCGCGAAAGCGGAAGAAAAATCCGCCGTCCTTTCCACCAGCGCGCCATAACCGCCGAACGCCATCGCATAGGCCGCGAAGTCCGGGTTCCTGATCGCGGTTGCGACAATGCGGCCTGGATATTCGCGCTCCTGATGCATGCGGATGGTGCCGAAGAGGCCGTTGTCCGCGACGAGAATGATGACGGGAATGTTGTATTGCACCGCCGTCGCAAAATCCTGGCCGGTCATCAGGAAATCGCCGTCACCGGCGACGCACACAACCGTCTGCTCGGGATTGAGGATCTTCGTCGCAATCGCGGCCGGTACGCCGTACCCCATCGAACCCGACGTCGGCGCAACCTGCGTGCCGAAACAACGGAAGCGATAGAAGCGATGTATCCAACCGGCAAAATTACCGGCGCCGTTGGTGATGAACGACTCCGGCGGCAGATTATCGCGCAACCACACCATGATCTCGCCGAGATTGACCTTGCCGGGCACCGATGTCGCCTTCTCCGACCACGCGAGATAGTCGGCGTGCAGCGCCTTGGTGTCGTCGCGCCACGGCATGTCCTTCGGCGTCTGCATCTGATCGAGCGCGGCGCAGAATGCGGTCGGCGCGGCATTGATCGCAAGATGCGGGCGATAGACGCTGCCGAGTTCTTCAGCGCCGGGATGTACGTGCACCAGTTTCGCCTGCGGCCCTGGAATATCGAACAGCGTGTAGCTCTGCGACGGCATTTCGCTCATGCGCCCGCCAACCAGCAGGACGAGGTCGGCGGCCTTCACGCGCGCGAGCAGTTTCGGATTCGGCCCGATGCCAAGATCGCCGGCGTAGCAAGGATGCAGCGCGTCGAACAAATGGGCGCGGCGGAACGTGGTCGCGACCGGCAGCGCAAATTTTTCGGCAAAGCGCATCATCGCGGCGCTCGCCTCCTGCGACCAGCGGCTGCCGCCGAGCAGCACGATCGGTTGCTTGGCCGTCGACAGCAGTGCCTGCAACTGCGTTATGTCGTTCGGGCCAGCCCAGGTCTCCATCGGACCGAAAGGCGGCGCGTCCGAAACTGCCGCCTGCTCCACCAGCATGTCTTCCGGCAGCGCGATCACCACCGGCCCCGGGCGGCCGTTTGTGGCCATGTAAAACGCGCGCGAAACGATTTCCGGAATACGCGACGGATCGTCGATCTCGGTCACCCATTTCGTCATCGAGCCGAACACCGCGCGGTAGTCGAGCTCCTGGAATGCGTCGCGGCCACGCATGTTGCGCGCGACCTGCCCGACGAAAACGATCATCGGCGTCGAATCCTGCTGCGCAATGTGGATGCCGGCCGATGCATTTGTCGCCCCCGGCCCGCGCGTGACGAAACAGATGCCGGGTCTGCCGGTGAGCTTACCGACAGCCTCCGCCATGATGGCGGCGCCGCTTTCGTGGCGGCAGACGGTGAGCGCGACATGACGATCGTGAAAGGCATCGAGCGCGGCCAGATAGCTTTCGCCCGGCACGCAAAATACGTGGCGCACGCCATGCACTGCCAACTGGTCCACCAGAATCTCGCCGCCGGTTCGCATATTGCCTTTGCCGCGCACGGAACACCTCGTTGTTTCAGCTTCGTGCAATCGCTAGCCGCTCCGGGCGGCCTGAGTCCAGAGGCTTGGGTCCACTCGTCGGAGGGCGGTAGTTGAGCTTCGTTTGGCATGTTACGCTTGCCGTCACAAAAAATCATAACCGCCCGGAGGAAGCCCATGATCAATCGTCGGACTGTCCTGAAAACAGCTGCGCTTGCCGCCTCGCAAACCGTCGCGCTTCCCTATCTGGCGCGCGAAGGTTTCGCGGCGACGCCGGTGCAGACGCTCAAATGCACCTTCGCCGACACGCGCAACCATCCGCTCTATCAGGTGCTGCTGCGTTTCGCCGACAATGTGAAGAAAAAGACCAACGGCGCCATCGAGGTACAGGTGTTCAGCACCGGAGAACTCGGCAGCCAGACCAATATTCTTACAGGCTTGCAGACCGGCATCATCGATCTCTGCGCGCATACCTCCGGCTACATCGATACGCTGATCCCGCAATTCCAGGTGATGGACCTGCCGTTCCTGTTCAAGGATCTCGCCACCGCGGAGAAGGTGCTCGACGGTCCGACCGGCTCGCATCTCGCGAGCCTGATGCCGGCGAAGGGCATTTACGGCCTTTCCTACGGCTATTGGGGCTGGCGCGTGACATCGACCATCGACCGCAAGGTGCCGAAGCCGGAGGACATGAAGGGCCTGAAGATTCGCGTGCAGCCGGGGCCGATTTTCGCCGGCATGTTCCGCGCGCTTGGCGCCAATCCGATCGCCATCGACTACAGCGAAATCTATCTCGCGCTGTCGCAACATACGATCGAAGCGATAGAGACGCCGATCATCGCGCTGCCATCGGCCAAGCACTATGAGGTGGTCAAGACCATCAATCTCACCAACCACGTCTACAACGCGGGCGTGATGATGGTGAGCAAGCGCAAGTTCGACGCCATGCCGAAGAACCACCAGGACAACCTGCGCGCAGCCGCGACCGAGCTGACCGGCGACTGGCGCAAGACGATGGTGGAGAAGACCGACGAGACGTCGACATTCCTCAAGGGCAAGGGCCTCACCATCAATCCGGTGGACCGCGTCGCGTACCGCAAGGCGCTCGACGGCGTTTACAAGGAATTCCGTAACGTGATCGGCGGCGATCTGATGGACTCCGTCGTCAAGCAAGCCGAAGCCTGAGCCGCACGCGCGGTCTTGCCCGGTGACTGCGGGAAGTGAAGGCCAAGCGTCGGCCGCCGTCGCGCCAGATCGTTCCGCGCCCCTCACCGGGCACGGACTGACCTGGCGGCAAAGCCGCGCCGCATTGACGGCGCGGCGCGCGCTGGATGTCATCGACCGCACGGCGCGCGTCCTGGTGGTGACGGCGCTGATCGGCGAACTGACCGTCGTCCTCACCGACATCACGATCCGCTTCCTGCTCACGCAATCGCTGTTGTGGACCGAGGAAGCGTCCAAGCTGTGCCTCACCACGCTGGCATTTCTGGGCGGGGCGCTGGCCTATCGCGCGCGGCACCACACCGCGATCCAGTTCGTCACGCGATTTTTTCCGGAGACGCTGCGGCAGGCCGTGGCGACGGCCATCGATGTGTTCATCCTTTGCATCGGGCTGATCGTGCTCGATGTGTCGTTCGATCTGCTGGCGGTGGCGCAGACGGCACTGACGCCGATCCTGCAAATCAGCAGCGCCTGGCTCGTGCTGCCGTTCACGGTCGGGCTCGCGCTGATCGTCCTGTTCGCGGCGGAACGCCTCGCCTTCGACCATCCCGGCCGCATGGTACTTGCCGTCGGCGCGATCGTGCTGGCGCTGATGGCCGCGGTGATCGCGTTCGGCTACCTGCCGGTGCCGAAGCCGGGCAACGGCCTGGCGCTGAGCCTCATGCTCATCCTGTTTTTCGTCGCGGTGCTGCTCGGGCTGCCGGTCAGCTTCTCGATGCTGCTCGGCTCGATCTTCTTCCTGCAAATCACCGACTCCGCGCCGATGATTGCCGCCGCGCAGAACACCGTGGACGGTACCGGCCACTTCATCCTGCTCACTTTGCCCTTCTTCATCTGGGCCGGGCTGATCATGGAAAAAGGCGGCATCAGCGTTCGCCTCGTGCGCTTCGCCATGGCGCTGGTCGGGCATTTGCGCGGTGGGCTGCTGCAAGTGGTTGTGGTGACGATCTATCTGGTGTCCGGCATTTCCGGCTCGAAGGCCGCCGACGTGGTCGCGGTCGGCTCCGTGATGCGGCGCGAACTCAAGCGCCAGGGCTACCGGCCGGAAGAAGAGGCCGCGGTGCTGTCGGCCGCCGGCGCGATGTCGGAGACGATCCCGCCAAGCATCGCCATGCTGGTGCTCGGCTCGGTGACGCCAATCTCGATCGGCACGCTGTTCATCGCCGGCCTGCTGCCCGCGGCGGTGATCGCGCTGCTGCTGATGATCGCGATCTATTTGATGGCCTGGTACCGCGACACGCCGCGCGCGCCGCGCGCAAGCCTCGCCGAATTTGCCAAATCGAGCGGCGGCGCGATCCTGCCGCTGGTGATGCCGGTCATCATGATCGTCGGCATCAAGTTCGGCTTCGCGACGCCAACCGAAGTGTCGGCCGTCGCCGTGCTTTACGGCATCGCGCTGTCGGTGATCGTCTACCGCTCCATCGACTTCCGCAATTTCTTCGCCATCGCCGTCGACTGCGGGCTGCTGGCCGGCATGGTGCTGTTCATCATCGCCGCCGCCGGATCCTTCGCCTGGACGCTGACGGCGGCGAATTTGCCCGCCGAACTGATCAAGACGCTGCATCTGCTCGGCGACAGCCCTTCCTTGTTTCTGATTGGCTCGATGATCCTGCTGATCGTGATCGGTTCGCTGCTCGAAGGACTGCCGGCGCTGATCATCCTTGGGCCGCTGCTGCTGCCTATCGCCAATCAGTACGGCATCGACAGCATTCACTATGCGATGGTGATCCTGCTCGCGATGGGCATCGGCATTTTCATCCCGCCGATCGGCATCTGCTTCTACATTGCCTGCGCGGTCTCGGAGAGCGAGATCGAATCCTCAGCGAAGACGATGCTGCCTTATCTCGCCGTGCTGATCGCGGGCGTGCTCGCCGTCGCCTTCGTGCCGTGGTTCACGCACGCCATTCCGCGCCTGGTGGAAGGCCACTAGGCGCGGCAGTTTTGCGAGGAAATTACTGCGGCTTGATGCCGGCGGCCTTGACGACGGCGGCCCACTTTTCCTTTTCGCTCGTGATGAAGGCGGCGAACTCATCAGGCGTATCGCCGGCCAGGATCACGCCCAGCGGATCGAGGCGCTTTTTCACCTCGTCACTGCGCAGCGCTTCGACCGCCGCCTTGTTGAGCTTGGCGACGACATCCGGCGGCGTGTTTTTCGGCGCGACCATGCCGTACCAGTTTTCGGTCTGGATTTTCGGGTACCCAGCTTCTACCGTCGTCGGGACATTCGGCAGCGCGGCCACGCGCTTGGTGGTGCCGATCGCGATGGCTTTCAGCTTTCCCGCCTGCACCTGCGGAATGAGGATCGGCAGATCGAGGAACACCATCTGTACCTGCTGGCCGAGCAGATCGTTCACCGCCGGCGCGGCGCCGCGATAGGGCACGTGTACGATGTTGATGTGGGCGTTGAGCTTCAGCAACTCGCCGGCAAGATGCGGCAAACTGCCGATGCCGGACGACGCGAAATTCAATTTACCCGGCTTCGATTTCGCGAGCGCGACCAGTTCGGCCATGTTCGAGGCCGGCACGCTGGTGGCGACAACGAGCATCTCCGGCACTTTTGCGACCAGCGTGATCGGCTTGAAGTCCTTGGGCGCGTCGTACGGCACGCCCTTCTGCACACTGGCACTGATCGCAAGCGCGCCGGCACTGCTGATAGCAATCGTGTAACCATCGGGGTCAGCCTTCGCGACCAGCTCAGTGCCAAGCACGCCGCCTGCGCCTCCGCGGTTGTCGATCACAACTTTCTGCTTAAGGATATCGGCCATCTTTTGGCCGACCGACCGCGCGATGATGTCGCTCGGCCCACCCGCCGGAAACGGCACGATGATCCTGATCGGACCCTTGTTCGGAAATTCCTGCGCGCCCACCGCCATCGGCGCGAGAAGAACGGCGGCAAGGCCGACGAGGACGGAAAGACGCTGAAGGGCTCGCATGGTCATTTCTCCCTGAGAAACGTTCTTCTCGGCACTTGGAATGGCCGCTGTGCCCATTGTGACGGCCCATGCGTGGCTTGACAAAAACTTTTGAGCGCTAGCAAGCTATGCCTCCTTGGTATATCTCGCCTGGTCATGGATCTGAAGGAAATCCGATATTTCGCGCAGGTGGCGCGCGCCGGCAGCTTCAGCCGCGCGGCCAGCGAACTGCGGACCGCACAGCCGGCACTGAGCCGCAAGGTGCGCAAGCTCGAGCGCGAGTTGGGCATCGATCTGTTTATCCGGCACGGCCGCGGCGTTCGCCTGACCAACGCCGGCGCGGTGTTCCTGAAAAATGCCGATGCGATCGACCAACTCGTTCGGCGGACTGGCGAACAGATGCAAGCGCAGGACACCGCCATCACCGGCCACGTCGCCCTCGGCGTGCCGCCGGTGGCAGGCGTCCTCATCGGACCGTCGGTCGTAGAACGATTTCAGAAGGATTGGCCGCAGGTTTCACTGCACGTGCGCGAAGGCATCAGCACCTTGCTGCAGGAGTGGGTGCTCGACCGTCGTGTCGACGTTGCGGTCGTTCACAACCCGCCGCCGCTACAGGCGCTTTCGACAATTCCGATTCTCACCGAACGAATGGTGCTCATCGGGCCGGGCAAAGGCCGCCGCGGCGAAAACAAAAAGCAGCGCGAAAGCTTTCGCGTGCGCGACCTCGGCGATATTCCGCTGATTATGCCGAGCCTGCCGCATAATAATCGCCGGTTGCTTGAGCAATCGGCGGCGCAGCACGGCGTCCGCTGCAAGATCCTGCTTGAGGTGGACAGCGTCATGCTGACGAAGGAGATGGTGCGCAAGGGCTTCGGCTACAGCATGCTGACTTATTCGGCGGTGCAGGACGATATCGCGCGTGGCGAAATTCGCGCCTACCCGATCGAGCGCCCGCCCCTTGTCTCGACGCTCGCCATTACAATGCTGCGGGAAACCGTCCCTTCGCCGTTCGTCCGCGACCTCATTGCCAAGGTGCGCGAGACCGTTCGCGAATTTGTGCAGCGTGGCGATTGGGAAAAAGGACGGCTGTCCGCCTAGGCTCCGTGCGATCCTCGACAAGCGAACGGCGGCCGCGAGGGCCGCCGTCCGGTTTCGGCAAACGTGTGCGGGCGAGGATGCTCACCGCTTGAGCGGCACGAACTTCACCGGCGTCATCTGGCTGTTGCGCTGCGACATCAGATAACCGGAGTCGCGGCTTGCATCGAGAAACTTCTTCCAGTCCGGATCTTTCGCCAGAGCGCCGCGGCGTTGCTCGCGATCGGCTGCGCTCTCATAGACCCACAGATGAACCAGCGTGTTCAACTCGCCGGTTTCCGCTTGCAGATAGCAAAGGGGCTGGCCGACATGGCGCTGCTGCACCGGGAATCCGAGTTTTTCGTAGATTTCGAGCCAAGCGGCGGTGCAACCGGGCCGCACGGTATAAGTTCTCACATCGACAAGCACGCAAGCCTCCCTTGATAGCGCCGACAGGACTGTGGCGTTGCGCGGACTCTTTCTATCCCGCGCTGCGCGGTCAATAGACCTGACGCGCAGGAGAGCTATTCGGCCGGCTCACGCTCGACAGGTGTCTTCTTGAGGCTGTGTGCGCTGCGCTGCTCGGCAGGCTTTTCATCGTGCGCAAGATTGCTTGCGGTGTTGACCAGCGCGAGGTGGGAAAAGGCCTGCGGAAAATTGCCGATCAGGCGGGAGCCGGCCGGATCGAATTCTTCGCTCAGCAGACCGACGTCATTGCGCAGCGATAACAGCCGCGTGAACAGCCGCTCGGCCTCCTGACGCCGCCCCAGCAACAGATAGGCGTCGGCGAGCCAGAAGCTGCAGGCGAGGAAAAGCCCCTCGCCGGGCGGCAGGCCGTCCTCGGACTTTTCCGTGTCGTAACGCTGTACGAGACCGTCGACCGTCAACTCGCGCTCGATCGCCGCGACGGTACTGCGGACCCGCGGATCTTGCGCCGGCAAGAACCCGATCGCCGGCAGCAGCAACAGGCTGGCGTCGAGATTCTTCGACCCGTAGGAACGCACGAATGTGCCGCGTTCGGCGTCGAAGCCATACCGGCAGACATTGGCGTGAATTTCATCGCGCGTCTTGCGCCACTCTTCCAGCGGCCCCTTCAGCGAAAAGGCTTCCGCGCTCTTGATCGCGCGGTCGAAAGCCACCCAGGCCATCGCCTTGGAATAAGTGAAGTGCAGTCGCTCGCCGCGCACCTCCCAAATACCGTCATCCGGCTCTTGCCAGATCGTTTTGAGGTGCTTGAGAAATTCCTTCTGTAATTCCCAGCCGGAATCGCTTGCCGCCAAACCTCCCTCGCGGGCTTGATGCAGCGCGTCCATGATCTCGCCGTAGACGTCGAGTTGCAACTGATTATGCGCGGCGTTGCCGACGCGCACCGGTCTGGAATTCTCGAAGCCCGGCAGCCACGTGATCTCCCACTCGCTCAATCGCCGTTCGCCGCGGATGCCGTACATGATCTGCATCTGCGGCGGACTGCCGGCGACCGCGCGCAACAGCCATTCGCGCCATGCCGATGCTTCGTCGAAATAGCCGGCATTCATCAGCGCCAGCAACGTCAGCGTAGCGTCCCGCAGCCAGCAGAAGCGGTAGTCCCAGTTGCGCGGTCCGCCGATCTGCTCCGGCAGCGATGTGGTCGGCGCCGCAACAATGCCACCGGTCGGTGTATAGATCAGCGCTTTCAGGGTAATGAGCGAGCGGTTCACCGCTTCTTTCCAGGGTCCGTCGATCCTGTTTTTTGCGGTCCAGCCGGTCCAGAATTTTTCCGTGGCTTCGAGCGCCTGATCTGCATCGATCGGCGCAGGCGATTCCTCATGCGATGCATTGTAGGAAAGGACGAACGGAATGCGTTCGCCCGCAGCAATCGAGAATTCACCGACGCTTTTCATATTCTCGCCGTGCAGCCGGACCGGCGATCGCAGCAACATCTTGTCGGGGCCGGCGACAGCGCTCAGAGTCGTATCGTCACCGCGCGTCACCCAGGGCACCGTCGCCCCGTAACCGAAGCGGATGACGAGTTCGACACACATGGCCACGTTTCCGCGCTCACCCTCCACCATGCGCACGAGGTGCGAGGCACCGTTGCGCGGCGGCATGAAATCGACAAGCCTCACCGCGCCCTCGGCGCACTCGAAGCGAGTCTCAAGGACGAGCGTGCCAGGCCTGTAGCGCCGCGTGATTTTCACGTCTTTTTCTTTTGGCGCGATCTGCCAGCGTCCATGCTCCGGCGAGCCGAGCAGCGCCGCGAAACATGCATCCGAATCGAACGCCGGCCAGCAAAGCCAGTCGAGCGAGCCATCGTTGCCGACGAGCGCCGCCGTCTCGAGATCGCCGATCAGCGCATAGTCCGCAATGTTGCGTGGCATCGTGATTTATTTTCCTTGTTTACGTCCCTGACGCGCGATCTTTTCCGAAACCGGCTTCCCCTCGTCGGGATCATGCGTCGGCTGTGAAGTCGACCAACACCTTGATGTCGTCCTCTTGCGGCTTGAACGCTTCCTGCCAGCGCGCGAGCGGAACGCGGCGCGTGATCAGCTTGCCGAGCCAGTTCTTGTCGGCGCGCGCGAGCGCCTCGGCCGCAAGCTCATAGTGGCGGCGGTTGGCGTTGACGGAGCCGAACACTGCGTTGTTCTCCAGCACCATGTCGCGGTTGCCGCCGCCGACATCGACCGAGAGCTTGTGTCCACCGGACGACACACCCGCAAGGCAGACAATTCCCGCTGGGCCGGCGCGCTCGATGACGTCGAGAATAACCTCGGAAGCGCCCGTGCATTCCATCACAACATCGGTATGAAGATCGCCGAGCGGGCCAGTATGATAGGTCGCGCCGAGCTCACGCACGAGATCGGGCTTTGGCCCTGTCTTGTTGCGGTCGAGCACGTGGATATCGAGGCCGCGCTGCTTGCCGAGCAGCGTCGCGAGCAGACCCACCGGGCCGGCGCCGGTGACGAGCAGCGAGCGCGGACACCACGAGCGTGTGCGGTTGCCGATGCGTTCGATGTGATCCCATGCCTTCGCCACGACGCTGGTCGGCTCGAGCAGGACGGCAAGCATGCCGAGCGCCGGGTCGACCTTGACGGCGAATTCCGGTTCGAGCCGAAAATATTCAGAGCCGTATCCGTTGCGCTCCTTGATGCCGCGTTCGGTGTATTGCCCGTTGCGGCACATGTCCCATTCACCGGCAGCACAGGCCGGGCACGGCACCGGGTCAGGCCGCCGCACGACGCCGACGACAAACTCACCCGGCGCGAAACCGCTGCCGGGCGGCGCCGTCTCCACCTTGCCAAGGGATTCATGGCCAAGGATTAGCCGCTGCTGGTGATCGGGCGCCCAGCCGTATTCGCCGGAAATGATCTCATGGTCGGTGCCGCAAATGCCCAGCGCCAGCGCGCGCACCAGCAAGGCGCCGTCGGATTCCGGCGGCGGCGGCATGTCGGCAAGCTGGATGGAGTTCGCAACGCCAGGCTGGACGGTTAGAGCGCGCATGCAGGTTATTGCTCGCGATTTCCTCCGCGCCCCTTCTCATAAGTAACCGATACCGCCGCAAGTTCCATAGGACGGATAGCCGCGACCCGCAGCCATGCGCGGCGCGCCCCGCTGGCCCGCAGGCCTACCCTGTGGCGTGCCGGGCAAATCCAATGCATAGCTTCGCCCCCGACAGCAAAAACCGGCCCGCCTCTCCGCGCGATGAATTCACCGCCGACAGCCACGAAATTTCCCGCGCGCTTGTTGGCGGTCGGCCTTTGCGGCTTTTGCACGTTCATCAACCTCTATTCGCCGCAGGCGATCCTGCCGCTGCTGTCGCATGAATTCGGCGCTGGCGCCGCGGAAATTTCCACCATCATGACCGCAAGCTCGCTGGCGGTGGCGCTGACCGCTCCTTTCACCGGCACTGTCGCCGACGTGCTCGGACGCAAGCGCGTGATCGTGACGGCGATGTTCTGTCTCAGCGCGCCGACCGTCATGGTGGCGCTGGCGCCGACACTGAACGCGCTGATCTTCTGGCGTTTCGTGCAGGGACTGGTGATGCCGCCGGTGTTTGCGGTGACCATCGCCTATATCGGCGACGAATGGTCACCGTCCGAGGCTGCAAGGGCGGCCGGCATCTACACGTCGGGCGCGAGCCTTGGCGGATTCGCGGGGCGCTTCTTTGCCGGAATCCTTTCCGACGCGTTCGGCTGGCGCCAGGCGTTCTTCGCGCTGGCAGCGGCGACATTCGTCGGTGCGATCGTGGTGCTGTTCCTGTTGCCGCGCGAGAAGAAATTCGTGCGCTCGGAAGGGCTGCTGGCGTCCGGGCGGCAGATGCTGCGCCACTTCCGCAATTCGCAACTGATCGCGACGTTCGCGGTCGGCTTCGGCGTGCTGTTCAGCTTCATCGCCACCTTCACCTACCTGAGCTTCCGCCTGGCGGCGCCGCCGTACAATTTATCGGCGGGGTATCTCGGCGCGATCTTCGTCGTTTATCTCGTCGGGTCAGCTCTGTCACCGCTGGCGGGGTGGGCAGTCGGCCGCTTCGGCCGCCGCCGATTCATGATCCGCGTTATTGCGCTCTGGATCGCCGGCATTGCGTTGACGCTGGCCGGTCCGCTGTGGATCATCATCGGCGGTCTGGTCCTGTGCGCAGGGTGCGGACTGCTGTGCCAGGCGGTATCGACCGGTTACGTCACCATCACCGCGCAAGCGGGGCGCTCGTCGGCCGTCGGCCTTTACGTCACCAGTTTCTATCTAGGCGGCAGCTTCGGCGCGGCGCTCGGCGGCATCGCCTGGACGCTCGGACAATGGCCGGCCTGCGTCGGCATGGTCATTGTGATGCTGGCGATCATGGGAGCGATCGTGTGGTTCGGCTGGACTCCCGGTCTGCCGCGCTCGACGGTGCCCTCACCGATCGAACCTGCCTAGACGCGCGCCGCGGCCCAGGCCGGTTTGCGCATGACCAGCAATGGTCCGTAGAACACCAGGAAGCAGACAAAGCCGGCTATCCAGAGCACGCCGGCAGCATTGATCATCGCCATTGAGCTTTCGAACGCCGCGCAAATCCGCAACAGCGCCGCCGCCAGAACCAAGCCATACGCCAGTTGGGTCGCCGATCCGGCGCGCAATGGTTGGCCGGTATGCCCAAGCGTCGCCCGTGTCATCACCGCCAGCGTCATCATGCCGATCGCGCCAGCCGTCCAGGCATGGATGCCCGCGCTCGGCGGCACCGATTGCAGCCACGTGGATGCGCCAACCAGCAGGAAACCCAGCGGCACGAACGCATAACCGACGTGAAGCACCAGCACGAGCCGATCCGGGAAGGTACGATCACCGGCCCAGCGTGAAAGCCGCACAGCCTGCAAAACGCCGGCGGCGATCAGGATTGCGCCCGCCCACGGCTGGACTGGCGCGATAACCCACGCGATGAGGGCAGCCGCGCTCACGCCGATCGTCGCCATGTCGAATCGTGCGAACGCCACCGGCAGCCGACCCGGCTTGTTCTTCGTAAGCCAGTTGCTGGTGAAGCTCGGCACGATGCGGCCGCCGATCAGCGAGATCAGCAGGATGATCGCACCGATGCCGATGCGGATACCGTAGTCGGCCGCGCCAGAGCGCAGGACTTCGACGTGGAAAACCACGTTGCCGAGGATCAGGACACCGACGACGATCAGTACGCGCAGATTGCGCCAGTTCTTGCCGGCAACGATTTCGCGCGCGGCAACGGCGGCAAGCGTGGCAAGAAACGCCACGTCGATTGCTGCCGCAAGTGTGCCGCCGATTGCCGCCGAGAACAGAACAGCGACGCGCCCTGCAAGCCACAGCAGCGCCAGAGCCGCGAGCGGAACGCCGCTCACCGGCAGGCGTCCGGTCCAGTTCGGAATCGCCGTCAGCAGGAACCCGCCGATGACGGCGGCAGTATAGCCGTACAGCATTTCATGAATGTGCCAATCGAGCGCGCTGAAATTGGCCGGCAGAGTCAGGGCACCATTGTACTGCGGCAGCCAGAACAGAATGCCGAACGCCGCCCACGCTCCAGCAACAAGGAAAAACGGCCGAAATCCGTAAGCGAACAGCGCGGGGCCGGCATAATCGCGGCGGCGTTGCAAAGCGGGCGAAACCGACATGAGTTCAATCCTTCGGATTTGATCTTCGCTTCGCGCCCTCAGCGGGAGTTTGCCTGTCTGCCATCATATCCCCCGACGCCGCGGACAAGCGGGTCTACGCGGCAACGCTGGTATGCCATTGCGGCAGGTATCCGGCTTTCAGCACCTTGAGCATCGACGGCGGCGTGAGTACATCGACCTCAACGCCGCGTGGACGGCGCTCCGTGCCGACATAGCCTTTTGGCGTCCATTGCAAGAGGCGGCTGCCGCGCACGGCATAGGCGTCGCTATCGAGCGCAATCATCGTGCCGTCCGGCAGCGTGCCGATCTTCCGCCGGTGTGTGCGCTTGTTTTTCCCGATGAGACGCTCGGCATGCAGGATGTTATCCATCGCTGATGCGCTCGCGCGCCTTTTCCCTCCCGAAAAGAGCCGGGCAAATTCCTCCGCATCCTTTCGACGACACTCGAAGCAAGGCCGGTGACCGGCCGCCAGTGCCGTCACCTCATCAAGAAAAAACAGTTCGGTGTAATAGCGGCCCCAGACGTCGCGATGACGACCCTTGAAGTCGAGCACACAGCAAATCCATTGACGCGACGCCCAACGGCGCGTCGACAGCTTTTTATCGTCGCCGTGAATTCTGCCTCCGCGATTACCCATCAGCGTTCCGCGCGCGGAAGCGGCGAAAAGCTCTCCGAAGGGTGAGACGCGGTTGGAGAGAGGCATCGGCTTCCTGCCATACCCGGCCTTGTGCCGGGCATCCCGCTTAGGTTGGCACCGCCTTGCCCCTGAATCGAGATGGCCGGGGCAAGCCCGGCCATGACGAAAGCGTGGAAGGTATGCCCTAGCCCTGCGGCTGTGGGGCGACTTCGCCGCTCGGCGGCGGTGCCGAACGCGGCTTGCCGGCCGGCGGCACGGCGGATGAGCGCGGCGTCGACGGCTCGATCACCGACTCGCGCACCGGGCGCTTGCCGGCGATCAGGTCCTTGATCTCGTCGCCGGTCAGCGTTTCGAACTCAAGCAGGCCCTTGGCCAGCACTTCGAGGTCGGCGCGCTTGTCCGTGAGAATTTGTGTCGCCTCGGACAGGCCCGCCTCGACCAGCTTACGGACTTCGGCGTCGATGGTCTGCGCGGTCGCTTCCGAGATGTTCTGCTGGCGCGACACCTGATAGCCGAGGAAGACCTCGTCCTGGTTCTCGCCATAAGCGACGGTACCGAGCTTATCGGAGAGTCCCCAGCGCGTAACCATCAGGCGCGCGAGCTTGGTCGCCTGCTCGATGTCGGAAGCGGCGCCCGAGGTCACCTTCACCTTGCCGAATACCATTTCCTCGGCAACACGCCCGCCCATCATGATGGCGAGACGCGACGTCATCTGCTCGAGCGACATCGACAGCTTGTCGCGTTCGGGCAACTGCATGACCATGCCGAGCGCGCGGCCGCGCGGAATGATGGTAGCTTTGTGCACCGGATCCGTTGCCGTGACGTTGAGCGCGACGATGGCGTTGCCGCCTTCGTGGTAGGCGGTCAGCATCTTTTCTTCGTCCGTCATGACGAGCGATTTGCGCTCTGCGCCCATCATCACCTTGTCTTTGGCGTCTTCGAACTCAGCCTGCATCACCATGCGCTTGTTGCGCCGCGCCGCCATCAAGGCCGCCTCGTTGACGAGATTCATCAGGTCCGCGCCGGAAAAGCCGGGCGTGCCGCGTGCGATGGTTTTCAGGTTCACGTCGGGCGCCAGCGGCACCTTGCGCACGTGAACCTTCAGGATGTTTTCTCGGCCGACCACGTCCGGGTTCGGCACCACGACCTGACGGTCGAAACGGCCGGGACGCAGCAACGCGGGATCGAGCACGTCGGGACGGTTGGTGGCGGCGATCAGGATGATGCCTTCGTTCGCCTCGAAGCCGTCCATCTCGACCAGCAACTGGTTCAACGTCTGCTCGCGCTCGTCATTGCCGCCGCCGAGGCCGGCGCCACGATGACGGCCCACGGCGTCAATTTCGTCGATGAAGATGATGCACGGCGCGTTCTTTTTGGCCTGCTCGAACATGTCGCGCACGCGCGAAGCGCCGACGCCGACAAACATTTCGACGAAGTCGGAACCGGAAATGGTGAAGAACGGCACGTTGGCTTCGCCCGCGACCGCACGCGCGATCAAGGTCTTGCCGGTGCCGGGCGGGCCGACGAGCAGCACACCGCGCGGAATGCGCCCGCCGAGGCGCTGGAATTTTCCGGGGTCGCGCAGGAATTCGACGATTTCCTGCAAGTCCTGTTTGGCTTCATCGACGCCGGCGACGTCCTCGAACGTTACGCGGCCGTGCGCTTCAGCCAGCAATTTGGCGCGCGACTTGCCGAAGCCGAGCGCTTTGCCGCCCGCTCCCTGCATTTGCCGCGACAGGAATATCCACACGCCGATGAGCGCGATGAAAGGCAGCCACGACACCAGCAGCGACACGAACCACGGCACGTTGTCCTGCTGCGGCCGCGCGGTGATCGTCACGCCCTTGGCGTAAAGTTTCTGCACCAGGCCCGGATCGCTGGGCGAGTAGGTCTGGAAGCTGCGGCCATCTGAGAAGGTGCCGTGAATTTCCGGGCCCTGAATGACGACGTCGCGCACGTGGCCCTGGTCGACCTCGTTCAGCAATTGCGAGAACGAGATGTCCTGCGAGTTCGTGCGCTGGCCGGGATTCTGGAAAAGCGTGAACAACGCCAGCAACAGAAGGACGATGATCACCCAGAGGGCGAAATTACGCAGGTTGGCGTTCATCGGATGTCCTTCATCGGCAGGCCAGCCGCCGGGGCCAGCATCAAATTGCCTAAAGTTCGTGGCAGCTTCACGGCTCGTTGGTTCAATGTAGGCACCGTACCCCCCTGTGCCAAGGGAAACGGTCCAGCAAAATGCCTGATTCCCTCTATTCTAACGCGTCTTCCGTCTTTTAGCGCCGGCCGATGCCCGTTTGGTTAAGGGCTTGGGCCGCCGCGCCGGCGCGCGCTCGATTACAAGCCGATCGCCGGCAAAAGTGACCATTGCGCCCGCCAATGTGCGGCGAAACGAGGCTTTTGCCGCCGTTCGGTTCAGCGCCGCCATCAACGCCTCGAGCTTGCCGAGTTCGACCCGCCCCTCGTCACCCGTTAGGGCGACCGCCCGCCCCACCATCCGCAATGCAACTTCGGCAGGCAGGCCACGCATCTTTCCGGCGTCGAACGCAACTGCGCCGGGCGCAGCGTCTACGGCCAGTTCCCTCATCGCCCGCTCGACCACGGCCTCGATCGCCGCATCAGCACGCCGGAGCCGATGCGCCAGCACCGACAGCCTGTGCGCGTCGAGACCTTCGCGCGCCAGGCCCGGCATCACATCGCGCAGCCGCGCCCGGGTGAAGCGCGGGTTGCGATTCGACGGATCGTCGGCGAACTCAACACCGAGCGTACGCAAGGTTGCAATCAACCGCGCTTTCGGAATGTCGAGGAACGGGCGGACAAGCAACAATCCGTCATTCCGGGCGCTTTGTTCGCGCCCCGGAATGACCGAAATTCTCCGCATCGCGCCCAGGCCCGTGATGCCGCTGCCACGCGCCATGCGGATGAGCACGGTCTCGGCCTGATCGTCGAGCGTGTGTGCGGTGACGATATGACTGGCGCCAGCGCGTTGCGCCGCGGCGGCCAGCAATGTGTAGCGCGCCTGCCGCGCCGCTTGCTGCAAACCGGCTGCCGGCTTCTTCCCAGTCCAGCGAATAATGCGGTGATCGACACCGAGCTTTTTCGCAAGCCGCGCGACGGCCGCCGCCTCGCTTTTGGATTCTGCGCGCAGGCCGTGATCGACCGTGACGGCGGCCAGCTTTGGCTTCTTCTCGAGTGTCTTGAGCCAGCGCGCGGCAAGCACGAGCAGCGCGGTTGAATCCGGACCGCCGGAAACAGCGAGCAGCAACCCTGGCGATGAATGAAGATCGGCGAAGAGCGAATTTACCTCGGCGGCAGAAACTGCTGCGCTCTCAGCAGTGCTCACGCTTCTGTTCCTGCGTAACGCCACGCTTCACGGTAGCAGATGCACGCGGATATTTGCGCGCGACCTCGCCGAAGGTCGCACAGGCCGCTTCCTTCTGGTGCATGGCCGCCAGCGACTGACCCAGCCGGAGCAATGCGTCGGGTGCCTTGCCGGAGCGGCTGTATTTCGTGGTCACCGCAAGAAACGATTCACCGGCGTCACGATAACGCTGACGCTGATAGAGGCTTTCGCCCAGCCAGTATTGCGCTTCGGGCGCGAGATGGTCGCCGGGGTTTTTCTTCAGGAAGTCGCGGAATGCCTGCTCGGCGAGCGCATAGTCCTTGCGCAGCACATAGCCGTACGCGAGATCGTATTCGTCCTTCGGCGACGCCGAAGGCGGCAAGGCCGCGAGCTGCTGGCCGGTCGCGCTGGTGTTGCGCGGCGGCGGTGGCGGCAGTTGCGAACCGGGCATGCCGCTCACAGGCTGGGTCGGCGGAGGATTGCCA
>JBARCH010000365.1:0-12786 GCA_049793875.1 Pseudolabrys sp. | reverse complement strand
TCGACGACGACGCTCATGCCGGCGCGCAGCAGGTGCGTATCCTCATCCTTGTCGAAAGCGATGCGAACCGGAACGCGCTGCACGACCTTGACCCAGTTGCCCGTGGCGTTCTGCGCCGGCAGAATCGAGAATTGCGCGCCGGTGCCGGGACTCACGGAAACGACGGTGCCATTGAAGGTGTGGTCGGGAAAGCTGTCGACGTCGAGCGTCACCTTCTGGCCGACCCGCAGATAGGTGATGTCGGTTTCCTTCGGGTTCGCGTCGACCCACGGCTGCTGATCGTCGATCATGCTGAACACCGGCGAGCCGGCCGCGATGAAACGGCCAAGCTGGATGTTGTCGACTTGCGTCGCAATGCCGGAAATTGCGGCGCGCACGACCGTGTGGTTGAGATTGCGCTCGGCATCCGAGACTGCGGCGTTGGCTTGCGCATATTCGGGAAATTGCTCCAGCGGCAGGTTGGGATTTCCCAGCAACTGGTTAAGCGTGGTGTCGCGCTGCTGCTGGGTGAAAGCCAACTCCAGCTTGGCCGTCACCAGCCCGGAGGCGGCGGTATCGAGGTCGGCCTGCGAGCCCGCTTGCGACTTGAGCAGCGAAGACTTGCGGTCGACGTCGCGCTGCTTGAGGTCGACGTTCTTCTGCGACAGGTCGGCCAGCGTATCGAGCGATTTGAAAGTCGTCTTCAGCTTGTCATAGGCGGAGCGTGCGGCATTGAGTTTCGCCTGCGCCTGTTCGAGCGCAAGGCGATAGGGCTGGGCATCGAGCGTGAACAATTCGTCGCCCGGATTGACGTGCTGACCTTCATGCACCGCGATATGCGCGATCTTGCCGGAGATGTCCGACGTGATAAGGACCTTCTGCGCACCGACATAAGCGTTATCCGTCGAGATGTAGCGTCCGCCGGAAAGATAAATTCCGGCGCCGGCGATCAGCGCCAGCGCGGGCAGCCCGGCCAGCAGGATCATGCGCAGGCGGCCGCGGCCGATTCGCGCGAACAGGCCGGCCTTTTTTTCGGCCGCGGGCGCTTCCGCTTCCGGCGTGCGCTTGGCTTCCGGCACCTTGGCTTCCGGCATGGGGACGATTTTTCGAGGCTGTTCGTTCATGAGATTCAGACCTTGGCGTTCAGCCGTTGGCGGCTTCGTGTTGCGGCAGCGCGTTGTTGCCGATGGCGCGGCGCAGATTTTCCCTGACGGTGCCGAATTCCTTGAGCATCCGGTCCACCGATTGGGGCGTGAGCCCTTCGAGGACCGTGTCCATCATGTCGGAACCGAGTATGGCGAGCCGGTCCAGCATCGGCCGAGCGGCCGGCTTGAGGTACAACCGGTTGGCGCGCCGGTCGTTCGGATCGGGGCGCCGTTCGATCAACCCGTTTGCGTTCAGTCGGTCGAGCAGGCGCGTAAGCGTGATCGGTTGCAGGTCGAGAATTTCGGCGAGTTCCGTCTGCTTAAGGCCTTCCGAGCGATCGAGCCGGATCAGCACGGCCCACTGGGCGCGAGTCATGCCATAGTGCCGTGCGAGCTGATCGGCATAGGTTCGTAACATTCGCGCTACGTCCATGATCGTAAAGGCTAATTCGCGATTTGGAGACAGGTCGCCCATGGTCCGTTTCCTGAGGGTTCCTTATTATAAGCCAGCTTATAATAAGGCTTCCTATAGGAGCGTGCCAGCCCTCTCGCGCGGATCAGCCTTGCGTGACGTGCATCGCGCGGTCGGGCAGAGTCGGCCCCGTAATCGCAGGGGGATTTCATGGAAATTGGCTTTATCGGGCTCGGCAACATGGGCCAGCCGATGGCACGCCGGCTGATCGAGGCCGGACATAGCCTGGTCGTTTACGACACCCGTAATGACGCAGTCGCGCCGTTGGTGGCGCTAGGGGCCAAGCTGGCGTCATCGCCGCAAGACGTGGCGGATCGCGTGGAAACAGTGATGGCGAGTCTGCCGTCGCTGCAGATATCCGAGAAGGTGGCGATCGGAGACGGCGGAGTCATCCACGGCAAGCGAATCAAGCGCTTCATTGATCTCTCGACCACCGGCTCGCGCGTCGCCGCCAGGATCGCTGCGGAGCTCGCGAAAAAGAATATCGTTCAGATCGACTCGCCGGTGTCCGGCGGTGTTGGCGGCGCCACCAAGGGCACGCTGGCGGTGATGGTCTCCGGGCCGAAGGCCGAAGTCGACAAGGTGCGAGACGCACTCGCCGTGTTCGGGAAGGTTTTCGTCATCGGCGAAAAACCCGGCATGGCGCAGACCATGAAGCTCGCCAACAACTTCCTGTCGGCAACCGCGATGGCCGCAACCGCCGAGGCAGTCGCGATGGGCGTCAAGGCCGGACTCGATCCCGCGGTAATGATCGACGTCATCAATGCCGGCTCCGGCCGCAACACCGCCTCGGAGCAAAAATTTCTGCAGACGATACTCCCGCGCACGTTCAATTACGGATTCGGCACCGCGTTGATGCTCAAGGACGTACGGCTTTGCTTCGACGAAGCCAAAGGCCTTGGCTCGCCGCATGCGGTGATCGACGCCGTGCTCGACCAGTGGGAAACGACGAACGCCGAATACGGCGGCGACAGTGACTTCACCGCTATCGTGCAGATGGTGGAGACGCGCGCTGGCGTGACGATCGGAGGCAAGAAGTCATGAGCGACGACATCCATGAAATTTACGCCGTCTGCTACGCCGGCCACGAGCGGCGCTCGTCGGAGAATTACATCTTCGGCGATCCGCACGACGTGCTCGGCTCGATTGTCTATTACGTCTGGGTGATCAAAGGACCCCACGGCACTTTCGTGGTGGACACGGGCTTCGACGAAGTCGCCGAGAGGGAGCGCAATCGCAAGCTGCTCAATCCGGTCGGCAAAAGCCTGAAGGCGCTGGGCGTCGAGCCGGACCAGGTGAAGGACGTCATCGTCACGCACATGCACTGGGATCATTCCGGCAATTACGATCTCTTTCCCAATGCGCGTTACCACATCCAGGACGTCGAGATGGCCTATTGCACCGGCCGCTGCATGTGCCACCAGATGCTGCGCATGCCGTTCAGCGAACGCGACGTGCAGGCGATGGTGAAGAAGGTATTCGATTATCGCGTCGAGTTTCACGACGGCACGGAGGAGCTTGCTCCCGGAATCACCGTGCATCGTATCGGCGGCCATTCGAAAGGTCTGCAGTGCGTGCGCGTGAAGACGAAACGCGGCTACGTGGTTGTCGCGTCGGACTGCATCCATCTTTATTCGCACATCGACGAAGGCCGCGTGTTTCCGATCACCTATAGTGTCGGCGATACGCTTGAGGGCTACAACACGATCAGGAAGCTTGCGGCCTCGCGCCATCACATCGTGCCGGGACACGATCCCGAAGTGCTCAAGCTTTACCCCGCAGCCAAAGCGGGCATGGAGAACTGGATCTGCCGCGTGGACGTGGACCCCAGGGTCTGAGCCGGTTTACACCAGCCCCAATTCGCCAAACGCGTTTTTGTGATGTTCTGCGCTTTCCGGTGTGAAGCAGCAGAATACCGCGCGCGCGATACCCCGCGGCCGTGAAGCTATTTCCGACGCAACGGTGCCGACCGCGATGCGCGCCGCACGATCCGGCGGAAAGCGATAGATACCGGTCGAAATTGCTGGGTAGGCGATCGAGGCCAGCCGATTGGCGATCGCAAGATCGAGTGCAGTGCGATAACAGCCGGCCAGCAATTCATCTTCATCCTTGCCGCCGCCGCTCCACACCGGCCCGACGGCGTGGATGACGTGGTTGGCCTTGAGGCGATAGCCGCGCGTGATTTTGGCGCTGCCGGGCTCGCAGCCGTTGAGGGTGCGGCATTCGGCCAGCAGTTCAGGCCCGGCGGCGCGATGAATGGCACCGTCCACGCCGCCCCCGCCCAATAACGACCGGTTGGCTGCGTTGACGATCGCGTCCACGTCGAGCGTGGTGATGTCGGCGACAACGATCTCGATCTGCGTTGCACCGATCTCGGCGGTGAGATTGCTCATGCCGGCGATTGTATCACGCGTTCTCAGCCTGCGGCGCGGTCTCGAAGTCCATGCTCGATCGCACGCCGATGTCGTCGTAATGCGCGTCGAGGAAGTTGCGCGCCGCGCGCTTGCCGTCGGCGCGCAACATCTCGAAGAAATCATAATCGGTACTGAGCCGACTGGCGGCATCGAGCGTGTGCGCCGAGCCGGTGAGCGCGATCCGGTGCACATTGATACGCCGGTATTTCCCCTCGCCGATGCCGCGCTCCAGCTTGCCTTCGTCGATCAGCTTGCCGACGAAGGTAATGCCGCGCAATTCCGACATCAGCGACGAGTTGAACGTGATCTCGTTAATGCGCGCCATGATCTCGTCTCGTGTTTTCGGCACTTGCTTGCGCTTGAGCGGATTAATCTGCACCAGCAAGAGATTTTCCGTCTGTGTGCCGCCGACCAGCGGATAGAGCGCCGGATTGCCGACATAGCCGCCATCCCAGTAGGACTCGCCGCCGATCTCGACCGCGCGGAACAGATGCGGCAGGCACGCGGAGGCAACGATCATGTCGGCCGTCATCTCGTCGCGCCTGAAGACGTGCAGTTGGCCGGTCTTTACGTTGGTCGCGGAGACGAACAACTGCAGATCCGTGGCCGCGCGCACTTTATCGAAATCGACGAAGCGCGCGATCAGATCCTTCAGCGGATTGATGTTGAGCGGATTGAAATCGTAGGGCGACAGGTAACGCGTCATCGCCTGCATCCACAGCCCGACCGGGGTGTCCTCGATCGGCCAGAATGAAAACAGGCGATCGACCGCGCGGCGTTGCACGTCCGGCAAGTTGCCGCCGAGGCTCGCCGCCCGCCAGAAATCGGCCAGCCGTTTGCGCGCTTCTTCGGGGCCGCCGCGCGCGAGCCCGTCCGCAAGCATGATCGCATTAACCGCACCGGCCGACGCGCCGGAAATGCCTTCGATCGCGAGCCGTCCATCCTCGAGCAGATGATCGAGGACGCCCCAGGTGAAAGCGCCGAGCGCGCCGCCGCCTTGCAGCGCCAGGTTGATGCGCTTCGGGGCGCCGGGGTCTGGCGCCTTATTGCTGCTGAACGCGCGCGACAGAATGTTCACTGCGCGACCCAGCCGCCGTCGATTGAATAGGCCGAGCCGGTGATGGTCGCCGCTGCGTCGCTGGCGAGGAAAACCGCGAGCGCGCCGATACTCTCCGGGGTGGTGAATTTGTGCATCGGTTGCTTCTCCGACAACAGCTTGATCTCTTCGTCCTTCACGGTTCCGCCGGACGCCTTGGCGCGGTCTTCGATCTGCTTCTTCACCAGCGGTGTCAGCACCCAGCCCGGGCAGATGGCGTTGCAGGTGACGCCGTCGTTCGCGGTTTCGATCGCCACGACTTTGGTCAGGCCGACGAGGCCGTGCTTGGCGGCGACGTAGGCAACCTTCTCGCCGCTCGCGACCAGCCCGTGGGCCGACGCCGTGTTGATGATACGGCCCCATTTGCGTTGCTTCATGCCCGGCAGCGCAGCGCGGATGCTGTGAAACGATGATGACAAGTTAATGGCGATGATGGCGTCCCATTTTTCAATCGGGAAATTCTCGATCTTGTCGACGTGCTGGATGCCGGCATTGTTGATGAGCACGTCGAGCGAGCCGAATCCTTTCTCGGTCGCGCGCACTGCCTCGGCGATTTCGGTTGGCCTGGTCATGTCGGCGGGCGAGTAGAGCGCCTTCACGCCGAAATCTTTTTCGATGCCAATACGTTCCTTTTCGATCGCGGCTTTGTCCCCGAATCCGTTGATCATCACGTTGGCGCCGTCCTGTGCCAGTGCGCGCGCGATAGCCAGGCCGATGCCCGATGTGGAGCCGGTAATAAAGGCGGACTTGCCCTTCAACATGAAATGTCCTCGCAAGCTGAAACGACCGGAAAAGGCCGATGGGGATTGGGTCTGAATGAGGGCGGAACCGTGCTCTTATTTTTGTTGCAGCGCAACATATATCGAGATTGAACGGCTCACCTTTTCGCGATTTGGCTGGCGGCGGTTAAAGTCGCGCCGGAGGCGGAATTCGTGTCCAGAAAAGCATCTCCGCGCGCGGCGTTCCCCGCGCCGGGCCACGATCACGAACGTTGCGCGAGCGACGCGATCGGTCATGCCGAAGCGTTGTGCGCGGCACGCAACGAACGGCTGACGCCGATCCGCCGTCGCGTGCTCGAAGCGCTGCTTGCAAGCCACAAGCCGCTGGGCGCGTACGAACTGATCGAGCATGTCGGTGCGCGCAACACGCGCCCGGCGCCGATTACAATCTATCGTGCGCTCGATTTCCTGCGCGAGCAGGGCTTGGTGCATCGGATCGAAAGCCGTAACGCCTTTATCGCCTGCGTACACAATCATGACAGCGGCGACCCGGTGGTGTTCATGTTGTGCGAACGCTGTGGTTCGGTCGGCGAGGCGGCATCGGCCGCGGTCGCCGACACAATCAAGAGCGCCTCTCGCGCCGCCGGCTTCACGCCGAAAACGCCGGTGATTGAGATCACGGGCATCTGCGCGCATTGCCGGGGGGCGTAACTCGGCTTCGCGCCTCCACCGTCATTGCCGGGCTTGTCCCGGCAATCCTGCTCAGGAAAATGCAATGCGTCCCCAAGCGAGATGGCCGGGACATAGGCGTGCAAAGCACGCCGTTCTTCGAACGGCTATGCCCGGCCATGACAATCCAAAGAGGCGCCATGCCGGTCAAAGCGTAGCGTGCTGCGTTTCGCCGCGATAAGACAATTCCCGTGACCGCCGCACCCGCATCTCATCACGTTACGCGCCCGCTTGACACTTTTGCCGCGGCGGCCGTGGTGATGTTGTGCCTGTCGTGGGGCTTCAACCAGGTCGCAGTGAAGCTTGCAATCCACGACGTTCCGCCGCTCTTGCAGGGGGCGATCCGTTCGGTCGTGGCGACGTTACTCGTCGCCGGATGGGCGAAGGCGCGCGGCATTCCGTTGTTCGCGCGCGACGGCACGCTGGTCGCCGGCCTCGCCGCCGGCGTTGGCTTCGGGATTGAATTCATCCTGATCTATCAGGGGCTCGCCTATACGACGGCGACACGCGCGGTGCTGTTTATTTATCTTGCGCCGTTCATCGTCGTCATCGGGGCGCGCATTTTTCTGCCGGCCGACCGCTTTGGGCCGGCGCAATGGCTCGGGCTGGCGCTGTCCTTCGCGGGAATGCTGGTCGCTTTCGGCGTACCCACTCCGGCGCTCGATCCGCGGCAAACGATCGGCGACCTGATGATGATTGGCGGCGCGCTGTTCTGGGCCGCGACCACGCTGATCATCAAGATAAGCTCGCTCAATCGTGTATCTGCGGAGAAGGTGATGCTCTATCAGCTCGTGGTTTCGGCGCCGATGCTGATCGCCGCGGCGCTTATTGGCGGCGAGCGCATCACCCATATGCCATCGGCGGTCGCGATCGGTGCCATGGCCTATCAGGCGGCCTGGGTGGTCAGCGTCACCTTCGTGATCTGGTTCGCGCTGGTCGTGCGGTATTCGGCCAGCCGTCTTTCTGCCTTCACATTCCTGACGCCATTATTCGGTGTCGCGGCCGGTTATCTGGTGCTGGATGAGCCATTGACCCTCGCTTTTGGGGGCGCCGTGGCGCTGGTTGCCGCCGGGCTGGTGCTGGTGAACCGGGCCGCATGATGGACTATTATCAGGGCATGGAACTTTTAGGTCAGGAACGCAGTTTGTCCGGCAACGCATTATGAGCATCAGTCTCCAGGAACGCCGCAAGTCCGCGCCGGTCGATGTCGGTGGCGTCGCCGTTGGCGGTGGCGCGCCCATTATCGTGCAGTCGATGACCAATACCGACACCGCTGACGTCGAGGGAACGGCGCGGCAGGTGGCAGCACTGGCGCGTGCCGGTTCCGAACTGGTACGCATCACCGTCGATCGCGACGAGGCCGCGGCGGCGGTCCCGCATATCAGGGACAGGCTCGGCAAGCTCGGCGTCACCGTGCCGCTGGTCGGAGACTTCCACTACATCGGCCACAAGTTGCTCGCCGATCATCCGGCCTGCGCCGAGGCGCTCGACAAGTACCGCATCAATCCGGGCAATGTCGGTTTCAAGAACAAGCGCGACCCGCAATTCAGCCAGATCGTCGAAATGGCGATCAAATACGGCAAGCCCGTTCGCATCGGCGTCAACTGGGGTTCGCTCGATCAGGAACTGCTCACGAAGTTGATGGACGAGAACAACGACGCGCCGGCGCCCAAGAGCGCGCGCGAGGTGATGCACGAAGCGATGGTGCAATCGGCGTTGACGTCGGCCGCGCGCGCCGAAGAAATCGGGTTGCCGAAGAACCGCATCATCCTGTCTGCCAAGGTTTCCGCGGTGCAGGACCTGATCGCGGTTTATGCGGAACTCGCGCGCCGCGCCGATTACGCGCTGCATCTCGGCCTGACCGAAGCCGGCATGGGCTCGAAGGGCATCGTTGCTTCGAGCGCCGCGCTTGGAGTGCTGCTGCAGCAGGGCATCGGCGACACGATCCGCATTTCGCTGACGCCCGAGCCGAACGGCGACCGCACGTTGGAAGTGCAGGTTGCGCAGGAACTGCTGCAAACAATGGGTCTGCGGACCTTCGTCCCCCTCGTCGCCGCTTGTCCCGGGTGTGGCCGCACGACCTCGACAACGTTCCAGGAGCTTGCCTCCGACATCCAGAATTTCATCCGCACATCGATGCCGGAGTGGAAGACGCGTTATCCCGGCGTCGAGACGCTCAACGTCGCGGTGATGGGCTGCATCGTCAATGGGCCAGGCGAGTCGAAACACGCCGACATCGGCATCTCGCTGCCCGGCACCGGTGAACAGCCGACCGCGCCTGTATTCATCGACGGCGAGAAAGCCGCGACCTTGCGCGGCGCGACGCTTGCCGCGGATTTCAAGCAGATGGTGACCGATTACATCGACCGCCGCTTCGGCGGCGGCTCACGCGCCGCGGCCGAATAACTACATCCACCCGCCGCCGTCATGGCCGCGGTTGGCAACGCCCGCTTCTTCCAGATCCAGTTCGTATTCGATGCGGCGGCGCGCTTCGTCGGTGATCTTGCCTTCGCGCAACAGGTCGTAGACGAAATCACGCTCGGTATCGATCAGCTCTTTCTTTAGCGCCGCGCTCAGGCGCATATGTTCGAGCCCGTCCGCCATATCCTTTGGCAGAACCTGCGTGCGGCTTTGGTGTCGCGTCTGCAGCAACTCGATGACGTCCGCCGGCAAGTCGCGCTCGGCAACAATTTTCTCAAGCCGTTTGCTGGCGGCGTTCAGCGCGGCCTGTCGCGCATCGATCTCGGCTCCCAGCTCGTCGGCACGTTCCTTGTTGCCAAGATGCGTAAGGCCGAGCCAGCGCACGACCAGCGGCATCATGAATCCCTGGCCGACCAGCGTGAAGATGATGACGCCGAAAGTGACGAACAGGATCGTGTCGCGATGCGGGAACGGCTGGCCGTTGTCCAGCACGAAAGGGATCGCCAGCGCGGCGGCGAGCGACACCACGCCGCGTACGCCAGTGAAGGACAGCATGAACGGACCTTGCCATGGCGGCGAGGGATCGCGTCTGGCAAGCCGGGGGCTTACCCAGCGCGGAATATAAGTTGCAGGAAACACCCAGATGAAGCGTGCCGCGATGACGATGGCCGTGGTCAATGCCGTTGCCAGCAACAAATCGTGAATCGAGAAACCGTGGGCCTTTTCGATCAGCGCGCGCGCCTGCAAGCCGGTTAGCAGGAATACGAGGCCTTCAATCAGGTACACGATTAAATCCCAGAAGAAGATGCCCTGAAGCCGGGTGGCTGACGGGATCAGCCGTGGGCCGGTCCAGCTCACGTAAAGGCCGCAAGCAACGGTCGCGAGTACGCCGGAGCCGCCGAGATGCGCCGGTACCCAATAGGCGAAATAGGGCGTCATCAGCGACAGCGTAATTTCGACGCGCGGATCGCGTGCCCATTTCCGCAGGCGCAGGCTGAGCCAGCCAATCGCGATGCCGTAAATGATTTCGCCGATGACGATCAACACAAACTTGCCGGCCGCTTCGCTGGGCGAGAACGTACCCGCGCTCACCGCCACGACGGCGAAGCGATAAAGGATGAGCGCGGTCGCGTCGTTGGCGAGCCCTTCACCTTCCAGCACGACCAGCAGCCGGCGGGGCAGGCCGAGCCGGCGCGCAATCGCGAGCGGCGCCACCACGTCGGGCGGCGCGACGATGGCGCCGAGAAGGAATCCGGTCGCCCAATCAAACTGCAAAAGATAATGCGCAGCGGCGGCGACTGCGCACGTGGTGAACACCACGCAGCCAAAGGCCAGCAGAGTGATCGGCCTTAGATTGAATCGGAATTCGCGCCAGCTCATCGATACGCCGGCCGAATAGATCAGCGGCGGCAGGATTACGAGCAGCACCAGCTCGGGCGCGAGCGTAATTGCCGGCAGGCCGGGTACCAAGGCCATGCCGATGCCCGCAATCACCAGCAAGATCGATGGCGCGATCTTCAACCGGCGCGCCGCAACATCCACTACAGCAAGCACGGCAAGCATGAACAAGACGGTCTGGAAGGCGCCGGTCATCTCGTCTCTCCCGTCGGCGGCTTTAGAGCAGATTCGATACGATATTCACTGTCAAAGCGAGCACCGTGACATTGAAGAAAAACGACAGCACGCCATGGGCGGCAGCCACGCGCCGAATGGCCTTGCTGGTGATTGCAACGTCGGAAACCTGTGAGGTCATGCCGATCACCAGGGAGAAATAAACGAAATCCCAATAGTCGGGCTCATCATCGCCGGGGAAATTAAGGCCGCCGATTTTTTTGTCGCGGCCTTCGCCGTAATATTCATGCGCGTAATGCAGCGAGAAGATCGTGTGCATGAAAGACCACGACAGCAGAATGGTCGCGATCGCGAGCAGCACGTGCAGAAACGCCTGATCCGTCGGCGCTTGCTTCGAGCCGCCCAATTCGACGACGATGGCGATCACGCTGGCGATGGTGGCGACGATGCTCAGCAGCAGAATGACGAAGGCGCCTTCGTCTTCTTCAGCCGCGCGCTTGCGAATGCGTGCGATGTCGGCACGCCGCATTGATCCTGCGATCATGGCCAGATAGAGCGCGACGCCGACGTCCCAGCCGAACAGAATTCGTGTCGGCATGAGCCATGCGTGGGGCGCCAGCAACGCGATGACGATCCCGATGACCGTTGCGCTCAATAACTTGGCGTGCAAGCGCGCAATTCGGAGCGGCAGAGGCCGTCGCGGGCTTGTTACTGTGTTCTGCGCCATAGCCTGCCTAGCTTTGCCGCTCTGCAATGAATCGGGCGGCTGCCCGCAGCATATCGGCTTTCGCACCAAACGGCGCAAGCGCGGCATCGGCTTCCGCAAGCAGTGCCGTGAGCCGCGCGCGGGCGCCATCGATCCCGAGCGCGCCGACAAGTGTTGCCTTGCCAGCTGCGGCATCCTTGCCGGTTCTTTTTCCCATCGCAGCGGCATTGCCTTCGACGTCAAGCAGGTCATCGGCAATCTGGAAGGCAGCGCCGACAGTGGCGCCGTAACGGTCCACGGCCGCGAGCACGGCTGCATTCGCGCCGCCGAGGATCGCGCCGGCGCGGCAGGCAAATCGTAATAGCGCGCCGGTTTTCATTGCCTGCAATTTCACGATCTCGTCTTCGTTCGCTTTGCGCGTGCTGCCGAAGCGGCCTTCCGATGCGAGGTCGAGTAGCTGCCCACCGACCATGCCGCCTAAACCCGCTGCGCGTGCGAGTTCAGACACCAGGGCGACCCGCACGCTGGCATCGGGATGCGTTTCCGCGCGCGATATCAGATCGAACGCGAACGTCAGCAGTGCGTCGCCGGCGAGAATCGCGGTCGCTTCGTCAAACGCCTTGTGAACGGTCGGTTGGCCGCGGCGCAACGCGTCGTTATCCATCGCCGGCAAGTCGTCATGCACCAGCGAGTAGCCATGCACGCATTCCAGCGCCGCGCCGGCCATCAGCGCATGCTCGCGTGCGACGCGGAACAAGGCTGCGCTCTCCACCAGCAAAAACGGCCGCACGCGCTTGCCGCCCGCAAGCGTTGAATAACGCACGGCCTCGATCAGCCGCGCGGGGCGCGTGATCTCGCCGGCCGCAGCCTTGTCGCTCAACAGCCGGTCGAGCAGCGCGTCGGTTTCGGCGGCGATCTCGTCGAGCCGCGCGGCAAACGATGTCGAAGGGGTCGCATCCATGATCGGCATTGTTAGCCTTGCCCAATGTTCCCGGCTAGTCTTGCGGGCATCCATGGCCCGATCCGGCAAAAGATTCACGCTTGCAAACGACATACTGCGCCTGCCGCCGATGCCGCGAATGGTGCGTGTTGTCGGCCTTGTCGTGCTGGCGCTGCTCCTTCTGCCCTACATCGTGACGCCGCTTTATACGTTCGGCCGCCCGTACTCGACCGTCATGATGTGGCGGTCCGTCACCGGTCAACGGGTGCAGCGCATTTACGAGCCGCTGTCGCGAATCTCGCCGGCGGTGGCGCTCGCCGTCATCATCGCCGAAGACGGGCGTTTTTGCGGTCACCCCGGCATTGATTTCAGGGAGCTGCGGGATGCCATCGCCGATGCCGACGACATCGAAGACATGCGCGGCGGATCGACCATCACGCAGCAGGTCGCCAAGAATCTGTTTCTGTGGCCGGGCCGGAGCTACGTGCGCAAGGCGCTCGAGTTCCCCCTGGCGCTCTGGATCGACCTGGTCCTGTCGAAGCGCCGGATTTTGGAAATTTACCTCAATATCGCGGAATGGGGTCCGAACGGCG
>JBARCH010000364.1:0-1763 GCA_049793875.1 Pseudolabrys sp. | reverse complement strand
CGATGGGGCCGACCGACTTCGCCTGCTCGGCGAGTTCGACCGCCGCGCGCGCGGCCGCAACGGCCGTGTCGTTGGCTTTCGCTTCCGGCACCATCGCGAGCGTTTTCTTTGCCTGCTCGATGTTTCCGGTGGCGACGTAACACCGCGCCAATCCGGCCAGCGCGACGACGTTGCCGCTGTCCTGCGCCAGTACCTGCGCGTAGATGTCGGCGGCTTCCGCCGCGCGGCCTTCGGCAAGCGCAGCTTCCGCTTCTTTCAGGTGATCCTGTTCTTCGCCGCCGATTTTTCCCTTGGTCAGCCGTTCGAGAAACGCGACAACCTGGCCTTCGGGCAGCGCACCCATGAATCCGTCGGCCGGCTGGCCGTTGACGAACGCGATGACGGCCGGGATCGACTGGATGCCCAGTTGTCCGGGGATTTCCGGATTTTTATCGATGTCCATTTTGACAAGCTTGACCTTGCCCTTGGCCGCCTTCACCGCCTTTTCCAGGATCGGCGTGAGCTGCTTGCAGGGGCCGCACCAGGGCGCCCAGAAGTCCACCAGCACCGGCTGGTTCTTGGACTCCTCGATCACGTCCTTCATGAATGTCTGGGTCGTGGCGTCCTTGATCGCGCCGTCACCCGCAGCCATCGTGGTCGCGCCGCCGTTTTGCAGCATATTCCCTCGTCTTTTCGATTCCGCCGGGATCTTGGCCGGCTGCCCGTCGAATAAATGGGCATGGCGGCCGTGAAAGTAAATATAGGGCTATTGGCCCTCGGCTGTCCGGCCCGCGACCCGCTCGATGCGCGGCGGGTGGCCGGTCGCTTCCAGGAATTTGATCAGGCTGTCGCGCGCGATCGAGGTCGTCATGGTGTTGACCAGCGGATGGTAATTGAGCGTCGCGTGCTCCATCATGTCGGCATCCAGCACGACGGTGACGCGCATATCGGCATCGTTGATGGCGCCAAACGGCGTCACCGCGCCGGGCTCGACGCCCCATACCTCGCGCAGCAGATTGGGCGCCCCGAACGAGAAGCGGCCGTTCGCTCCCAGCAGGCGATGCAGGCCCTTGAGATCGATCTCGGCATTCTCGAGCGCGACGAGCAGATAGATCGTATTTTTCTTGTCGCGCAGGAACAGGTTCTTGGTGTGGCCGCCGGGGATTTGCCCGCGCAAAGCGCGTGACTGCTCGACGGTAAACAGCGGCGGATGCTTCACCGTCGTGTGCTTGATGGCAAGATTGTCGAGATAGGCGAAAAGCTGATCGGGCGTGGCGGGCATGGATGCAACAATAAACCGGCGTCGGGTGTTAGGTTAGCGGTATGCGCTTCATCGGCGGGATTTGCATGCGTGTCGTGTCTGTCGCAATCGTTGGACTGGCGGCCTTGCTTTGCACCGGTGCGGCGGCGTGGGCGAGCGGCACTGCGCCGTGGTGCGCCAACATCACCGTCGGTCCCGGCACGATGGTGTCGGACTGCCATTATTGGACCATCGAGCAGTGTGTCCCCAATGTCATCGCCGGCAACAAGGGCTTTTGCGGGCAGAACCCGCGCTGGCCGGGCGAATACGGCCCGGACGGCCAGCCAATCCTTCCCGGCAAGACGCATCGGAAACATCGCGTTTACCGGAACTATTGAAGGCGGCCACGGCCGCAGTTGCAATCAGGCCATCCTATTGGCTATAGGAACGGCCTTGGCGGCCGGTCTCGCTCGACCGGCCATATTTTCTACGGATGCGGGTGTAGCTCAGGGGTAGAGCACGACCTTGCCAAGGTCGGGGTCGA
>JBARCH010000363.1:0-13435 GCA_049793875.1 Pseudolabrys sp. | reverse complement strand
CCCGGCGTCCGCCAGCCGCATGGCGTGCCACAGCCGGCCGATACGTCGTTGCAACCCGGTGACGAAGTCGTGGAGGAGCCGCCGCCGCAGAAGATAGCCAATCCCACGGCCGTATTCTCCGGCCTCGACAAGATCACCGGCCGCATTATCTCGTTCGATGTTGCTATCAACGAGACCGTGCAATTCGGCGCGCTGCAGGTCACGCCGCGCGTTTGCTATTCGCGTCCGCCGACCGAGACCGCGCAGACCGACGCGTTCGTGGAAGTCGACGAAGTGACACTGCAAGGCGAGGTGAAACGGATATTCACCGGCTGGATGTTTGCGGCAAGCCCCGGCCTGCACGCGGTCGAGCATCCGATTTATGACGTGTGGCTCAGGGACTGCAAAGGCGGAAAGAATCCTGCCGTGGCCGAAGTGCCGCAAGACGCGCCGCCGGCAAAACCGGCGCAGGCGCCAAAGCCTTCGGCACGGCCACCTGCGCGGCGCGCGCCCGCTCCACCGCCACAACAGCCGCGCGTGCAGCAACAGCCCGGATTTCTTCCCGCGTTGCGTTGATCCGGCCGGCGATTCATTCAGACCGGACCGCGCTCCAGCGCGGTCGCAAGCCTGATCGCGTCGATGCCGGCGACCGGCGTGTCCATCGGCAAAGCGCCGAAATCGCCTTTGCCTGCGAGCGCAGCTTCCAGCAGCCGCTGATAGCGTTGTCGCGGTACTTCGGTCGCCCCGAACATTCGTAAGTGATCGGTGACGAATTGCGTATCGAGCAACTGGTAGCCGCCGGCTCTCAGGCGCGCCACCAGATGAACGAGCGCGATCTTGGAGGCATCGCGAACGCGGCTGAACATGCTCTCCCCGAAAAACACGCCGCCGAGCGAAACGCCATAGAGGCCGCCGACCAGCGCATCTCCGTCATAGACTTCGACGCTGTGGCAATGGCCGCGCCGGTGCAGCCTGCAATAGAGCGTGCGGATGCGTGCGTTGATCCATGTGCGGGCGCGGCCGCGTGTGGGTTCGGCGCAACCGTCGATCACGGCGTCGAAATCGCGATCGACGGCGACGGCAAGAGGAGTGCTGCGCACCGTACGCGCGAGGCGTGACGGAACGTGAAATGTGTCGAGCGGAATGATGCCGCGCTTCTCCGGCTCGATCCAGTAGAGCGCCGGGTCGTCGGCATTTTCGGCCATCGGGAAGATGCCACAGGCATAGGCCTTGAGCAGCACTTCCGGCGTGATCTCGACAAAGGCACTTTCGCGGTTAGCCATAGTGACGTGGAACCTGCGGAGGAGCCGCTTCGCAGAATCTATGGCAGGAGGGCGCGGGTTACGAGCCCGTTAACCCGAACTAAACCGTATTTGAGCTCAATTTCACACAATTTGAAAACAAAAGCGGTCCGCCGCGTTCTCATGGCGGGTGGGGATGCCGCTTAGGCATCTTCGGTGTGGGCAGGGAGTTCCACAATGGTAATGCCGCAACCGGCTAAAGCTGCCAGTGTCTTGCTGGTCGAAGATGAAGCACTGATCAGCGAATTTATCGCCGAAGAACTCAGTGCACATGGTTTCACCGTCCATGCGGTGCCCAATGCGGCGGACGCGCTCGACTACATGAACGCCGGAGCGCAGGTGGACATATTGTTCACCGATGTCGATCTGCCGGGTGGGATGGACGGCTCGGAGCTGGCCGCGCATGCGCGCAAGTTGCGTCCGGATTTGCCGATCGTCTATGCGTCGGGGCGTTATTCGCCGTCGTCGCTGGCGCCGCCGGTTCCGCGTTCGGTCTTTCTCAGGAAGCCCTACGATCCGGATGATGTTTGCAGGCTCATCGACCGGCTGACGGTCCATTCGCACTGACGAGGCTTTGTTACTCCGCCATTCCGCCGCTTGCGAGAAACTGCTCGAGCCAGTGGATGTGATAATTCCCGTCGATGATGTCGGTCTCGCGCACCAAGGCGCGGAACAGGGGCAATGTCGTCTCGATCCCGTCCAGAACGACTTCATCGAGCGCTCGCTTGAGGCGCATCAACGCTTCGGTGCGTGTCTTGCCGTGCACGATCAATTTGCCGACAAGTGAATCGTAGTAAGGCGGGATGGTGTAGCCCTGATACACGGCTGAATCGATACGCACCCCGAGGCCGCCGGGTGCGTGATAGTGCAGGATTTTTCCGGGCGAGGGTCGGAAGGATACCGGGTTCTCGGCATTGATGCGGCATTCAATGGCGTGGCCGCTGAACACGATGTCGCTTTGCTTCAGCGTGAGATCGTTGCCGGCGGCGGCGCGAATCTGTTCGAAGATCAAATCGATGCCGGTGATCATCTCGGTCACCGGATGCTCTACCTGGATGCGCGTGTTCATCTCGATGAAATAGAATTTGCCGTCCTCGAAAAGAAATTCGACGGTGCCGACGCCGAGATAGCCGAGATCGCGCATCGCCTTCGCAACCGTTTCGCCGATGGCGTCGCGCGCGTTGGTATTGAGCGCGGGTGAGGGGCCTTCCTCCCAGACTTTCTGGTGGCGGCGTTGCAGCGAGCAGTCGCGCTCGCCGAGATGGATGGCGTTGCCCTTGCCGTCGCCGAGCACCTGAATTTCGATGTGGCGCGGCTTCTCCAGATATTTCTCCAGATAAACCGCGTCGTCACCGAAGGCGGCCTTGGCTTCCGCGCGCGCGGTCGAGAGCGCGGTCGACAGGTCGTCCGCCGTGCGCGCGACCTTCATGCCGCGTCCCCCGCCACCGGCGGCGGCCTTCACAAGCACCGGAAACCCAATATCGGCGGCTATTTTGGCCGCTTCGACGTCGGAAGTGACGCCCCCATCCGAGCCGGGCACAACCGGAATGCCGAGCTTCTTGACCGTGCGCTTGGCTTCGATCTTGTCGCCCATCAGTCGGATATGTTCGGGCTTGGGTCCGATGAAATGCACATTGTGCTCGCCGAGGATTTCGGCAAAGCGCGCGTTCTCCGATAAAAACCCGTAACCCGGATGCACGGCGTCGGCGCCGGTGATCTCGCACGCCGCAAGCAACGCCGGAATATTGAGATAGCTGTCCTTGGCCGCCGGGGGGCCGATGCACACGCTTTCGTCGGCGAAGCGAACATGCATCGCGTCAGCATCGGCGGTGGAATGCACCGCGACCGTCGGGATGCCGAGTTCCTTGCAGGCGCGCTGCACTCGCATGGCGATCTCGCCGCGGTTTGCAATCAGGATCTTATCGAACATCGTGGCGGCCCGGATCGCTGCGCGGCGTCATTCGATGATGGCCAGCGGCTCGCCGAATTCGACCGGCTGACCGTCCTCGAACAGTATCTGGATCACCGTGCCGGCGCGCGTCGCCGGAATCTGGTTCATCGTCTTCATCGCTTCGATGATCATCAGCGTGTCGCCGGCCTTCACCTTGCTGCCAACCTCGACGAAAGGCTTGGCGCCGGGCTCTGGTGCGGCGTAGGCGGTGCCAACCATCGGCGAAATGATGACTCCCGGATGTTTTGCCGGGTCGAGCGGCGCTGCTGCAATTTCAGGGACAGGCACCGGAATGGCGGCGGCTGCGCGCGGCATTGCGGCCGCGATCGGCAATCCGCCGCGCGCAACGCGCACGCGTTGGCCGTCCTGCTCTATCTCGATTTCGGTCAAGCCGGTTTCGTCCAGAAGCTTGGTCAGCTCCTTGATGAGCTCATGATCGACGGAGGGGCCTTTGGAGGATTTTGCCATCGTTCAGCGCTTTGCCTTGGTGCCGATCTTGCTGCCGATCATGCCGGCGATCCCTGCGATCGCGAGCGCGTAGCCGTTGACGCCGAACCCGCAAATCACGGCCTTGGCTGCCTTCGACACGTATGAGTTTTGCCGGAATTTTTCGCGTGCATGGATGTTGGTGATGTGAATTTCGATAACCGGAGCCTTGACCGTGAGCAGCGCGTCCAGAATCGCGATCGACGTCGTGGTGTAACCGGCGGGATTAAGTACGATGCCTGCCGCCTTCTTGGCGTGCGCTTCCTGAATCCAGTTGACGATTTCGCCTTCGACGTTCGATTGGCGGAAAACGATATCCAGACCGTGCTGCTTTCCGGCCGCGCGGCAAATCTTCTCAACATCGGCGAGGGTGGCGCGGCCATACTTCTCCGGCTCGCGCGTGCCGAGCAGATTGAGATTGGGGCCGTTGAGGACGTAAACGGTTTTGGCCATCGGATTCGTCGGGTGGCCCAAGGCGGGCTGGGAAATTGGTGCTTAGACTTTATAGGTTCAGTCTTGGTTAAGGGGAAGCCCGAACGCTTTTCGCCCTCAAGAGCGATTTCCCGGCAACCCACGCGTTTTATGTGCGGCCCAGTCTACGACCTCCTTGAGCGCCGTTAACCGCTGCTGGCCGGCCGATCTTGCCCTTTCAAACAGTTCGACCTGCCGGTCGGCGCTGGTGCCGCGCGCGGCGATACGCTGCAAATGCACCATTTCGCTTTCGCACTTGAACGCGGCGATGTCGGCCGCGATGAAGTCAAAGACCTGATCCAGCCATTCCTTGACGGTGAGCGGAGAGCGCGCGAACGGATCGACGAATACGGCGCCGACGCCATAGCGCTGGGCATGCCATTTGTTCTCGACCGTGATGGCGCGGCCGACGCGGTCGAACCCGGCATTGAGCGCGCGGTCGCGGTCGAGCGCGCGCACCAGGCAGCGAAACAGCGCGGCGATCGCGACGGCGTCGTCGAGGCGCGTGCAACTGTCGGCAACACGCAACTCGATCGTTGGATTGGCGGTCGAAGGCCGTAGCGCCCACCAGATGTAGCTCGCGTCCGGAATAATCTTCGCCCAGGTCAGCGCGGAGATGTATTCGTTGTATTCGTCCTCGCTGTGAAAGAGCTCGGGCAGGCCGGTGCGCGGCAACTCGTCGTAGGCTGCGAGCCGATAGCCGCGGAGGCCGGTGACATGGCCCTGCCAGAATGGCGAGGAGGTCGAGAGCGCGAGCAGCAGCGGAATATAGGGCGTGAGCCGCATGATCAGGTCGATGCGTGTGCGGACATCCGGCACCTCGACGTGCACGTGCATGCCGCACAGCATGTTGCGCATGCCGACCATTTGCAGGTCGTCCATGATCGCGCCGTAGCGTTCCTTCGGCGTCATCGTCTGTTCGGGCCAGAAAGCGAGCGGAAAAGTACCCATCGCGGCAAGGCCGAGCTTGTGGGTTCGCGCGATGCCGGCAAGCGTGCGGCGATAATGGGCGAGATGCTTGCGCGCTTCGTCGAGTGTGCTGCATGGCGGCGTCGCGACTTCGATCTGGGACTGCAACATTTCGGTCATGACACGGTCGCCCAGGGATTTCTGGGCGTCGGCGAAGAATTTCTTGTTTGTGCGCAAGACCGCCCGCCGCGAGGCGGCGTCAAACACGAAGTATTCTTCCTCGATGCCGATCGTGTACATGCGGTTTCTTGGCCGGTTCTGTGGCGATTTCTGAGAGTACGGGACGGTAAAAGCTGCAAAATTCATTCAGATGGACGCAAAACCGGCCGCGGAGCGAAGGCCCGCGGCCGGTCAATAATGGTTTCGACGCTATATAGTTTCAGCGAAAACGCGGATGCAGGAAGCCTGCTTCAGCAGGCAGACTTGCCGCACCGTGCGTTGTTGATCTTTTCCTTCAGTGCATCGAGGCCGACGGCGCCGATAACGACGTCGTTGCCGATCACGTAGCTCGGCGTGCCGTTGAGGCCGAGGGCGTCGGCGAGCTTGAAGTCTTCTTCGATCGTCGACTTCACTTCCGGGCTCTTCATGTCCTTCTCGAGTCGCGTCATGTCGAGGCCCACATCCTTGGCAACGGCAAGCGCATGTGCCTTGTCAGCCGCACCGCGCCCGCCCAGGAGCTCGGTATGGAATTGAAGGTATTTCTTGGGGTCCTGCATGCGCACGGCGACGGCCACTTGCGCGGCCTCGACCGAGCCGGGCCCGAGCACCGGAAATTCCTTCAGCACGATCTTGAGGTTCGGATCGGTCTTGATCAGGTCGAGCATGTCCGACATCGCGCGTTTGCAATAGCCGCAGTTGTAGTCGAAGAACTCGACGAAGGTGACGTTGCCCTTCGGATTGCCGAGGACGACCTGGCGCGGTGAGGAGAATAGCGCCTTGGCGTGATCCTTGACGGCGGTCTGGTGTTTTGCGGCTTCGGCAGCGGTCTGCCGCTTTTCAAGCTCGGCCATCGCCTCCTGCAGGACTTCCGGATGATTGATCAGGTAGTCGCGGACGATCGATTCGATGGCGCCACGTTGCGCGGTGGAGAAGTCCTGCGCCGGCGCGGCGCGCGGAATGGAAAAAGCCAGAACCGCGGCAAAGGCTGCCGCAATCAGGCGAAGGCTTGAGGTCATTTTCATCTTCCTTGTCATGATCGAACTTTCTTGGTCGAAACGAATTTCAAATTCTATTTTTTCGCGGATTGCTTGACGGTCGCGATATCGTCGGCGCGCACCCAGGCGGGAGAACCAACGGGCAGACGCGTCTTGGCCCGTTCGGCGAGCTGGCGTGCTGTCTTGAAGTCGGAGCGCGCAAAGGCGGCCTGTGCGGCGGCAAGGTCGGCGTGGGGCAGATCGCCCACGCGGCCATAGGCCATCGCCAACTGGCTGAACGCTGCCGGCATCTCGGGTTCGCGGTCGAGCGCGGTGCGGAGCATTTTGATCGCTTCTTCCGAATTCTTCTTGTCGTTGGTGGCGACCAGCGCCTGGCCGAGCATGATCTGGATCAACGCGGGGCTTGGCGCAAGCGATACCGCGCGACGCAGCGGCGCGATGGCCTCTGACGGCCGCCCGCCTTCCAATAGCGCTTGTCCCTTGAGCTCGTGGAAGTACGGATTGTTCGGTTCGGACTGGATTAATCCGTCGATCTGGGTAATGGCGCCCCGCAAATCGGAATGCCGGTACGAGGCGATGGCGCGCGCGTAGCGCGCGGGCAGGCTGGTGTTGCTCGGCGGATAACGGCGCATCACCGTGTCCGGACGCTCGAGAAATCCCGAGAGCTTGGCGCGCATGAGGTCGTGGCGCAGTTGCAGCTCGGGCGGGTCCTTCTTGTTCCAGTAAGGGCTGCTTTTGGCCAGCGTCTCAAGCGAGGCGACGCGTTCGGCCGGCATCGGATGCGTTTGCAGGTACGGATCGATGTAGCGCGAATTGTAAAGCTGCTCGTCGCTCAGGCGCTTGAACAGGTCGTACATGCCCTTGGGCGATTGCCCGCTGGCGTTGAGGAATTTCACGCCGGCATGGTCGGCCTGGTCTTCCTGCGTGCGGATATAGGCGAGGAGCGAGCGCTGGATGGCCGACTGCGGCGCGAGAATGGCGCCGGCACCGGCTCCGCCACCCGTCGAGCGTGCGCTGGCAACCATCGCGCCGGCACCGAGCAGCAGCGCAATGATCGATTGCGTCTGCGCAGTGGCGAGTTGTTCGCGCATGCGCATCAGATGGCCGTCGGCAAGGTGGCCGGTTTCGTGCGCCAGCACGCCGATCACTTCATTCGGCGTCTTGCATTCGAACAGGGCGCCGGCGTTGATGAAAATGTGCCGTCCGTCCATGACGAAGGCATTGAAAGACCGGTCGTTGATGATCACGACCTTGATGTTTTGCTTCGAAAGGCCGGCGACGCGCAGGATCGGACGCACGTAGTCGCGCAGGAGCTGCTCGATCTCGGTGTCGCGGATGATGGGCGTCGCGCCTTGCGCGTGAGCGGGTACGACGGAAGGAACCGCCCCCGCGAGCGCCAGCACGCCGGCGGTCAGCAAGGCCAGTGCGCGTGAAGCTGGTGCGGCTCGCCGCGTTTTGATAGGTCTGCCGTTAACGGTCATGCCTGCTTTGCCACCGGCTCGCCGCAACCTAGTGACGCGTCTTTGGGTGGTCAACGCAGCCCGCGATCACGTCTGCTTGCGGTAAGGCTGGCGTCAACCAAACAAGGCAATACGGCAGCAGCGGGGCGGCTTTCCCGGTCAGAGGTAACGCAGTGCTTGACGCGGCAAAACAGCTTTTGACCCCTTCCAGGCGGAGCAATGTACCGCCGTTCATGGTCATGGATGTGATGGCGGCCGCCGCGCGAATCGAGGCTGCCGGTGGGCGCGTCGTCCACATGGAAGTGGGCCAGCCGGCAGCGCCGGCGCCGCGCACTGCCATTGCGGCGGCTCAGGCCGCGCTCGCGGCTGCCCGCATCGGCTAGACCGAAGCGCTTGGCGTCCCGTCCTTGCGCGTCCGCATCGCGCGCCACTACGCGGATAATTACGGGCTCGCGCTCGATCCGGCACGGGTGGTAGTGACAACGGGCTCATCGGGCGGGTTCATCCTCGCGTTCCTGTCGCTGTTCGAATCGGGAGACCGGGTCGCGCTCGCCAATCCGGGTTACCCGCCGTACCGGCACATTCTCAGCGCGCTTGGCTGCGAGCCGGTGCTGATCGAAACGTCGGAGAGGACGCGCTGGGCACTCACCGGCGACGCGCTGATCGCCGCACACCGAAAGAAGCCGCTCGCGGGTGTCGTCATCGCGAGCCCGGCCAACCCGACCGGCACCATGATGTCGGCCGAAGCACTTGCCGCATTGATTGCGGTCGCGGAAGGCGAAGGCATCAAGGTGATCTCGGACGAGATCTATCACGGTCTCGATTACGCATTTCCCGCGCGGACGGCGGCCGGGTTTTCGCCCGGCGTCGTGGTGATCAATTCGTTCTCGAAATATTTTTGCATGACCGGCTGGCGCGTCGGCTGGATGGTGATGCCGGAAAATCTGGTGCGGACGGCCGAACGGCTGCAACAGAACCTCGCGATTTCGGTTCCGGCGCTGTCGCAATTCGCCGCCGAAGCCGCGTTTGACGGCAACGCCGAGATGGACGCTGTGAAGCACGGCTACGAGGAGAATCGCCGCATCCTCACGGAGGGATTGCCGAAGGCAGGTTTGGACAAATTCCTGCCTGTGGACGGCGCGTTTTATCTCTACGCCAGCATCGCGCGTTTTTCCGATGACAGTCTGGATTTCGCCCGGCGCATGCTGGAACAGGCCGGAGTCGCGGCGACGCCCGGCATCGACTTCGATCCGATCGACGGCAAGCACTTCCTGCGGTTTTGCTACGCCGGCTCCGCGGACGAGATGCGCGAGGCCGTCGATCGGATTGGCATTTGGCTAAAATCTTAGCCGAAGTTTCACGACCCGCGCGACGTTGCCGCCAATTTTAGCGAATGATGGAATGAAAGATTCCGAAACTCGACTTACGACCGTGCATCATGTTCATTGCGAGCAACATCGCAATAACGGGAATGAACGTCGCGGCGCTCCGGCTGCAGGTGTCGGCCGATAATGTCGCCAATGCGTATTCTGATTCCTATCGGCCATTGCGCGTCAATCAGGTCGCGAATAGGGACGGAAGCACGGGTGCGTTCCTGAGCGCGGTGAAGCCGAATGTGGCTTTCGCGACACGCGACGGAATGCCCGTGCGTCCAAACGTCAGTCTCGCGACCGAACTCTTCCAGCAATTCCTGGCGCGTTACACGTCTGCCGCCAACGCGCAGGTGGTGCGAACCGACGCACGAATGACGGCAGCACTTCTGGACACTATGGCTTGAAATCGGCGCCCACGGGTCGGGGCGCAAACTGGATTGAGATGGAAAGAGGGGCCTCCCATGCGGGATTGGCTGCTCGTTTTGGGTCCGATCGCCGGTGTCGTGTATTTTCTGGTCTACCCGGACCAGTTCGGTCTCGTTGTTGCCTGGGCGAGCCGGCTGATCGGTTAGCCGGCGTTGTCCGGCATGATCGCTTGCGCCGCGTGCGCTGGCGGAGCGACACACCAGCCGGCTTAAGGCCGTCCGGCTATTTCTTGAAAGCGTTGAGGATGGCGCTGATGCGTGTGGTGTTATCGTGCGTCCAACCCGGCACATTTAGGTTGTCCTGTGCCAGAATCTCTTCGCATTTGACAAAACCGGTCGAAAGCATTTGCCCGGTGGCATTGTCGAAACGCCGCTGCTCGCAGGTGTCGCCGCTCCACGGAACGAACAGGATCGAGCCGATGCGATGGCTCCATTTGTCCTGTTGCTGCTGCTGGGTAACAGCGGCGACGGTGGCCGGCGTAGTGACCGCCGCGCGCGTGAAATCGAAAAAATACGACTGTGTGCCGGCGAAATAGCCGACGAGGAAAATGACTGCAAGACTCACGGCTGCAATCGCGGCGCGCAAGCGCTCGGGCGACCTGCTCCGGCGTTTTGTGCGCCGCCGCGCACGATGCAATTGGCTTGGATGCATGGGACGACCGTCCATCCGTTGAAATGATGCGGCCATGACGCCAATGTAACGCCGTGGGGTTGACGAAACTTGAAGGAAACTCCTCACTTTGAAGTGAGCGCGGAAACGCCGTTTCGGGGATGGGCAAGCGCCCGAGCGTTCTTCTATCGGGTGTCAGGTTAAGCCGTGGCTGAGGGGCCGGGTCTGCATCGCCCTTCCAATATTGCGAGCCGATGCCTACATCGGTCGCAGCACCAAAACCTCCGAAACACACCCATGCTCGATTTTGCATCGTCTTTTAACTCCGGCGACGAAGGGCCCGCGCCGCAACCCGTGTCCGAGCCTGAGATTTTCGACGCCTACTCCACGGCCGTGATGACCGTCGCCGACAGGGTCGGCCCGGCGGTCGTGCGCGTGGAAACTCGGGGTGGGCCGAAGGGCCGGCAGGGAGGCGTCGGTTCCGGCGTGGTAATCGCGCCGGATGGACTCGTGCTCACCAACAGCCACGTCGTCGAGGGCGCGCGCGAAGTGCGCCTGATGGACGCCGAAGGCCACGTCATGGAGGCGCGTTCCCTCGGCGAGGACGCCGATACCGATTTGGCGCTGCTGCGCGCGGGCTCTGTGCGTGATCTGCCAAGCGCGCGTCTTGGCGATTCCAAGAAATTGCGGCGTGGCCAGCTCGTGGTCGCCATCGGCAACCCGCTCGGTTTTGAATCGACCGTGACGGCGGGCGTGATTTCGGCGGTCGGCCGCTCGTTGCGCGCGCGCTCGGGCCGCCTGATCGAGGACGTCATCCAGACCGACGCCGCGCTCAACCCCGGAAATTCCGGCGGGCCGCTCGTCTCGTCGCGCGGTGAGGTGATCGGCATCAACACGGCGGTGATTATGGGCGCGCAGGGCATCTGCTTTGCGGTCGCCAGCAATACCGCGCAATTTGTGCTGAGCGAGTTGATCAAGCACGGGCGCGTCCGGCGCGGCTTCATCGGCGTATCCGGGCAGACAGCGCCGGTGCCGCGGCGTCACGCCCGCAGCGCCGGCATCGCGAATGCGGCCGGCGCGATGATTACCGCGCTCGAGCCGAACGGCCCCGCCGCCAATGCCGGACTGATGACGTTCGACATCATCGTGCGCGCCGACGGCGAAGCCGTCACCGGCGTGGATGACCTGATCCGGTTGCTCAATGCCGAGCGGATCGGGCGCGTCGTGACCATCGATGTGCTGCGGCGCGGCCTGCTGCGAAGCTTCGACGCCCGGCCGCTCGAGCGGCCGGTGACGCGCGCGGCGTGAGCCGCCTCAGCCCTTGGATTTGAGCGACTTGTAGATATCCAGCGCCTCGGCGGGCTTGGTGTTCTTGTGCACCACCGCGTTGACGGCCGCGATCATCGCCTTCGGCGCGTCGGACTGGAAAATGTTGCGGCCCATGTCGACACCGGCAGCGCCCTGCTGCACGGCGTTGTAAGCCATCGTAAGCGCGTCGAGTTCGGGCAGTTTCTTGCCGCCCGCCATCACGATCGGCACCGGGCATGACGCGGTGACGGTGTCGAAGCCTTCCTCGACGTAATACGTCTTCACGTATTGCGCGCCGAGTTCCGCGATGATGCGGCAGGCAAGGCGGAAATATTGCGCGTCGCGTTTCATGTCCTTGCCGACGGCGGTGATGCCCATCACCGGAATGCCGCAGCGCAGGCCCGCATCGACAAGCCGTGTCATATTGTGGATGGTCTGCGTCTCGTATTCGCTGCCGACATAGACTTGGACGCCGACGCCGGCCGCGTTGAGCCGCACGGCGTCGTCCATGTCCATCGCGATTTCCTCTTTCGAGAGTTCGCGCAAGATGCTGGCGCCGCCGCTCGCGCGCAGCACCATCGGCTTGGTGGAGTCTGCGGGGATGACGCTGCGCAAAATGCCACGCGTGCAGAACAACGCGTCGCATTGTGGAAGCAGCGGCACGATCGACAGGTCGATGCGCTCGAGGCCGGTGGTCGGGCCCTGAATGTAGCCGTGATCGATCGCCAGCATCACCGTGCGTCCGCTTACCGGATTGAACGTGCGCGCGAGCCGGTTCTTCATGCCCCAATCGAGTTGGTGAGAGCCTTTCAGGAAAAATCCCGGCGCGGCCTGCGGCTTCTCGGCCTGATAGCGTTCGCCTTCCTTGTCGGCTTCTGGCATTGACGTCCTCACATACGGGCTTGGTCGAACACGGCAGTCTTTATTTCGGCGCGGGAGCGGGGCCGCGCGGCGAGTCTTCGTTGGCCATGCAGCGCTTGATATAGGCTGTGCGCTTGGCGCCTGTGAGCTTCTGATCCTTGGCGCCGAACTGGCAGGTCGCCATCTTCTGTTTTGCCGACGGCGCCGCCGAAGCAGGCACCGTGGCCAGCAGGATCGCGGACGCGCCGATAAAGGCTATGGTTCGCAGCATCGTCATGGCTCCTTCGCAGGGGGGTCGAGACGGAATCAGGATAGGCATCCTTGTGCGCAATTCGTGGCCCTAGCGCAACGCCGCCGCAATGTTTCCACCGTCCACGGTGGTAACGTCGGCGGTGGTCTTGAGCGCCAGTGCCTGGGCGAGGAAGGCCTGCGCCACGTCGTCGGCGGTGACTTCGCGGCCGAGCAGGTTGCCGCTCATGTAGTTTTTTTCGGTCAGCCCGCGTGCCTTCGAGCGTTCTTTGATGAAGTCGTCGGTGAGCAACCCGGAGCGGATACGGTCGGCATTGACCGCGTTGGCGCGGATGCCGTCTCCGCCATAATCGAGCGCGTATTGGCGCACGAGGAATAATGTCGCCGCTTTCGGCAGGCCGTAAGGACCGAAATTCGCGCCCGGGTTCACCGCCTGTTTCGATACATTAAAGAGCAGGCAGCCGCCGGTGCCTTGCGCCAGCATGATTTTCACGGCGGCCTGCGCGATCTTCTGGTGCGCGAAGAAATTCAGCTCGAAACTTTTGCGTAACACCGCCTCGTCGACTTCGCCGATGCGGCCCTGCCAGGCGGCACCCGCATTCGACACCGCGATATCGACGCCGCCGAATGTCGTCACGACCTGATCGAAGGCCGCTTGAACGGAATCCGCATCGGTCACGTCGCAGCGCACAGCGATGGCCGTGCCGCCGATTGCGTTGGCTTTTCCCATTGCGGCCGCAGCATCGAGATCGAGCAGCGCGACGTCCGCGCCCGCCGCCGCAAAGGCGCGCCCGACCGCAGCGCCGATGGCGCCGCCACCGCCGGTAATGGCCGCGAC
>JBARCH010000362.1:0-11600 GCA_049793875.1 Pseudolabrys sp. | reverse complement strand
CAGTCGCGGTGATCGAGCGCAAAACACGAGAGCTCGCGCGAACGTTGATCGGCCCCGGCCTGCCGGTATGGTCGGCGGTCTTCCTTCCCGACAGTCGTACATTATTGACCGGCGGCGCAGATCGTGTAATCCGGCGATGGGATGCGATAAGCGGCGAACCTGCCGCCTCGGCATTGGTCGGTGCGCAGGACGATCCGCTTGCGGCCTATGCCGGCGATCCCGGCGCGCAAGTGTTCCGCGCCTGCGTCGCCTGTCATGCTCTTTCATCGGACGAGGGCAACAAGGCGGGTCCGAGTTTGTATGGTGTGTTCGGCCGCCGCATCGCCACACTGCCGGGCTACAATTTTTCGCCGGCGCTAAAGAAGCTCGACATTGTATGGTCGCCGGAGACAGTGTCGAAGTTGTTCGAGGTCGGCCCCGCTACCTATACGCCGGGTACCAAAATGCCGGAGCAGACGATTGGCTCGGACGACGAACGCAAGGCGTTGGTAGAATTTCTGGGGAAGGCGACGGCGAAAAGGTGATTTAGCTTTCGCCCTTTCGTTCCTGTTCGCGCAGGTAATCCTCCGTGGTGCGTGCGGCTGGACGCTTGGGCGCGCCGAACGGATCGAAATTCTCCTCAGCCATCGCCGCGACGCGGCAGTCGGCGCACATCTTGATGACGTCGAGTCGTTTGTTAGAGTCTTTATACATCCAGTGCTGACCTTCCAGCTTGGCGGCGACCCGCTCGACCGAGCTTCTTACGCCGAACGGCTTGCCGCAGCGAATGCACTCGAACGGCTCTTCCTGCTTGAGGACGCGTGTTGGTGCCACGGCGGAACGGAAATCAAGCTGGGGTTTAAGGTTGATGACCCTTTCCGGGCATGTCGCGCGACACAGCCCGCATTGAACGCAGGCATCCTCGGCAAATCGCAACATCGGCCGCTCAGGATCGTCCGAAAGCGCGCCAGTCGGGCAGGCGGAGACGCAGGCGAGGCACAGGGTGCAGCCTTCCACGTTTACTTCAATGCTGCCAAACGGTGCACCTTGTGGCAGCGCTACGAGATCGACCGGGGTCGGTGCCGCAGCGTGCAACTCGCGCAAGGCAAGTCTCGTCACTTCACGCTTGCCACCAACAGCGGAGAAGGTAGCGGGCCTTGCGACACTGTTCATCGGCGCGATGGCGCGTAGCGCGCTGCCCAATGTGTCCGGATCGTCGGTTTCGATGGTCGCAACGCGCACGCCGGAAAATCCGAGGCCGGACAAAATCGACTCAGCGAGTGCAATGGTCTTGGTGAGCCCGGCGGTATCGTGTCGCGGCTTGCCACGCAGCAGGAAACGTACCGCCGAGGCGCCATAGGCAAGACCGGCGGCAATCGCTTCCAGTCCGACTTGCGTAATCTCGTTGACCATAATTGGCAGCACATTCGCCGGCAGACCATCGCCGTGCCGTGCCAGCGCATCGATGATTTCCATGCCGTGCTCGCCGTCATGGAACATCAGTATTGATTTTTCACCGCCAGCTTCACGGTAGGCGGTCAACAGCGTGCGCAGTTTGCGCAGCAGTGCGTCTGAGGGCGGCAAAGCATAGCTGGCCGCGCCGGTCGGACAGGCGGCCGCACATTGACCGCAGCCGGCGCAGATCTGCGCGTCAATCGCCACATGATCGCCGGCGGATGTTATCGCGCCGGTTGGGCAGAGGTCGAGACAACGACGGCAGCCGACGATCTTCGAGCGGGAATGAGCGCAGAGGTCGGCCGAGAAGGTAATGTAACGCGGCTTATCGAATGTGCCGGTCAAATCGCGCGCTTTGAGCACGGTGCGCAGTACGGACGCTGGGTCGCCCGGATCGGCGCGCAGATAGCCGTCGCGCAAATCGGCGGCCGGAAACAGCGGCGCGTCGCCGGAAAGATCGATCAGGATGTCGCAGCGCGACACCGCGCCACGGCGGGGTGCGGAAAAGACGAGCGAGCCGCGAGAGGACGGATTGGGTATCGCATAGTCGTCGACCGTTATTTCGAATGCGCCGAGATAGCCTGTGGCCGAGCGGATTTTTCCCGTCACTATCGGAAAATCGGTTACCCGCTGCGGCGCTATGTCAGCCGGCGGCTTGATCAGTACGGTAATGTCGAGATGATCCTTCAACAAATTAGCGGCTTCGATCGTCTGTTCGTCCGCGCCGTAAATTAGTGTTACGCCGTCGCTGCTCAGGGGGACGTTGCGAACGTCGGGCATCGGTTCTGCGGCGGCGGCGATCAACGCCGCTATTTTCGGCCCCGCGGCGCTAGCATCTTTTGACCAGCCGGCTGTCTCGCGAATATTGACGAAAGTGACAGCAGCACTCGTTCCGCTTTCGCCTGCGACGTCGTCGAACAACGGCGCTTCCTGGGTACAAGCCACGGTGACCGGGGCCTCACCGGCTGCTGTCTTGCGAAAGCGATCCAACTCGGCGCGGCACAGTTGTCGCGCTTGCGTGACCGTGGCGCCGTCGCGACAGGCACGACGCACCGCATCGACGTCGAGGGGCATCGTGCCCTCGCAAGAACAGAGAAGGATATTGCGCGGCCGTTCGGCCATCGGGCTCCATAACCTTCCGCGGTGCACCACGATTCAAGGATGTGTGATCGTAAGCTCCGCCATCATTTAGCCCACCAAGGCTGCGGGACTGGCCTATGTATCTCCGCAGTTATAATTATAGTCATTCAAGCAGGATAAGGTAGAGCCAGGATCAATGCCGCCGGAAACGCGGACGCGTACAAGCACGCTGCTGGGTTCCGAACTCTCGTTGCCGCCTCCATTCACACTGGTGGTGCTGCGGGAGGTGGGAGATGCCTTCGCGCACGCGGTTTCAATTGCAGGCGAGCAGGGCGCCGGTACATTGGTCTATGTCGGGCGCTTCGATCTTGCCGAATTCGCGATTGTGATCGAGCCGGAAGAGCCATTGCGCCAGGCGCGTCGCGTCTTCTATGCCGGCATGGCGGCACTCGCCGATGCGTTGGCCGCGCATGCCCAGCCGGAAACCGCCATCAACATAGACTGGCCGGATTCGATTTTGGTCAATGGCGGGCTGGTTGGTGGCGGCCAGCTTGGCTGGCCTCGTGGCGCGAACGAGGATGCAACGGCCCCCTGGTTGGTGTTTAGTGCCATGATCCGTACGGTCTCGATGGCCGGCATCGATCCAGGCCTCAATCCGCTTTCGACAGCATTGGAGGAAGAAGGCTTCACCGATGTACTCGCCACACAATTGGCGGAAAGCTTCGCTCGGCATTTCATGGTCATCGTGGATGCATGGCAGGAGCAGGGCTTTTCCGCAGTGGCGAAAAGCTACCTGCAGAGGTTGTCGCTCGATAAGAATCTACGTTGCGAGATCGACCACAACGGCGATCTTCTGCTGCACCACTTTGGCAAAGTCGGGCCTGAACGGAAGAAACTGCTGCCGTGCCTCGCTGTGCCCGTCTGGCTTGATCCGGCGACGCGAGGACCGCGCCTATGAAGTTGCTGCGCACCATCCAGCTCGACGCTTCGGACAAATTTATCTTCGACAAGCCGGCCGAGCCCGGCGAGTGGGCAGTTTCCGGCGCCTTTGTGTTTTGGAGCGGCAACCCGACGATGCTGGAAGGCAAGGCGCGCTCGGCATTCCGCGGTGGCTTTCTCGGTATCGCGTCACTTGGCTGGTCTACGCTGGTGCAGATCGTAGAAGCAAATGAAGCAGACCGCGAAGACGTTGTCTCGGCGCTGGCGAACCGGCTGACCGGGAATTTTGGTGCGCCCGATGCGGCGGCGGCGCGAGCGGCAGCGGAAGAGGAAGTGACGTTCGCGCAATCACTGTGCAGTCAGCCACAGGACACGCTGATCGCCGTGCATCGCTCGTATGAGAATGGCGAAGTCCATGAATCCTTCCGTACGCTGCGGCCGCGCGACGGGGCAACGCCAGCGCGCGCATTCACCTTCCTGGATGTGGAAGGAGAAGACGACTCAGCGGGATCGGGCGACTCCGTCGATCTGATCTCAATGGTCGATCCGGAGCATAGATGAACGATTTCTGGATTTCCTGTGGTCATCATCTGCTCGACCGCGATCAAGGCGGCGGGCTTGCGGTGACCGACGAGTTCTTGAAGGTTTATCTGGCACGGCCGGAGTTGATTCCGCCGCAGGAAGCCTGTGCAGTCGAGCGCGCGCTTTATGGCGCGCTGCTTGCCAATCCTCGCTTGGCTGTGTCCTTGTCCGATATTGCAAGCATTAACGATCCCGACGCGCGAGAGAACTGGCAGTTGCTGATCGCATTCCGCGATTTGCTGTTGCGCCACCGGACGCTGGAATCGGCTTATGCGGAGCTCCTGCGCAATGGTCCCGGTAAAACGCCGCCCCTGTTCATCAATCAGCTCGTGCAGGTGATCTTGCGCAATGCGCTCGACGGCGTTGACGACGCACGTGTGGTGCGCGCCGCTGAACTGTTCTTCCGCGCCCAGCGAGTCACCTTGCATGAAAATTCACTAATAGCAGCGGACGACGAAACGATCGGCGGCGTCAATACCACGCCGGTGACTCCGCTAATTTCGATGCTGGGAATTCCAGTCGAGGCGGAGATCGACATCATCAATGATGACAACGCCGAGAGCTATTGGCGGCGCAGCGATCAGTTCGACATGGCAATCGACCTGACTGCCGGCCGTGCCGGGCTCGAATCGCTGGCGGAGGCGATGCGGCGCTGGATCGCGCATATGCTCGGCGTCGAAGTGTCCATCGAGCCGCTCACGGAGCTACGCGAAGCATCCTTGGTCTGGTACGTCGGACTGGACGCCGAGGCTACGAAGATCGGTGACATGATGTGGAATGGCGAGGAGATTGACGAAGCCACCATGTCGCGCGTGGTTGGATTGTTTACGCTTACCTTTCGCGATCCTTCAGTCGTGCTGGAGCGGGTGAAAGGTGAGCCGGTCTATCTGATCCTGTCGATGTCGCCCGACAAGACGATCCGCATGAAGCCACAGAACCTGGCGACTGGCTTGCCTATTCGCTCTTTGGAGGTCGTCAGTTGAGCGCGGCGCCCCCACTTGGCCGTATTCCCGTCGGCGTTCTGGTCGAGCGCAGCAAATCCGCGAGCCAGTGGAGCGATTTCCTCTGGCGTGCCGCCGGCGTGTTGGAGGGTGTACCCGATACGCCAGCATGGACTAAGCTGTCCGATGATGGCGAGCGCGCGACCTTCTACGCCGGCGCAGCCGACATTGAATTGCACCGCACGGAAACGGCCAACTACCGGAGCAATCTTGGCAGCGGCACGCCATTGCTATGGGTTGTGCTCGGCCCAACCGATGCTGACCCGCCTTATGAGCTACTTACCGTGACGGCGGACCCCGCCGAAGGTGAAGCCCTGACCGAGGCGGGAGGCAATCTGGTCGAGACGGTTTTGATGCCGCAGGCGATGCAGGAGGCGATTACGCAATTCGTCGCTCAGCACTATATCGAGAGACCGTTTTCGAAGCGCAAGCGTGACCGCGCCAATCCGGAAGCACTGGCCCGCCATGGGTTGCGCGAACGAGAGGACTGAAAATGAGCGCGCCGGAGGATTTTCTGGCCCGTTGGTCGCGACGCAAACGCGACGCCGCCGGCGAAGGTGGTGCGGTGGAGCAACCGGTTGCCGGTGATACGCCGGCGATGGGAGGCGATGCTTCGAAGAAACGGGCCGCCGTTAGCGCGCAGGAACCTGGAGTTCCGCCGGAACCGGCTTTCGATCTGGCCAGCTTGCCGCCCATCGATTCGATCGGCGCGGCGAGCGACGTGACAGCATTTCTTCGTGAAGGTGTTCCAGTGGAACTCGCGCGCGCGGCTCTACGTCGGGCGTGGGGGGCCGACCCGGCGATTAGAGACTTTGTTGGGCTGGCGGAGAATGCGTGGGATTTTAATGATCCAACCGCGATGCCGGGATTCGGGTCTCTGGATCAATCGCCCGAACAAGTTCGGCAAATGCTGGCGGATCTCTTCGGCGAAACCCAGCGTATGGCCGAGAAAATTACCGACATCTCCGGAGATCTCCCGTCTGAGCCAGCGCGTGCGAATGATTCCAGCGACTTAGAGCCGCCTGCGCCCGTGATTATTTCAGATGAATTTCAAAATGGGGAAGCATCGCTTTCCCATTCGGCGCCGGCGATCAACGAACGCCAGCCGGATATCGCAACGCAGCAAAATGAAAAGCCGGAGCCGGCCCAACCGCGTCGCCGGACTCACGGTGGCGCGCTTCCGCAATAATATTCTTCATAGCCCGAGACTATGAGTCCTATTGACCCCTTCGATCGAAGGTGCCTACCTTTCAACTATTCTAAAAAAGGGTGCGCTGAAAAGAAGCGTGTAGCGTCGGAGGAAGCAGCACTTGCGCGACCTCGCCCTCACTGAAGCGATTGAAGCTGTCGGTGGCGTGACGGAGCTCGCCCGACGTATTGGCATTGCTCAGCCCTCTGTTTCGAATTGGGACCGCGTTCCTGCTGATCGCGTGATCGCGGTCGAAAACGCAACCGGCATTCCGCGCATGCAGTTGCGGCCGGATCTTTTCAGCAAGGATTTGGTAGAGGTCGACGCCACCGATTTGGAACGGGCGCGGGAATACGCGTTGCTATCCACGCTATTGATACGCGCTCCATCAAAAATTTTACTGAAACAACTGGCGCAGATGGGTGGTGATGCGACTCCGCTTGGTCTGGCCCATGCAGCTCTCGGCCAGGCTACCGAGACCGTCGACGCCGCTCAGGTTGAGCGCGAATATTTTGATCTGTTCATCGGCCTCGGCCGTGGCGAGCTCTTGCCTTACGCATCCTACTACCTCACCGGCTTTCTCAACGAGCGGCCACTCGCGCGGTTGCGCGATGACCTCGCGCAGCTCGGCATCGAACGTGTCGAGAGTAATTACGAGCCGGAAGACCACGCCGCGACGTTATGCGAAATTATGGCCGGTCTTGCACGTCAGGATTTTCCAGCGCCGGAAGACGGCCAACGCAACTTGTTCGAGAAGCATATCGCGCCGTGGATGGGCCGTATGTTTGCGGATATGGAACGAGCGGATGGAGCAAGGTTTTATCGGCATGTAGGGACGCTCGGCCGGGTGTTTCTGGACATCGAAGCGGAAGCTTTCGCACTCGCTGACTAAAAGGCCCACAGATACCGAGGAGGAGGTCGCGATGAGAACAAAAGAAATGCAGGACCGCAAAGGTGTGGCCCGTCGCGACTTTCTGCGGGGACTGGGAGCCGGCGCTGCGCTGACTGCGGCCGCGCCGCTCGCCAGCGAGGCGATGGCTGATAGCGAGAACGGAGACGAAAAACGCAAGGCCCGGTACAAGGCGAATTCCGCCGAAGTCCAGACTTATTACCGCGTCAACCGCTATCCGTCGAAGTAAGGGAGCCGGTCATGCTGATCAAGAGAAGGGAACGTGACGCTCGGCGCAACACGCTTGCCGCTGCTTTCGTGGATAAATCCAGCGGGCTTGACCGCCGCTCCTTCCTGCGCCGCTCCGGTCTGGCCGCCACCGGGCTAGCCGCGATCGGCACCCTGCAACTTGGCAACGTGCGCAAGGCGCAGGCTGGTCCGCCGCCGGCGAAAGGCGCGGCGGTGACCATTCGCAAGAGCATCTGCACGCACTGCGCGGTCGGCTGTACCGTCACCGCAGAAGTGTCAAACGGCGTCTGGATCGGTCAGGAGCCCAGTTGGGATAGTCCGATCAACCGCGGTTCGCATTGTGCCAAAGGCGCTTCTGTGCGCGAGTTGGTTTCCGGCGACCGCCGGCTCAAATATCCGATGAAGCTCTCGAACGGCCAATGGAGCCGGGTGTCGTGGGAAACCGCGATCGACGAGATCGGCGACAAACTCGCCACGATTCGCGAAAAGTCGGGCAGCGATTCCGTCTATTGGCTTGGCTCGGCCAAGATGACCAACGAAGGCTCATATCTTTTCCGCAAGCTGGGTGCCTACTGGGGCACCAACAACACCGATCACCAGGCACGCATCTGCCATTCGACGACGGTTACCGGCGTGGCCAATACCTGGGGCTACGGCGCGATGACCAACAGTGTCAACGACATGCGCAATTCGAAGACGCTGATCTATATGGGAAGCAATGCTGCCGAGGCGCATCCCGTCGCCATGCAGCACATGCTGGAAGCAAAAGAGCTCAACAACGCGAATTTCATTGTCATCGACCCGCGCCTGACCCGGACGGCTTCGCACGCGACTGAATATGTACGCATGCGTCCCGGTACAGACATTCCGGTGCTTTACGGAATGATGTGGCACATCCTGAAAAACGGATGGGAAGACAAGGAGTTCATCAAGCAGCGCGTTTATGGCTTCGACGATCTCCGCAAGGAAGTGGAGAAATGGAATCCGGAAGAAACCGAACGCGTCACCGGCATTCCTGGAGCCCAATTGGAACGTGTCGCGAAGAAGTTCGCCACCGAGAAGCCGGCGACGTTAATTTGGTGCATGGGCCAGACCCAGCACTCGGTTGGCACCGCCAACGTGCGCGCGAGCTGTATCGCTCTGCTTATGACCGGCAATGTTGGCAAGCAAGGCACGGGCGCCAACATCATGCGCGGCCATGATAACGTGCAGGGCGCGACCGACGTCGGGCTCGATATCGTTACGCTGCCGTTCTACTACGGCCTTACAGAGGGCGCGTGGAAGCATTGGTCGCGAGTCTGGGAAACCGATTACGATTGGTTGCAGGCGCGTTTCGACGACAAGAAAGTTATGGAGACGCCCGGCATCCCGCTTACTCGCTGGTTCGACGCCGCGATTCTGCCGAAGGATCAGGTCGGGCAGAAGGACAATGTGCGAGCCGTGTTCGTTCAGGGCCACGCCAGCAACAGCATCACTCGTGTCCCGGAGTCGCTCAAAGGTTTGAAGGCGCTTGAGCTTCTGGTGGTTGCCGATCCGCATCCCACGACCTGGGCTTCACTGGCGGTCAACGCCGGCCGCAAGGACAACATGTATCTCTTGCCGGTTGCCACGCAGTTCGAATCAAAAGGCTCCCGCGTCGCCACGAACCGGGCACTGCAGTGGGGCGAGCAAATCGTAAAGCCGATCTTCGAGTCGAAGGACGACCTCGAGGTCATGTATCTGATCGCCAAAAAGTGTGGCTTCGCCGACAAGATGTTCAAGAACATCAAGGTCGAAAACAACCTGCCGGAGGCGGAGGACATTCTTCGCGAAATCAACCGCGGCAGCTGGTCGACCGGCTACTGCGGTCAGTCGCCTGAACGCCTGAAGGCGCACATGAAAAACCAGGCCAAGTTCGATCTTGTGACAATGCGCGCACCGAAGGACGATCCAGAGGTTGGCGGCGATTATTACGGTCTTCCTTGGCCCTGCTGGGGCTCGCCGGCTGTCAAGCATCCGGGAACGCCACTGCTCTACAACACGAACCTCGCAGTCATGGACGGCGGCGGAACGTTCCGTCCGCGCTTTGGCCTGGAACGGGAGGAAAAGCTGCCGGACGGCACGACCCGCAAGGTCAGTCTGCTTGCCGATGGTTCCTATTCCAAGGATTCGGAGATCAAGGACGGCTATCCTGAGTTCACGTTGAGCGTCCTCAAAAAACTTGGCTGGGATAAAGATCTGACCGAGGCGGAAATGGCTGTCATCAACAAGGTCAGCCCGACCAATCCGGATTCAGTGTCCTGGTCGACCGATCTTTCGGGCGGCATCCAGCGTGTCGCCATGAAGCATAACTGTATCCCCTACGGAAACGGCAAGGCGCGCATGAATGCGTTCGGATTGCCGGATCCGATTCCGGTGCATCGTGAGCCTATCTACACGCCTCGTATCGACCTGGTCGCGAAATATCCCACGCTGCCCGACGCGAAACAGTTCCGGCTGCCGAATATCGGCTTCTCGGTGCAGAAAGCCGCCGTCGACAAGGGTATCGCCAAGCAATTCCCGCTGATTCTTTCGACCGGCCGTCTGGTCGAGTACGAAGGCGGCGGCGAAGAGACCAGGTCCAACAAGTGGCTGGCCGAATTGCAGCAAGACATGTTCATCGAAATCAGTCCGGGAGACGCCGGTTCCCGCGGCATCAAGGATGGCGCGTGGGTCTGGGTCACGGGCGCCGAAAACGGCTCGAAAGCAAAGATGAAAGCATTGGTTACCGAACGTGTCGGCAAAGGCGTCGCATGGATGCCGTTCCATTTCGGTGGCTGGCTTGGCGGACAGGACCTGCGCGGAAACTATCCAAAGGGCACCGATCCGATCGTGCTCGGCGAAAGCGCGAACACGATCACCACCTATGGTTATGACCCGGCAACGGGCATGCAAGAACCCAAGGTCACTCTCTGCCAGATTTTGGCAGCGTAAGGAGCAACGATCATGGCACGTATGAAATTTCTCTGCGACGCCGACCGTTGCATCGAATGCAACGCCTGTGTCACCGCCTGCAAGAACGAGAACGAGGTGCCATGGGGCATCAACCGCCGCCGCGTGGTCACCCTCAATGATGGAAAGCCCGGAGAGCGGTCGGTTTCCATGGCCTGCATGCACTGCACCGATGCGCCGTGCGCCGCTGTCTGTCCGGTAAATTGTTTCTACACGACGGCGGATGCCGTAGTGCTTCACTCCAAGGACCTTTGCATCGGCTGCGGCTATTGCTTCTACGCATGCCCGTTTGGCGCGCCGCAATATCCAAAGGTTGGCAATTTTGGTTCGCGCGGCAAGATGGACAAATGCACCTTCTGCGCCGGCGGGCCTGAGGCCGACAACAGCAAGGAAGAATACGAGAAGTACGGCGCCAATCGGCTGGCCGAAGGCAAGCTGCCACTGTGCGCGGAAATGTGCTCGACCAAGTCGCTGCTTGCCGGCGACGGCGACGTTATTGCTCAAATCTACAAGGAGCGCGTGTCGAAGCGCGGCTACGGGTCCGGCGCCTGGGGTTGGCAGACCGCCTACCGCGAGACAATCGCAACATGATTCCATCGTAGCTGTGCAGGGATGAGACTTTGCACCGCCGATTTCGTCATTAAAAGCCCCGAGGGATAAGGAGAAGATGGCATGGCGAAGCTCTTCAAGCGGGTTCGCTCGATTGCCGGCGCATTCGCGTTCATTTTTATCGTCACAGTGGTTAGCCCGGTCGGCGCGCAACAGCCGACTTCCGTCAATCCGGCCGCCAATGCGGTCAAGGAGCGGCAATTGCTCCAGCAGTTCAACAAGATTGAGGGCCGCGGCACAATCCCCGATGTGAAGTCTTACGTGATCGAACATCCCGGAGGCCGGGACTGGCGCGAATTCCGTACCGTCACGCTGCACTGGATCGGCGGTATCGCCATTCTAGGTGTGTTAGCCGTGCTGATTATTTTCTATCTCGTGCGCGGAATGGTGAAGATCGAAAGCGGGCGGTCCGGCCGCAAACTCGTTCGCTTCAATGCTTTCGAGCGGTTCGTGCACTGGATGACGGCAACCTGTTTCATCATCCTGGCGATCTCGGGCCTCAACATCACGTTCGGACGGCCGCTGTTGCTACCGCTGATCGGGCCGCAAGCTTTCACCACATGGTCGGAGTGGGCGCGGTACTCGCACCATTATCTGAGTTTTCCCTTCACCCTCGGCGTGGTGCTGATCTTCCTGATGTGGATCGCCGGTAATATTC
>JBARCH010000361.1:0-3914 GCA_049793875.1 Pseudolabrys sp. | reverse complement strand
GTTAACAGGATTTGCGATCATCTCGATCGCATCCTGTTCCAGAATATTTGGAGACATTGGAGAAACTTAGCAGTGCAGTTTGAATTGGGCGAAGAAAAAATACTTATCCCCGCTCTGCGGACCGGACTTATATTCAGCGTGCCTTGCTCGGCTGAGGGCGTCGTCTAGGGACGCTTGGAGATGGAGCAAGGTGCGGCGCCTGCGGGCGGAGACGAACGTAGTCTCCGCACTCGGGCGGCGCCGGGACTCCGCCCGGGACTACTATGGGTCCCCGCGAGGAGCTCGCTGACGGTCGTGCCATTCGCACACGCCCGAAAGCGCGGCCCGGCGTCGTAAGGAGAACGCCGCGATGGAGCGCCGGAAGGCGCCCGCGTCTTGGAAACAAGACGCGGCACAAAGAAGAAAGGACGCGCCTTGCGGCGCTCCATTCCCTCGCTTATCGCGCCGTAGCCCAAAGGGCGAAGGCGGAGCGGGGAAGAGGGAAAAGGAAGACGGCGTACCCCGCGCCGCAAAGAACAGGGGCGATAGCACGTGCCCGCCTTCGCCCCCGTGCTTGCCAAGCCGAAGCTCCAGCGGAGAAGGCTGGTCGCAAAGAAGACGGGCGGCAAAGTTTGTTGTGTGATGATTTGCGTTAGCGCCGATCTGCCGCCCCTGTACCGTGCAGCCGTTCAAGCAGGAATTCCGCAATGGTCGCAAAAATAAACCCAAGCCCTTTCACGACACGCCCCGAGATCGAGGGCACATTTGGCGTCGTTACCGCGACGCATTGGATTGCCACCGCCGTTGGCATGGCGACGCTGGAAAAGGGCGGAAACGCTTTCGATGCCGCGGTTGCAACCGCGTTCACGCTGCAGATCGTCGAGCCGCATCTCAACGGCGCCGGCGGCGACGTGCCTGTGATCACGTACGACGTGCGCAAGGGAAAGGTCGAAGTGATCTGCGGCCAGGGGCCTGCGCCGGCTGGCGCCACGATGGCTCATTACAAGAGTCTCGGGCTCGATCTCGTACCCGGCACCGGGCTGCTCGCGGCCTGCGTGCCCGGTATGTTCGAGACCTGGATGCTGCTGTTGCGCGACTACGGCACCATGAAACTTGCCGATGTGCTTGCGCCCGCGATCGCTTATGCCCGCAACGGCCATCCGCTGGTCGAGCGGGCCGCCGCGACCATCGAAACGGTCGAAGAGCTTTTTCGCAAGCACTGGCCGACCTCGGCCGCGGTCTATCTGCCGGGCGGCGAAGTTCCGAAGCCGGGCAGCATGTTCACTAACCGCGCGCTTGCCGATACTTATGCCCGCATCCTGCGCGAGGCGGAGAGTGCCGGCGGAAATCGCGAAGCGCAGATAGAGCGTGCGCGCAAGACCTGGTCGCAAGGTTTCGTCGCCGAGGCGATCGACAAGTTCTGCCGCACGCAGGATGTGATGGACACGAGCGGTGAACGTCATCGCGGCGTGCTCACTGGCGAGGATATGGCGCGTTGGCGGCCGCGCGTCGAAGCACCGGCGACGCTCGACTACGGCAACTACATGGTTTGCAAATGCGGGCCCTGGAGCCAGGGACCGGCGATGCTTCAGCAACTCGCGCTGATGAAGCAGTTTCATCTCGGCCGGATCGATCCGACGAGCGCTGACTTCATTCACACGCTGGTCGAATGCTCAAAGCTCGCCTATGCCGACCGCGATACCTTCTATGGCGATCCGGATTTCGTCGAGGTGCCGCTCGCGACCTTGCTCTCCGACGCCTACAACGCCGAGCGAAAGAAACTCGTCGGGGACACCGCCTCGCTCGAGCAACGGCCTGGCTTCATCAAAGGTTTCGGCAAGCAGCTTTCGATTCGCGTGCCGGACGGCACGCACAAGGTGGCCGGCGCGGGCGAACCGACGGTCGGCAAAATCTGGACTCACGACGACACGCACGATCCGGGCGTCATCCTCGTCGACGATGCCAAACTCGATAGCGCCGGCGTGATGCGGGGCGATACCGTTCATTTCGACATCATCGACAAAGCCGGCAACATGGTGTCGTCGACGCCGTCAGGCGGCTGGCTGCAGTCGTCGCCCACGATTCCTGAACTCGGATTTTGTCTCGGCACGCGCGCGCAGCAATTCTGGCTCGAAGAGGGCCATCCGAATGCGCTCGCACCCGGCAAGCGTCCGCGCACGACGCTCACGCCGTCGATGGCGTTGCGCGACGGCCAGCCCTATCTCGCCTGGGGTTCACCCGGCGGCGATCAGCAGGACCAGTGGATCGCGCAATTCTTCCTGCGCCACGTCCATGCAGGCATGAACCTGCAGGAAGCGATCGATGCGCCGGCCTGGCACTCGGAGCATTTCGCGGCGTCATTCTGGCCGCGTGAGGCGCGCCCCAGCGTTCTTGTCATCGAAGGACGGGTGGGCGAGGTGACGATCGAGGAATTGCGCCGACGCGGCCATGAGGTCGAGGTCGGTCCTGATTGGTCGGAGGGCCGCCTGACCGCGGCCTCGCGTGTCGGCGAACGGCGGCGCGCCGCCGCCAATCCGCGCGGCATGCAGGGCTACGCCGCCGGCCGCTGATCCTTATTCGGCGTCGCTGGTGACGTGCCTTCGTCTGTGCTTCACCGCTGTCGCGACTTTCGGCGCCGCCGCTTCCTCGGCGACCGCGCGATAGGCGTCGACCAGTCCCGCGCCGAAATCGTTGTCGCGGCCTTTCGGACCGAGGTCTCTCGCAGTCGCGAGCAGAATTGTTCGCACGGCAGCCGGTTTGAGCTTGGGATCATGCTGAAGCATCAGCGCCACGATGCCGCTTACTTCCGCAGCCGAGAAAGAGGTACCCGATTTCACCTGGTAAGATGCATCCGGCGCTGCCACGAGAACGTTGGCGCCGGGCGCTGCTATCGCGATGTATCCCCCGCGGTTGGATTGTTCGAACAATTTGTCGTCGGAATCTGTTGCGGTCACCGCGATGACCTCGGCATCGGCCGCCGGGAAAAGCGGCGGCGATTTCGGCCCTGCATTACCCGCCGCAGCGACAAGCACGATGCCTTCCTTGTAAGCGGCCATGAGACTGCGATGGATCGCCGGATCTGACGGGCCGGCGAAGCTCATGTTGATGACCCGCGCCTTGTTTGCGGCAGCCCAGTCAAGAGATTTGAGGATGTTGAACGTCGTAGCGTCGGCGCTGTCGCCCGCCGGATCGAAAGCGCGTGCCGCAAGGATGTGCGCCGCAGGCGCGGCGCCCATTAATCGCGAATGGGCGGCGATCAGGCCGGCGATCGCGGTGCCGTGAAAATGCGGCTGGAACGGCTGCTTCAGCGTATCGAACGTGCCGGCGACCGTACCGGCAAGTTCGGGATGCGAGGCATCGACACCGGAATCGATCACGGCGACCAGTACATTGTCGCCCTTCGCTATGGCGTGTGCCTGCGGCAGATGTAGCTTCGCAAGTTCATATTGTGCGGCATCGCCTTCGGTCGGCGCGGAAGCCGGCTTTGCCTGGCTGTCTTGCTGCAGTGTGAACAGATAGTTCGGCTGCGCAGCTGACACGACCCGGTCGCCTTCGAGTGCGCGCACGACGGTTGCGACCGAACGGCGATCCGGAATGCGCCAGCGGAAGAGGGTCGTGTTGGTGAGTTGAACCCGTTGCGACTCGATGCGTGTCAGCCGGTGCCGCCGCTCAAGCGCGTCGATCGCCTGCGGCGTGATTGAATTCGGCACTTCGATGACGACTTCGTCGGGCAGATAGCGCCGCTCGTTCACCGGCGGTACGCCGCTGCCACTCCGCCGCGCGGACCGTCGCGGCGGCTGCCGTCCGGGTTGCTCGTAGACCGTGCCATCGTCGACGTATTGGCCGCCCGACTGCGAAATCGCGCCTAACACGCCGATGGCGAGGCCGGTTGCAAATCCGCCGCCAAATCCGCCTCCACCGCCGCCGGAGTAGCC
>JBARCH010000360.1:0-1611 GCA_049793875.1 Pseudolabrys sp. | reverse complement strand
GAATCGACTGCACCGGCGCCGGCTTGTCTTCAAGGTCGTAGCGCAGGTCAAGAATAGTGACGCCGGCTCTGCCGCCTTCGTTTGCCAGCGCTTTTCCAACTTGCTCGTCCTGGGTTGCCGCCATCTCCCCCTCCCCAAAATCGTATGTATACGAACAATAATCGGACGTTCATCGGCCGCTGTCTAGCGGCAACAGGCGGGATCGTGAGGTCGCGGGGCCGCCAGCGGCGGACCCGGTAGCGCTATTTCAAATGCTGCCTGAAGAAATCGAGTGTCAGCGCCAGCGCGCGGTCGGCCTCCGGCTTGCTGTAGGTGAGCCCTCCGATCCGCGCAAAGGCATGGTCCGCGTTCGGATATTTGTGGATCGCCACCAGCGGGTTGGGCGCCAGACGGCGTTCGAGCAACTCGTTTACTTCGGCCTGCACCCAACGGTCCTTCATCGCCATGTGCAGGATGAAGGGGCGGTGAAGATTCGGCGCCTCACGAATGCGGTGCTCTATATAGGTGCCGTAGTACGCAACCGCGCAGTCGATATCCGTGCGACAGCACATCAAATAACAAAGCTTGCCGCCGAGGCAGTAACCGACCGCACCGACCTTGCCGTTACTCTCTTTCAGTCCGGCGAGGTAATGCCAGGTGTCCTCCATGTCGCGCACGGCGAGGTCGTAATCGAAGTCGTAATAGAGATCGAAGGCCTTCTTCACGTGCTCGGGATTTCTGTCGGAGAGTTCTACCCCAGGCTCCTGCCGCCAGAACAGGTCAGGCACCAGGCAGATGAAGCCGGCTTCGGCAAATTCATGCGCGTGGCGCCGCATGGTGTCGTTGACGCCCCATATCTCCATGATGGCGATAACCGCTCCGACCGGCGTCTTGTCTGGAACAGCCAGATAGGCGCCCATCTCCCCATCGCGTAGCTTGACCTTGATATTCTGCGTTTTCATTACGCCACCCCAACCTTCGTCTTCAGCCTGAGCAGATCGCGCGCATTTCCGGCAAAGATTCGCTCGCGCGCCGCGCTGTCGATGTCGAGCGCATCGACCGCGCCGATGGTGTTACGGATCAGCCCGCTGCCGCCTTCGGCATCAAACGGCGCATCGGTCGCAAACAGCGAAAATTTCGTGCCGAAGAAATCATGCCCGCAGCGCGTCGCCGCATGCGCGCCATTGAGCGCCGTGTCGGCATACAGCATCTTGAAATAATCCAGCGGCGGCTTTTTCAAACCTCTCTCCTCGGCAACCGGATTGCGCTCCGGCGTGCCATAGAAAATCTGGCGGAAGCCGAGAGTGATCTTGCCGGAGAAATACGGAATCATTCCGCCCATGTGGTGCGTGACGATCTTCAAACCCGGCAACTCATCAAACAAGCCGGAATAGATCAACCGCGCCATGCATGCCGTCGTCTCATAGGGCCAGCCAAAGCTGAACCATATCTCGTCTTCCGATCCCTGTTCGCTCGCATAGTCGGCAAATTGCGGACCACGCATTGGATGCACCCAGACCGGCAGGTCGTGCTCGGCCATGCGACGGAATACCGGGCGGAATTCCGGACCACTCAACGGCTTGCCGGCGACATTGGTGAATACCTGCACGCCCCGCGCGCCAAGGCTTTTAA
>JBARCH010000359.1:0-5143 GCA_049793875.1 Pseudolabrys sp. | reverse complement strand
GTCGAAGCGCTTACCGATAACCGTAACCGTACGGCCGGCGAAGTGCGCGCGATCTTCACCAAGAGCGGCGGCAATCTGGCGGAAACCGGCGCTGTATCCTTTCTGTTCAACCACGTCGGCATGGTTGAATACGATGCCAAGATTGCGAGCGCCGACGCCATGCTGGAAGCGGCGATCGAAGCCGGCGCCGATGATGTGGCCTCGAATGAGGAAGGGCATCAGGTCTTCACCACGCCGGAAACATTGCGCGACATCGCCAAGGCACTGGAAGCGAAATTCGGCGAGCCACGCAAGGCGGCGCTGCTGTGGAAGCCGCAGAATACCATCGCGCTCGACGACGCCAGCGGTGAGAAAATGCTCAACCTGATCGAGGCACTCGACGACAACGACGACGTGCAGAACGTCTACGCCAACTTCGAAGTATCCGATGCGCTCATGCAGAAAATGAGCGCCTGATCGCCTGGCTGGCGTTCCCCGTCGCCGGCATCGGACACCCGGACCAGACGCCGGTGCGTTTCCATAAAACTTCCGCACTTTTTTCTTGACGCTCTTGCACAAGAGGTTCAGGGCAGTTTTCGGCTGCTCCATTTCCGCAGCCATCCCGCGGATGCCTTCACTCATGCCGAGCGACAGTCCTAGTCCAATGATCATGCCGTCAACGGCAGCCGCGGTTCGATAGCCCAAGTGGCTCACCACGGCTGCCGCTGGCGGCCGCCCCATCAGGTGATGCCATGGAAAATGATACCCTCGTTCCTCCCGAGACGATCGATCCCGCCCAACTGGGCGTCGGGATGCTGCAGCAGCACGTCGCCGATAACGTAGAAGCGCTCAACCATCTCGAACCGGAAGCGGCGGCTGCGGTGCTCGCCCGCCTTCCGGCGGAGCGCGCCGTCGAGATTCTCGACCAGCCGGAACTCGATCTGGCCCCGGAAATCGTGGCTTTGCTGCAACCGGAGCAGGCCGGCCGCCTGCTTGGCGCGATGGCCGCCGATCGCGCCGCTGATATCTTTCGCCGGCTTGCCGAGCCGTCGCGCTCGCAACTTCTCGCGAGTCTCGATGTCGATTCCCGGGCATCGGTCGAACGGCTGCTGGTCTATCCGCCGAATACGGCCGGCAGCATCATGACGACAGAATTCGTGAGTGCGCCGAGCACCTGGACGGTCGAACAGACCTTGCAGCACATCCGCCAGGTCGAGCGCACACGCGAGACGGTTTACGCGATCTATGTGCTCGATCTGCAAACCCGGCGGCTGCTGCGTTCGATCTCGCTGCGCCGTCTGATTTCGGCCGACCCGCATGCCTCCATCCTCTCGGCCGCACGAACGCTCGAGCCCATCACCGTGTCTCCGCTCACGGATCGCGAGGAGGTGGGGCGGCTGTTCCGCAAATACGACCTTCTGGCTGTGCCGGTCGTGGACAAATTCGGCCATGTGCTCGGTATCGTCACGGTCGACGATGTGATCGACACGATTTTGGAAGAGAGCAGCGAGGACGTTCAGAAGTTCGGCGGCATGGAAGCAATCGAGCGGCCCTACATGCAGATCGGCTTTGCCCAGATGATCCGGAAGCGCGCCGGCTGGCTTTGCGCTCTCTTCCTGAGCGAAATGCTGACAGCCAGTGCCATGCAGCATTTCGAATCGGAATTGGAAAAAGCCATTGTCCTGACGCTGTTCATCCCGTTGATCATGAGTTCCGGCGGCAATTCCGGCTCGCAGGCGACTTCGCTGCTGATCCGCGCCCTCGCGCTTCAGGAATTGCGGCTGCGCGACTGGTGGCGGGTCGCGTTGCGCGAGTTGCCGACCGGTGTGGTCCTCGGCGCCATTCTCGGCATTATCGGAATCGTGCGCATTACGCTCTGGCAGAAATTCGGGCTATTCGACTATGGACCGCATTGGCAGCTCGTCGCCATTACCATCGGCGCCGCGCTCGTCGGTATCGTCACGTTCGGATCGATCGCAGGCTCGATGTTGCCGTTCATCTTGCAACGGCTCGGCTTCGATCCGGCCAGCGCATCCGCCCCCTTTGTTGCCACGCTGGTCGACGTGACCGGATTGGTCATCTACTTCAGCGTTGCCCTCGTTTTCCTTACTGGAACGCTGCTGTAATGCAGGCCTGTGTTAGCTGACTGCGAACAGCGCCAGCGAGGCGACGCCGGCGACGAGGCCGAAACGTTTCCGCCAATTCAACGTCTCGCCGAATAACGCGGTGCCGACGATGGCTGTGAACACGAAGCTCATTTGCGTCACGGGCGCCAGCACGCTGACTGCGCCGAGCGCGAGGGCGTGCATCAGCAGCACGAAGGCAACAACCAGGGTGATCGCGGCGGGAACGGAAAAGCGCCACACTGCGGGCGCGAGCCGCAGCCGCCGGTCACGCAGCAGGATCATCAGCGTCGCGGTCGATGAAAAAGCCCAAGCCTGCGTCGTCACCATCGTCTCCGGCAATGCACCGGCGCGCAGACCGAACTTCAAGAACAGGTTCGCAAGGCCGAGGGCAGCCGTCGCGACCAGCACGCGCGCCAGCGCACGCATGTTGGGGCGCGCTGCGCCGGGTTCGGCCAGCAGCAACCACACCGCAAGGAGTGCGCAGGCCAGCGCGGCGATCTTCGCGGGTGTCAGCGTTTCGCCGAGGAGTAGCACCGCAAGCGCGGCGGTGAGCGTGAAATTGAGACGGAAGATCGGCGCATTGGTGCTGACCGCGCCGCCCTGAAGGCTGCGCGCGAAATTATAGAAGGCGACGAGTGAAAACAGGCCGGCCAACGAACCCCACAAGGCCGAGATGTGCGGTTCCAATGTACCGGTCATCCAAGCGTAGAGCGTAATCGCCGGGCAATACGCCCAGGCTTGCAGCATGATGAACTGGCCGGGGTCGGCGCCGGACGCCGCTGCGCGCTTGTAAATGAGATCGCCGACGCCGAAGCAGAGCATGGCGCCGAGCGCGAGACCGATACCGGGAGTCATGAAAATCCGCGCAGATGAAATTGCGCGCGCGGCTTAACGCCTGGACCGGATGATGTACAGCCCGGCGTAATACCCGGCCCGTGCGCCTAGGCGTGAGCGGGTGGCGGGGTTATCAAGTCTTCACGATGAGGCGACCGATTCGCATCCTCGGTATCGATCCCGGGCTCCGGCGGACAGGCTGGGGCTTGGTCGAATCCGACGGTAACCGCTTGATCTATGTGGCCTGCGGGACGCTGGAGACGGGCGAACGCTTGAGTCTGGGCGAACGGCTGCTTGCCATCCATGATGGCCTGAGTCGTGTCGTCGATGAGTTCCGGCCCGATGAAGCGGCGGTGGAAGCAACATTCGTCAACACCAACGGCGCCGCCACCCTCAAGCTCGGGCAGGCGCGCGGCATCGCCATGCTGGTGCCGGCGAAAGCCGGAATTATGATCGCGGAATACGCGCCCAATCTGGTGAAGAAGACTATCGTCGGTTCCGGCCACGGCGAGAAGGTGCAGATCCGCATGATGATCGGCGTACTGCTGCCGAAAGCCGATCCGCAGTCGGAGGATGCCGCCGACGCGCTGGCGATTGCGGTGTGCCACGCGCATCACCGGCAGAGCGCCGTGCTGAAGGCGCAAATGAAAGCTGTCGCACAATGATCGGCAAGCTCAAGGGCGTCATCGATTCCTACGGCGAGGATTTCGTCATCCTCGATGTCGGCGGCGTCGGCTACCAGGTGCATTGCTCGGCGCGCACGATGCAGGCACTGCCGGCGTCGGGGACAGCGGCGACGCTGTCGATCGAGACGCACGTGCGCGAAGATCACATCAGGCTTTACGGTTTCATGAGCGACATGGAGCGCGAATGGTTTCGGCTGCTGCAGACGGTGCAGGGTGTCGGCGCCAAAGTCGCGCTGTCGGTGCTCAGCACGCTCAACGGGGCCGATCTCGCCTCCGCTATTGCGATGCGTGACAAGGCGATGGTTGCGCGTACGCCCGGTGTCGGGCCGAAGGTCGCCGAGCGCATCGTCGCCGAATTGAAGGACAAGGTGCCGGCCTTCGCCACCCTCGATCCGGCGGCGGTCCACCTTGCCGGCGCGCTCGACGAGAAACGCGCGCCAAAGCCGGTAAGCGATGCCGTCTCGGCGCTGGTCAATCTCGGTTATGGCCAGCCGCAAGCGGCTGCTGCCATTGCCGCGGCCGCGCGCAGCGCCGGTGAAGCCGCCGATACCGCGACGCTGATCCGGCAAGGATTGAAAGAGTTGGCCAAGTGAACACGCCGCGCCGCCTCGTGACTGCCGAACGACGCGACGACGACGCGGATGCGTCTCTGCGCCCGCAACGGCTCGCGGATTTCATCGGACAGGAAAAAGCACGCGCCAATCTCTCGGTGTTCATCGAGGCCGCACGCTCGCGCCAGGAAGCGCTCGACCATGTGCTGTTCGTCGGGCCGCCCGGACTCGGCAAGACGACGCTGGCGCAAATCGTTGCACGCGAACTCGGCGTGAATTTCCGCGCCACGTCGGGCCCCGTGATCGCGAAGGCAGGCGATCTTGCCGCGCTGCTCACCAACCTCGAAGCGCGCGACGTTCTGTTCATCGATGAAATCCATCGGCTCAATCCGGCGGTCGAGGAAATTCTTTATCCGGCGATGGAAGATTTCCAGCTCGATCTCATCATCGGGGAGGGACCGGCTGCGCGCTCGGTGAAGATCGATCTTGCGCCGTTCACGCTCGTCGGCGCGACGACGCGTGCCGGGCTGCTCACCAATCCGCTACGCGACCGCTTCGGCATTCCGGTGCGACTCAATTTTTATTCCGAACAAGAGTTGGAGCAGATCGTCAATCGCGGCGCGCGCGTGCTCGGCTTGCCGATGACGGTTGACGGCGCCAACGAGATCGCACGCCGCGCCCGCGGCACGCCGCGCATTGCCGGGCGACTGCTGCGACGCGTGCGTGACTTTGCGCATGTCGACGGCGCGAAGGCGGTGGACCGCAAGACGGCGGATCGTGCGCTTGGCGAACTCGAAGTCGATGCCGCCGGGCTCGATGCGATGGACCGGCGCTATCTCACGACGGTAGCGGTGAGTTACGGCGGCGGTCCCGTCGGAGTCGATACGCTCGCGGCCGCGCTGTCGGAGCCGCGCGATGCCATCGAGGACATCATCGAGCCGTTCCTGATCCAGAAAGGTTTTATCCA
>JBARCH010000358.1:0-6946 GCA_049793875.1 Pseudolabrys sp. | reverse complement strand
ATTCAAACTGCACTGCTAAGTTTCTCCAATGTCTCCAGATATTCTGGAACAGGATGCGATCGAGATGATGCAAAACCTGTTAACAGCGCAATGCACTACACGCCATTCGATCATATCACCTGACCGTTTATCAGAAATTCTGACTGCAATTGTCACTAACGGTGAGATTGTCGGCGGAAATTCGAGAGATCATGACGTGGTCTCGCCCAAATTCGGACGAGTTGAGGTGAAAGCTCGAATTCTCGGTATCGATGGGCAATTTCCGCGCGTCAGCCTTAAATCGTCAAACATTGAAAGAGCAGATTATTTTATGGCCGTCCGTTGGACGGCGACTATGCAACTGCACGACGCTGTCGGCCTGCCTAAAGCGGAAGTTGCGACATTGTACTCAGCCAAGCAGCAAAGTTCCGGGCTTGCCCACATCGCATGGAACGATTGGATAAAGGCAGCCACCGCTCGGCGTTTCGCAGAGGAGATGCGTCGAGTGGTTGGGCAATAATTATATTACAGAGACCGAGACCCACTCCTAACGCAAATGGCAGGCAACCCATTGCGCCGGCTTTACCTCGCGCAGCACCGGAGACTCGACCTTGCAGCGGTCGACCGCATAGGGGCAGCGCGTGTGGAAATGACAGCCGGACGGCGGTTTCATCGGACTTGGCACGTCACCTTGCAGGATGCGTTTCTGCCGCTTGACGCGCGGATCGGGGACAGGAACCGCGAGCAGCAACGACTCGGTGTAGGGATGCTGCGGCCGCATGAACAGCGTGCGCTTGTCGGTGTATTCGACAATGCGCCCGAGATACATGACCGCGATGCGATTGCTGATGTGTTCGACCACCGCGAGATTATGCGAGATGAACAAATACGCGAGCCCCATGTCGCGCTGCAGGTCCATCATCAAATTGAGCACCTGCGCCTGAATCGACACATCGAGCGCGGAAACCGGCTCGTCGCCGATGATCAGCTTCGGCTGCAACGAAAGCGCGCGCGCGATGCCGATGCGCTGGCGTTGCCCGCCGGAAAACTGATGCGGATAATTCGCCATCTGCGCCTTGCGCAAGCCAACGCGGTCGAACAGTTCGGCAACGCGCTTTTTCACCTCCGCGCCACGGGCGAGCTTATGCACCCGCATCGGCTCCGCCACGATGTTCCCCGCCGACATGCGCGGATCGAGCGAGGAAAACGGATCCTGGAAGATGATCTGCATCTGGCGGCGATAAGGACGCAGTTCGTTCTTGTTCAAATGCGTGATGTCCTTGCCGCCGATGGCGATGCTGCCGCCGGTCGGCTCGATCAGCCGCAGAATTGTGCGGCCGACCGTCGACTTGCCGCAGCCGGATTCGCCCACGAGGCCGAGTGTCTCACCCTCGCCGATCGAAAAGCTGACGCCATCGACCGCGAACACCGTGCCGGCAGCGCGCTGCAACAAGCCTTTGCGAATCGGAAAATGCTTTTTCAGGTCGCGCACCTCAAGCACAGCGGCCCGGCCCGCGGCATCTTTCGCAGGAGACGGCTCAAGCATTGCTGTCTCCGTAAAGCTCGTGCGAGCGCCAGCAAGCGGCCCAGTGGCCCGGCCGCTTTTCTTCGTAAGGCGGATAGGTCTTGCGGCAGCGGTCCTCGGCATGCTGACAACGCGGCGCGAACACACAACCGTCCGGCAAATCGGTAAGGGCCGGCACCATCCCGGGAATTTCCTGCAAGCGCGCCGTGGCGGCTTCCTCCTCGCCACGCATCAGTGCAAGGCGTGGAATCGAGGCCATCAAGCCGTGCGTGTAGGGATGCTGCGGCCGCGCGAACAGCTCCTCCACCGACGATTCTTCCACCTTGCGGCCGGCATACATGACGATGACGCGATGCGCAGTCTCGGCGACAACACCAAGATCGTGCGTGATCAAGACGACCGCGGTGCCAAGCTTGCGCTGGAGGTCGAGAATGATGTCGAGAATCTGAGCCTGGATGGTGACATCGAGCGCGGTTGTCGGCTCATCCGCGATCAGCACTTTCGGATTGCAGGCGAGCGCCATCGCGATCATCGCACGCTGGCGCATGCCACCGGAAAGCTGATGCGGGTATTCCCTGGCGCGTTGCTCAGGCTCCGGGATGCGTGCAAGACGCAGCATCTCGATCGCCTTCGCCGCCGCCTGCTGGCGGCTGATCGACTCATGCAGCAACAGCACTTCTGCGATCTGGTTGCCGATCGTCAGTACGGGATTGAGCGACGTCATCGGCTCCTGGAAGATCATCGCGATGTCCTTGCCGCGGGCGCGGCGCATCGCTTCGTCGCTAAGCTTGAGCAGGTCGACACCCGCGAGCTTGACCGAGCCTCCGGCGATGCGGCCAGGCGGCTCCGGCACCAGCCGCATGAGCGACAATGCGGTGATGCTCTTGCCGCAGCCGGATTCGCCGACGATCGCCAGGGTCTCTCCCGGCGCGAGCGAAAAGGTCATGCCGTCCACGGCTTTGACGACGCCATGACGGAGATCGAAAAATGTCTGCAGGCCATTGACTTCCAGCAACGGCGCGACGTCCGCTTCCGGAGCATCGCCCGCCACAGGCTTAACCGCTTCACGCTCACTGGTCGTTACGGTCATTGCGAGTCGCGACCAATCGTTTCGCGATGGCGCATGATCCTGTCCGGAAACGGATGTCGACTTCCCGGAATCATACGCTAGTTCCGCAACCGCGGATCGAGAATATCGCGCAGCGCGTCGCCGAACAGATTTGTGCCGAACACCGCAAGGCTGATCGCGATGCCCGGGAAAATCACCAGCCACGGCGCCACGCGCACATATTCGGCCGCCGATTCGGACAGCATGCGACCCCACGACGGGTGCGGCTCCGGCACGCCGAGGCCGAGGAACGACAACGACGCTTCGGTGAGAATCGCGGCGCCAAGTTGCGCGGTCGCGATCACGATCAGCGGCGCCAGCGTATTCGGCAGCACGTGGCGCACGGCAATGCGGAACTCGCTCATGCCGACCGCACGCGCGGCCTCGACGAAAGGCTGTTCGCGCAGCGCCATCGTGTTCGAGCGGATGACGCGGGCGGCGTAAGGCACGAGGGGCAGCGCAATGGCGACAATGGTGTTGTCCAGCGCCGGACCGAGCGAGGCCGCCATCACCAAGGCCAGCACAAGCAGCGGCACCGATTGCAGCACATCGACGACACGCTGGATAATGAGATCGACCCAGCCACCCATATAACCCGACGCAAGGCCGAACACGACGCCGAGCGCGCAGCCAAGAAAAGACGAGCCGAGGCCGACGGCCAATGAAATGCGCGCGCCGTAGATGATGCGGGCGTAGATATCGCGGCCCATGGCGTCGGCACCGAGCCAATGGGCGTCGCTCGGCGGCGCAAGCGAAAGCGCCGCATTGGTCGTGACGGGGTCATATTGCGTGAGAAAATTGGCGAACACGGCGGCAAAGACGAATACCGCCATGATTACGGCGCCCACGACTCCAAGCGGATGCGACACGGCATAATAGCGGATGCGCGACCATAACCCGTCGGCGCGGATTTTCTCGACCGGGGCAGGCTCGGCGACGTAATCGACGATGGCCATTTAACGCGCTCCCATTTCTCAGCCCGCGTACTTGATGCGCGGATCGAGCACGGCGTAAAGCAGATCAATCAGGAAGTTGATGAACACCGCGACGAAGGCAATGAACATCACGAGATTCTGCACGATCGGATAGTCGCGCCAGCGGATCGCTTCGACCAGAAAGCGCGCGACACCTGGAATATTGAACACCGTTTCGGTGACGATCAGCCCGCCCATGAGAAAGGCCGCCTCGAGGCCGATGACGGTGACGACAGGCAATACGGCGTTGCGTAGCGCGTGATTGTAATTGACGTTGGAAGCGGACGCGCCCTTGGCGCGCGCGGTGCGGATATAATCCTGCCGCAGCACTTCCAGCATCGACGAGCGTGTCAGGCGCATGACCAGCGCCGAGGAGCGGAAGCCGACGGCGATGGCTGGCACACTGTAAAGCCATAACGAGTTCCAGAATCCCTTCGGCGGGTCGGTGTAGATCGGCAGCGTCCCGGAATAAGCGACGAACGCCATCAGCACCAGCAAGCCGAGCCAGAACGATGGCATCGACAGCCCGCTCAAACTGATCACCCTCAAAAAGTAGTCGAGCGGCGTGTTCTGCTTGACCGCGCTGATGACGCCGAGCGGGACGCCGAACAACACGGCGAACAGGAGCGCAAGGCCCGCAAGTTTTGCCGTGATCGGAATGCGCGGCGCGATCTCCTGCAACGCCGGCTTTTCGGAGACGTAGGAATATCCGAGATCGCCGTGCGCCAGCCCGTCGATCCAGTTCACGTATTGAATGACGATCGGCTTATCGAGGCCGAGATCGTGCTCCAGCTTTACCTTGTCGGAGACATCGATCATGCCGGCGGCGTCGAACAGAATATCCGCGATGTTGCCGGGGACGAGCCGCAGCATCACGAAAACCAGCACGGAAATTCCGAACAACGTCAGGAGCATCAAGAAGAAGCGCCTGATCAGATAACTCCCCAACGCATCCTCCCATGGTCTCGCGGGGATAGCGCCAGCCGCCCCTCATGGCCGGCGCCATTATGAGACGCCGCGACGGCCTTTTCGACCGCCGCGCGCGCTCACCTCGTGCAGTTCTTATTTATCCAGCCACACGTCTTCGTAACGGTAGCCGTTGTAAGCGCTGTTGTTCATGATCGTCATGTTCTTCACGAACGGCTTCCAGCAGGTGCCGGTCCGCGCGTGCATCAGGATCGGACGCGCCACATCCTCCTGCAATTTCTTGTCGATTTCCCACACGAGCTTCTTGCGCTTCTCGACGTTGGTTTCCTGTGATTGCTCGTCAAAAAGCTTTTGCAGATCCTTGTTGCAATAATGCGTGTAGTTGCGTTGCGATCCGCAGCCGAAATTCTCGTAGAAAGCCTGATCGGGATCGTCGATGCCATTGCCGGTCAGATTGAGCCCGACCGAATAGTCGCCGCGCGCGACTTTGGCGAACCACGCACTCGATTCCACCGGGTCGAGTTCGCCGTCGATGTAGATCGTCTTGAGCTGATCGATCAGAACGACCGCGGGATCGCGGTAGGTAGCGAGATTGCGGGTCGACACCTTGAGCTTGAGCGGCTTGTCCTTGCTGTAGCCAAGCTTGGTCATGATTGCGCGTGCTTGTTCACGATCTTTTTGCACATCGCCATAGCCAGGAATGGTCTTGAGCATGTCTTTCGGCATGCCCCAGACGCCTTCGGGCGGCGGCAACAACGCGCCACCGGCGTCACCTTCGCCCTGAAAGATAATGTCGATGAAGGACTTGCGATCGAGCGAGAGTGCCAGAGCCTTGCGCAGATCCGGATTGTCGAAAGGCGGCTTGTCGCGATTGAGGATGAGGTTGCTGCTGACGTTGATCGGCGCGATTTCGCAGATCGCTGTCGGGTCCTGCTTCTTGATGTCGGTTTCGAGTGCCTTGGTCATTTCCGTCGGAAAGGTCATGTCGACCTTGCCGGCAACGAAGGCAAGCACCGCGGTCGCACGATTGCGGATAATCGTGAACTCGATCCCGTCGAGATATGGCAGGCCCTTTTTGAAATAATCAGGGTTCCTCGTCAGCTTGATCGACTCGTTCTGCTTCATCTCGACGAATTTGAACGGACCGGTTCCGATCGGATGCGTACGCATCTGCGCGGCAGGCACGTGGCACGAGTACATCGGCGTATAGCCGGATGCGAGCATCGCCAGGATGGACGGCTGCGGCCGCTTGAGATGCAACGTCACCTCATAATCGCCGTTCGTCGTCACGTCGGTAATATTGTCGAACAGATCCTTGCGGGGATTCTTGCGGAGCTTGTCCTGCCCTTTGCCCTGGATGAGATCGAACGTGCACTTCACGTCCTTGCTGGTGAAGGGCTGTCCGTCGTGCCACTTGACGCCCTGATGCAATTTGAACGTGAGCGAAAGGTTGTCCTTGCTCCACGCCCAACTGTCCGCGAGATCAGGGACGATGGTCCCCATCGAGTTCTGCGGCTTGTGCTGATCGTAAACGACAAGATTGTTGAAGATCGGCATCGCCGGCACGTTCACGGAGAACGTCGCCTCTTCGTGGATCGAAAGGCTGGGCGGCGTTTCGCGGTGATAGATGTGCAGGATGCCGCCATGCTTGGGCTCCGCTGCCTGCACGCCCGCAAGTGATGAGACGGCCAGAATCGCAGCCGCCAATGCGGTGATTTTTGCTCTCATTTTATCCTCCCCGTGGCCGCGCTGGATGGAGGCAATACCAGCCACCAGCGCTATTGTTAGTTGTTTTGACGCTCACGCTACCCGGTGCGGTTTCTCCGATCAACCGGACAAAACGCATCACGCCGGATTGCAGCGCAGCATTAAATGAAACTCGGGAAATACGGCGGGCGGGAACAGGCGATATTCGACGGCTCCACTGCCTCCTTGCCAATATTCTGGCCAGCCCCCACGATGCCGGCATCGAAAACCACGCTGGCGGCGAGTGCCAACGTGGAGGCAAGAGTTTGGACCGGTAGCAATCGTGGCGGGCGAGAGTGACCATATCGTCGCCGAGACGGCGGTGCGTATCTTCGCGGACCTCGCCGATCCCCAGACCGTAAATCGCGCAAAGGACGACGGCTGGAAGGCATCGTTCTGGCACGCGGTCACTGATGCCGGCTTGCCGCTAGCCTGGGTGCCGGAGAAATTCGGCGGGTCCGGCGCGAGCCTCGCCGACGGATTTGAAATTCTAAGTATCGCCGGACGTTCCGCGTTGCCGGTGCCGCTGGCCGAAACGCTGTTGGCGGGTTGGCTGCTTGCACGCGCCGGTATCGAAGCACCTATCGGTGCCATGACGGTTGCACCGACGCAGCCGCGCGACGGCATTATGCTGGACGACGGCGGCACGCTAAGCGGACGCGCCAGTCGCATTCCGTTCGCGCACGA